>NZ_CP049259.1:972857-1297142 GCF_011047315.1 Altererythrobacter sp. BO-6 | reverse complement strand
TTGCGGACTAGGCCACAGCGTTTGACCGGAAGAACAGCGCCTGGCTAATCGTCGTGCCCACGGTACGTTCCTGGAACGGCTTGGTGACGAGATAGGTCGGTTCGGGCCGGTCGCCGGTAAGCAGCCGCTCGGGGTAAGCGGTGATGAAGATCACCGGCACGTCGGCGATCGCCAGGATGTCAGTCGACTGCGTCGAGCCCTGATGAGCCGTCGGCCAGTTGTATATCGGCGAGGACCAGACCGGGCATTGCGCTGGCAACGGCCTCCCTGGCCTGCGTGCGCGTTGCGGCTGTGGCGAAAACCTCGTGCCCCAGTGAAACAACCAGATCTTCAAGCTGCATCGAGATCAGCGGTTCATCTTCAATGATCAGCACGCTGGTAGCCGCTTCGCGCTCGATCTCGGCAATGGCGTCAGCGGCAAGGCGCTCTGCCTCGGCGGCGTCGATGCCAAGGATTTGCCCCGCCTGGGCCGGGCTGAAACCTTCGAGCGTGGTTAGCAACAGGGCCTGCCGGTTGAGCGGTGTGACAGCGCCCAGCACCGCCTGCGCTGCCCCTTCACGCCCGGTTTGGCTTTCGCTGCCTTGCCGTGTTTCGGCAGTGGCGGAGGACCATAGCGCGGTAAAGGCCCGGTATAGCGGCACGCGACCACCAGCGAGGCTGGCCTTGAGCTCCTCATTGGCCAGTGCCGCTTCCAGCGTGGCGCGCACGAAATTGTCGCCGCTGGCCTGTGATCCTGTCAGGGCGCGGGCATACCGCCGCAAGTAAGGGAGATGGGCAGCAACTTGTGCGCTTAATGACATTGTGAGCCTTCCCGTGACATACAAATTCCCCAACGGATTGGGCAGGAATGCGTTCCACCGCGCAGGCCGGATAGCAAAGTGAGGGGCTTTGTCCATGGCTGCCGGCCCACGGCAAGCAGACGGCAGGACCTTTTGGAAAATTTTTTCGCTGCACGGGGAACCGCCGCCGGTTTCGGACATTTCCGAAATATCACCGCCGAGACCCCCCTCCCGTCCAAGCGGCTGGTGATACGATCCCGAAGGCCTCCGCCCTCAAAAGCGGAGGCCTTTTTTTATCCGAGTGCTTTCTCGAAGACGATATATTCGCGGTTGATCCTGCTCTCGATCGCGTCGGCGATAGCGACCATGCCCTGGTTGTCATCAAGGATCCAGCCGATCTCGCCCCGCTTCGAGCCGTATAGTTCGTCGGCCTTGTCGCGGATCTGGCTGATCATCATGAAGGCAAGCTGGCTGGCGACCCTGGAATTGTGCAACTCCTTCTTCACGCCCATCAGTGGCACCCGCATTCCCGCGCCCTTGGGGAAGCGCAGCCAGCGCAGCAGGTGGAACCAGCCGAACGGGAAAAGTTTGCCATCGATCCGCTTCAAAACCTGGTTGATGTCAGGGAAAGTCAGCATGAAGGCGACTGGCTCGCCATCAAGTTCGGCGATCATGTTGAGCGGTTCGAATATGATCGGGCGCAGCTTCTTGCCGGCATAGGCCACTTCTTCCGGCGTAAAAGGTACGAAACCCCAGTTCTTCGACCATGCATCGTTGAGGATTTCAAGCACCACAGCGACTTCCTCGTCCCAGCGGCTTTTGTCGACCGGACGCACGCGGATGCGCTCGTTGCGCTCGCCTGACTTCACGATCCGCTGGATCAGCGGGGGAAACTCTTTGGTCACATCCAGATCATAGGTCAGCAGCGTCTTGGCAGGGATAAAGCCATAGCTTTCGATCCAGCCGCGATAGTGCGCCGGGTGATGGCCCATCATGATCATCGGGGCGTGGTCTTGCCCGCGCACGAGCAGGCCCGGCTCTTCCCAGACCGACAACGAGATCGGCCCCACTACGCGGGTCATGCCCTGACTGCGTAGCGATTGCTCGGCTGCTTGAAGCAGGGCATGTGCGGCCGCCTCGTCCTCCGCGTCGAAATAGCCGAACATGCCGGTACCGGGGCCAAAGCCCTGGCCGGCCGGCATTTGCAGCGCCAGTTCGTCGATATGTGCGGAGATCCGTCCCACTGGCTGGTTGCCGCGGCGGGCGACAAGGAATTCCGCCCGGCCATGCCCGAAAAAGGGGTTCCTGTCCGGGTCTATCAATTCGATCAGCTCGCTGCGCAGCTGCGGCACCGAATGCGGTTCGCGCGCGGCAAAGCTGCGGCCCAGGTCGACAAATGCAGCGCGTCCTTTCTTGCCCGTTGCTGGCTCGATTACTATCTCTGTCGCGCTCACTCGCTTGTTCCGTTCAGATTGAGTTGGGTCAATGTGTGGTGGGAGAACGCGGCTTAAGCAAGCCATTCGATCACTCTTGCCAACACATCGCATTTGTCCTCGTCCGCCGTTATGGGGTAAGGGCGCGGTCCAGTCAGAGATTTTATGATGGAACAGACGCTAAATCCCGCCGCTGCATCGAGCGCTTTGAGGGCGCCGGCGACGCGTGCCCAGTTCATCGATAGCGATGACAAGGACATGCTGCGGGTCGCCCGCGATGCGACCAAGGACCTGGGGCAAGCCCGCGCGGCGTGGTATTGGCCCGACATGCTGCTTTCGGCAGGCCTGGGCTATGGTGCCATGGCAGGCGCGATACTGACCGATAATATCACGCTGGCAGTGGTGCTGGGGATCGTTTCCGCACTCGCGCTCTATCGCGCGCTGATGTTCATCCATGAACTGACGCACATTCACCGCGACGCCTTGCCCGGCTTTCGCACGGCGTGGAACCTGCTCGTCGGCATCCCGATGCTAGTGCCCAGCTTCATGTATGAAGGTGTGCACACGTTGCATCACAAGCGCACGCAATATGGCACAGCAGAGGATCCCGAATACCTTCCCCTAGCGTTGATGAAACCATGGAGCCTGCCGGCCTTCGTGCTTATCGCGCTGCTGGCGCCGGTTGGCCTGATCCTGCGCTTTGCCGTGCTGGTGCCGCTGGGGGTCGTGATCCCGCCGCTCAGGAAACTGGTTTGGGAACAGGCCTCTGCGCTGATGATCAACCCCGAATTCCGCCGCAAGCCGCCCGAAGGTGTACTGGCCAAGCGCGTGTACTGGCAGGAACTGGGCGGGTTCGTGTGGGCTTGGGCGGTACTCGCCAGCACCCAATTCATCGGCTGGCGCCCGCTGCTGATCGCGCTCGCAATCGTCTCGCTTACCGCAGTACTCAACCAACTGCGTACGCTGGTCGCGCATTTGTGGGAGAACGATGGCGAACCGATGACGGTAACCGCGCAATTCCTTGACAGCGTCAATGTGCCGCCGCCCGGGCTGGTGGCGGAAATCTGGGCCCCGGTGGGCCTGCGCTATCACGCGCTGCATCACCTGATGCCGTCCATGCCCTATCACGACCTGCCCGAAGCACACCGGCGGCTCAAGGCCGAGCTCGGCACGCAATCGACCTATGACGGGGCGAACCACAAGGGCATGATGGAACTGGTGGCGCGTATAGCGCGCAGCACGATGGGCCAGCGGCCTACGGCATAAGCGCTATTCCTCGGTGCGGATCAGCACCGTCTCACCGACCAGCAGGAACAGCAGGAACGGTCCCCACGCCGCGAGGAAGGGCGGATAGCCGCCGAAATTTCCCATCGACAGCGCGGCATTGTCGATCACGAAATAGGCAAAGCCCAGCGCCATGCCGATGATCGCGCGCAGGAACAGCTGGCCCGAACGCGCCAGGCCGAAGGCGGCGATCGCCCCCAAAAGCGGCATCAGGAAGGCTGACAATGGGCCTGACAGCTTGTGCCACCATTTGGCGCGCAGTTCGGCGGTGCGGCGGCCGACCGCTTCATAGGCTTCGATCGATTGCGACAGCTCCCAGAACGGCTGTGTTTCCGGGTCGACCGTGTCCATCTCGATCTTGTCCGGCGTCAGCTCGCGGCCAACGACAAGCGTGCTCTTCTGTGCGGTCTGGGCCGTGCCGACATCGAACTGTTCGGCATTCTCGAGCCGCCAGCCCGGCGCAGCATAGGTGGCGCTTGCAGCACGTACTTGGTTCAGGATCATGCCCCCTTCGCTGCGCTGGTACCAGGTGACGTCGCGCATGCGGATGTTGCTGCCCGATCCCGTCATGCTGGCCGCGGTGAGCACACTGATCCCGTCCGTCAGGTAGACATTGGCACGCACACCCGACTCTTCCGGGATCGGGCCATAATCCGCAGATTCCCATGCCTTAAGCGTGGCTGTGGCTCGGGTCACCACACGCTCGTTGAAGACAAAGCTCACAGCCGAAAACGCGAGCGCGGTCACCAGCAGTGGCGCCAGCACCTGATGCGCGGACAGGCCCGCCGCCTTCATCGCGATAACCTCGCTGTTCTGGTTGAGCGTGATCAGCGTGAGGATCGTCGCCAGCAGCACCGAATAGGGCAGGAAGCTCTGCACCAGCTGCGGAATGCGCAGCGAGGCATAGGTCACCAGCTGGGCCTGGCCGTTGCCCGGCATCGCCAATATGTCCCCGCTCTTTGACAGCAGGTCCAGCATCATCAGCACCAGCACCAGCATCACCAGCACGGCGATGATCCGCACGGCAAACAACCGCGCCAGATAGAAAGTGAGCGTGCGCGAAGGGAAGAATTCAAGCTGCATCCGCTGTCTGCCCTATTCCGCCGGTGAAGCTTCTAGCAAGGCGGCATGACGCGGCTGGCGCCGCTTGAACAGCTTGCGCAAACGCTTGCCAAGTTTGGAGGCGAGCGTTTCCAGCGCGCCGATAGCCTGCCCGCCGGGCACATAGGCAACCCGGTAATACATCCACACGATCAGTGCGGCGAAGATCACGAACGGTCCCCACAAGGCCACAATCGGATCGACCCGGCCCAAAGAGGCGATGTCTTCGCCATATTGGTTCACCTTGTGATAGGAGACGACCATGATGATCGACACGAACACGCCCAACGCGCTGGTCGATCGTTTTGGCGGGATCGCCAGCGCCACTGCCAGCAGCGGCAAAAGCAGCATCATCACCACTTCCACCAGGCGGAAATTGAAGCTCGCCTGGCTGGCATCGCGCTTGGTTTCCGGCTGGGTGTCGCTCCAGCCGATCCGCAGCAATTCAGGCAGGATATATTCGCGCTCGGCATCGCCGCGTTCGCGGAATTCCTCGATCCGCGGCAGGTCGATCGGCAGATCGTGCCGGGTAAAACTCAGCACGCGCGGCGTGTTGTTGCCGGTGTCCTGCACGATCGTGCCATCGGTCAGCCGCAGGATAATCGTGTCCGGGCTGTCGCTGGTCGCCATGAAAGCGCCTTCGCGCGCCGAGATGGAAAGCACCTGCCCTTGCGAATTCGAAACGCGGGCAAAGATCCCTTTCAACCGTCGGCCCTCGTCTTCGCTTTCCTCGATCCGCAGCGCCATCCGGTCCTTGAGCGTGGTGAACTCGCCAACCTTGATCGACGCGCCCAGCGCGCCCGAACGCAGCTCATATTCCATCTGCTCGTAGTAATAACGGCTAATCGGCTGGACATAGAATACCAGCGCCACGTTCACGCCAATCAGCACCAGCGTGATGAGATAGGGCATGCGCAGCAGCCGGGTGTAACCCAGCCCGACCGCCCGCAGCACGTCAAGTTCGCTGGTGGTCGCCAGCTTGCGGAAGGCGAGCAAGATACCCAGCAACAAGCCGAGCGGGATCGCCAGGCTGGCATATTCCGGGATCAAGGCCCCGAGCATCTTGAAGACGACGGAAACGGGCCCGCCTTCGACCGCAACGAAATCAAGCAGTCGCGACAGTTTTTCGAGCGTCAGCAGCGACGCGGCGAGCGCAAACACGCCCAACATCGGAAACACCACCAGGCGCAGGATATACCGGTCTATGCTGGGCAGGAACTTGAGCACTTGTCTCGCCGGAAAATCGCTTGCTGTTATCGGGTCAGGCAATCCCTAGCGCGAAAATCCGGCGCGGTCATGCCCTCACGCGCGAAAGGCGGATATTATGCCTTCTCCAGCGTGCATTGCAGCGGGTGCTGGTTCTGCCGGGCAAAATCCATCACCTGGTTCACCTTGGTTTCCGCCACTTCGTAGGGGAAGATGCCGCATACCCCCACCCCGCGCTGGTGCACATGCAGCATGACGCGGGTGGCCTGCTCAAGATCCATCGCGAAGAACCGCTTGAGCACTATCACGACAAATTCCATCGGGGTGTAATCGTCATTGAGCATCAGCACCTTGTACTGGCTCGGCTTCTTGGGCCGGGTCTTGGCCTTGGTGGCAATGCCGACTTCGTTTTCCGAACCCGAATCCCCGTCAGTGCCCTCGGCCATAGCGATGGCGGGCAGGCGGCGCTGGTCTTGGGCGCGGAGGAAAGTGAGGTCGGTGTTCATTGGCAGGTGCAATATCGTAAGCCCCGGCTGAATCGCAAGGTCAGAGCGCATCGGCTTTGGCGCAATCGGGTTAATGCAATCCGAACTCGTGCAAAAGCAATCGGGTTCCCGGGGCGCTGCGCACAACGAAAAGGGCCGGCTGGACGCTTGGTCCAACCGGCCCTGGTGTTTCTGCCGGGTGAGGGAGAGGAGAGAGTACCCGGTCAGAACTCTGGAATTTCCAGAAGGCCTAGGCGGCCTTCTTGATCTTCTCTGCAGCCAGGCTCATGCGGCTCGAAATCGGCGCGAAGGCTTCGTTGTAGAGCTTCACCAGCGCTTCGGTGTTCTTCGAACCGAACGACACGGCAGCGTCGAAGTTGCGGCGGGCGAGTTCGCCCTGCAGCTGGACGAGTTCGGTCGGCGACTTGACGGCAGCCATCTTCTTGAAGTCTGCGGTGACGGTTTCGACGACGGTCTTGGTCGCTTCAACCTGCTCACGGCCCATGCTCTGCACGCCGTTGAAGAAGATCTTGCCCGACTCAACGACGGCTTCGAGATTGCCCTTGTTGAATTCAGTCACTTCCGAGGCGAGTTCGCCGGTCTTGGCGAAAGCGGTCTTGGCGCGGGTCTGTGCGTCAGCCAGGAATTCCTTGGCGGTTGCGGTGAAATCGGTGGTCTTGGCAGTGGCCATGATCTTGTCCTTAACTTGGATGAAGGGGTTGGCGGGCGCTGCGGTTTTCGCGGCGGCCTTGGCGGTCTTCTTCGGTGCGGCCTTCTTGGCTGCTACCTTTTTCGGAGCCGCCTTCTTGGTGACGGTCTTCTTCACGGCTGCCTTTTTGGGAGCAGCCTTCTTGGCGGTCGTCTTCTTGGCCGGAGCCTTCACCGCCTTCTTGACAGCAGCAACCTTGACCGGTGCCTTGGGGGCATCGGTGGCAATTGCCTCTTCAACCGCCGTCTCGCTGACGGTCTTCTTTGCGGCTGCTTCGGCATATGCCTTCTCTGCAGCGGCATCGATCTTTGCTTTGGCTTGTTCGGCCATGGGAACCTCGCTTTATGTTGCAGTGCACAAAATAGGCATTGCACCAGCGAAGTCAAGGATTTTTTGTGCAGTGCACAAAAAACCGGAAAACGGTTCAGCTGTATGTACTTAGCGAGTTTTCACATAGCGGCCTGGGGCGTCTTCGATCACCTTATCCCCTTTTCCACCGGGCTTGCGCTTGCCTGATGCGGGCACCCGCTTTGCATCCTGCGCTTCCAGCCATTCGATCCAGTGCGGCCACCAACTGCCCGGATGCTCGGTAGCGCCGGCGACGAACTCCTTGAGCGAGCAGGCCTCGCTGTCGCCAGTCCAGTACTGGTATTTGCCGGCAGCGGGCGGGTTTACCACCCCGGCAATATGGCCTGACCCGGCGAGCAGAAAAGTCAGCTGCCCCTTGAAGTGCTCGGTGATCTTCCACACGCTTTCCGCGGGCGCAATATGGTCCTCGCGCCCGGCCTGTACGTAGCTGGGCGTTTCCACCAGCGACAGGTCGATCGGCGTGCCATCCGCGCTCAGCGCGTTGGGCACCACCAGCTTGTTGTCGCGATAGAGGTCGCGCAAATAGTCGGCGTGCCACTTGCTCGGCAGGTTGGTGACATCGCCATTCCAGTGCAGCAGGTCGAAGGCCGGATAGTCTTCGCCGAGCAGGTAATTGTTGACGACATAGTTCCAGATCAGGTCCTTGCCGCGCAGCGAGTTGAAAGTAGCCGCCAGATAGCGCCCGTCGAGGTAGCCTTCGCTCGACAGGCTCTTGATCATTTCGAGCTGGCCGTCGTCGATGAAATGCTTGAGGTCGCCGGCCTTTTCGAAATCGACCTGGGCGGTGAAGAAAGTCGCGCTCTTTACCTTGTCAGCCTCGCCGCGTTTCGCCAGCACTGCCAATGTTGCCGCGAGTGTGGTTCCCGCCACGCAATAACCGATGGTATGCACTGCGGGCACCTTGAGCCGATTGCGCACAGTGTCGATCGCATCGATCTGGGAGCGGATGTAATCGTCCCACACCACGTCCTTCATGCTCGCGTCGGCCGATTTCCAGCTGACCACGAACACCGTCAGACCCTGATCGACCGCCCATTTGATGAAGCTTTTCTTGGGCGTCAGGTCGAGGATGTAGAAGCGGTTGATCCACGGCGGGAAGATCACCAGCGGGATTTCGAAGACCTGCTCGGTCGAAGGGCTATACTGCACCAGCTGGTAGAGCGGAGTTTCGTGCACGACCTTGCCCGGCGTGGCGGCGAGGTTGACGCCCAGTTCGAAGGCCTCGGCGTCGGTATGGGTCAGCTGGCCGCGCTTCAGGTCATTGATCAGGTGGCGCATGCCCTTGACGAGATTCTGCCCCTTGGTCTCGATCGTACGCTTCAGCACAACGGGGTTGGTCAGGATGAAATTGTCCGGGCTCATCGCTTCGACCAGCGCGGTGGTGGCGAATTCCAGCTGCTTGCGCTTCTCCGGGGCGATGCCTTCGACCTGCTTGGCCGCGCCGACAAAATACTCTGCCATCATCAGATAGGTCTGGTGCAGCAGCGCAAAGGCGGGGTGGGCGCGCCATTCCTCGGCGGCGAAGCGCCGGTCCTTGCGTGGCAGCGCGTCGGCATCGGCAGCGTCCTTGCCGCCGGCCCGACCCAGGAAACTGCCCAGCACGCCCTGCCACACTTCCATGCTGTCACTGGCGAACTTCTGCGCGGCATCGAGCGGCGCCTTGGGCAATTGCCTGGCCATGCCTTGTGCCAGCGTAAGCCACTGGGCTGGATCGAAGGGGTTCGCCCCTTCGCCTTGTCCCTGGCTGCGCTCGGCCATGAATTCGAACCACATAGACTGGATTTCGCGCGCGACAGCGGCAAATTCACCCGCGTCGCCTGTAAGCGAGGAACGGTCAGCCAATCCAGATAGAGGGGACTTCCCGGAGCCTGGCATGAAGCTTCCCAGCATTTCGCGCATCGCTTCGCCTTGCATGTCGAAGAATGCCCGGAAGGGCTCACCCGGATTGTCCCACTGGTCGCCGCCGTCCTTGGCCATCGGCTGTTTGATCCTCTTTATCTATGTTGCAATGCGGTATAGCGAGATTGGCGTTTCAGTTCGACTACTATTAGCGTAGATTCAGATGCAGCAAGCCGCACAGTTTCGCAGCGGCCTTTAGGAAAGACCCGGATGGATACCGAATTTTACCGCATGAAGCGCTTGCCACCCTATGTCATCGCAGAAGTGAATGCGATGCGTGCGGCGGCGCGGGCCGCGGGCGAGGACATCATCGATCTGGGCATGGGCAATCCCGACCTGCCGCCTCCGCAGCATGTTATCGACAAACTGTGCGAGGTCGCGCAGAAGCCGGACGCGCACGGCTATTCCCAGTCAAAGGGCATCCCCGGGCTGCGCCGTGCGCAGGCCAATTACTATGCCCGCCGGTTCGGCGTCGAGCTCGATCCGGAGCGTGAAGTGGTCGTGACCATGGGCTCGAAGGAAGGGCTGGCCAGCCTTGCTACCGCCATCACTGCGCCGGGCGACGTCGTACTGGCGCCAAACCCGTCCTACCCGATCCACACTTTCGGCTTCATAATTGCCGGTGCGACGATCCGCTCGGTTCCCACCACGCCCGACGAGAACTATTTCCTCAGCCTGGAAAAGGCGATGGCCTTTACGGTGCCGCGCCCCAGCGTGCTGGTGGTCAACTATCCATCCAATCCGACGGCAGAAGTGGTCGACCTGGCGTTTTATGAGCGGCTCGTAGATTGGGCACGGGCCAACAAGGTCTGGATCCTTTCCGACCTTGCCTATTCGGAGCTCTATTTCGACGGCAATCCCACCCCTTCGATCATGCAGGTCAAAGGCGCAAAGGATGTCGCGATCGAGTTCACCAGCATGTCGAAAACCTATTCGATGGCCGGCTGGCGGATGGGCTTTGCGGTGGGCAACCAGAAGCTGATCGCTGCCATGACCCGGGTGAAGAGCTATCTCGATTATGGCGCCTTTACCCCGATCCAGGCCGCAGCCTGCGCCGCGCTCAACGGCCCGCAGGATATCGTCGAAAGGAACCGCGAGCTGTATCACAAGCGCCGTGACGTGATGGTCGAGGCTTTCGGGCGGGCCGGCTGGGAAATTCCCCCGCCGGCAGCATCGATGTTCGCCTGGGCACCGCTTCCGCCTGCACTGGCGCATATGGGCAGCCTCGAATTCTCGAAGCAGCTGCTCACCGAAGCCAAGGTCGCGGTGGCACCCGGGGTAGGCTATGGCGAGAACGGCGAGGGCTTTGTGCGCATCGCCATGGTCGAAAACGAGCAGCGCTTGCGGCAGGCTGCGCGGAATGTCCGCCGATACCTGACCAGCCTGGGCGTCAACAGCTCGGCTGCCTGATCAGCCATCGACAAAGCGAAGCTCCGGGTCGCAGAAATGCGGAGCCTTCTGGGTGCAAGTGTGTTAGATAACCACGTGTCTTTGCATTTCTGGAGCTGTTGATGGGGGCCGCCGAAAGGCGAAATATGACCAAACGCCAAGTGGACGTGCTGGAACGAATCGACCGGCGCGTGCCGATCAAGGTCATCGCATCGGAGCTGGGTGTATCCGAAACCCGCATCAACCAGCATATCCGCGCGCTTAAGAATCACTACCAGGTCGATAGCCTGAATGAACTGGTCGAATGCTATCGCGAAGAATTCGGCATAACCGACGTGCCTCTGGAAGAGGGGGAACGCCCTTCAGCTGAAGCCTTCAGTGAATCTGCATACAGGAAAAATCAGCTGCCGGGCACGGCACCTGAAACTGAATACGGGTCCCGGGTCGATCCGGGCGAGATCGTGCTGAGCGACGTAATGCCGCTCGGTGGTCTGGCGCCATGGAAGTTGGCGGCAGAGCCGCGGATTGTCCCCGGGGTGCTCGACGGCGACAATGCTGTCTTGCTTCGGCTGGTGGCAATCGTCGGGATTGCCTTCGGCATCCTGGCGGCGATCGTTCTCATGGTCACCGCTGCGATGACGGTAAGCGAAGCACTGCAGGGAAAGGCGCAAGTCCCCGAAGATTATCTTCAGTCTGCCTGACGAGCGGGCAGGCCGGGAGACCTCTCATGTCTGACCGTATCGTTACCGACGCCCGTTATCTGAAAAAGCTTATCCGCGAGGCCGAAGCACTGGCCGATGAATCGATGATTGCCTTTGCCAAGCTCAAGCAGGCGATGCTGGCCGCGCGGCAAAACCCTGAAGTTGGGGTGGATACTGGCCAGCGTGCACTCATGCGACTAACGCAAGCTGAGCAGCAAGCGATAGCCATGTCGACCAACC
Organism: Altererythrobacter sp. BO-6; assembly: GCF_011047315.1. Classification (NCBI taxonomy): domain Bacteria; kingdom Pseudomonadati; phylum Pseudomonadota; class Alphaproteobacteria; order Sphingomonadales; family Erythrobacteraceae; genus Altererythrobacter; species Altererythrobacter sp. BO-6. Next base: position 1,285,547 of record NZ_CP049259.1, on the reverse strand, counting down.
TTCTGCGAGTCCACGAAGAACTGAGCAAGGTTGCACGTGTGGTTGGCGGGCTTGATGAGGGTGTGCCAACCGAGATCCAAGAGGCAGCTTTTAGCGACGGCGAGCTCGTTTCGGCGTAATTGTGCACCATCCATCATGCTTAGCTTAATCCTTGAATTTCGCGACGAGGCGCAGAGAATTGCCTTCTGGGCAGTGTGTCTCGCCGCGCTATTCAAGGGGGCGGCCCCGAGCGCGCCATTTCGATCACGCTAATCTCGATCTTCGTTGTAACTGACACGATCTATCACGCGCTTACTGACAACAGCTTCTCAACCCACCAGGTCGATATTTTCCACGCCAGCAATGACCTGCTTGCCGGCGTGCTGCTCATCTTGATCGCGCTTTACGCGAACAGGATATATCCAATGTGGATCGCATCATTCCAGCTGCTTGCGACCCTCGCGCATGTGGCGCGCGAATTGGCTGACCAGATCTCTCCGATCGCGTACGTCATCATGGTTAGCGTCCCGTCTTATTTTCAGATCGGTATTCTCGCGGGAGGTGTGTTTCTGCACGCCCGCCGCCGACGCCGCTTCGGACGGTATCGCGACTGGCGGCCTGGCGTAGGCACGCACGGCTGGATTCATGTGCTTTCGACCATCGGGCACAAGACATGAATGTCGCGGCTATGCCAGCGGGCCGAGCCCTTCGCTCTTGTCCGGAGCAAGCGCAGCTTGCCGCCCTGTTCGAACATCTGCACTATGCCTTTTCGGCTGTCGCAGCGGGCGAGGAACGGTTCCATGCCATCTTTCTCGACCACGAGCGCACCTACCTTGACGATTGTGTCATGGCCTGCGGACATTCCGCGCATCTGCCGGTCCGCTTGCGCGACATCTTTGCCCGGGCGCTGGCGATTGGCGCGCGCGCCATCATCGTGTCGCACAACCATCCCTCGGGCGATTGCCGCCCAAGCCGCAGCGATATCGACGCAACCCGCCGCCTGACCGAGATTGCGCGCGCGCTCGACATCGAACTACTCGATCACCTGATTTTTACCCGCGAGAAGGTCTATTCTATGCGGGCTGGGGGAAAACTATGAATTCGGTCAATGCACGCCGGCTTTTGCCGGGCAGCGATAAAATGATTCCGCGTTTCATCGAAGCGGGCGATGTGACCCTGGACCTTTTCCATCGGGATGGCCGGGTCGAGGATCGCTGGTTGCACCTGCATCCACGCGAATTCGAACTATTGTGGCGGTTGGCCCAGTGCCCGGGGCAACGCCTGACGCGCCGCGAGCTTTTGGCCGAGGTGTGGCGGATCCAGCAGGAGCCGGGAACCAACAGCGTCGCTGTGCATGTAGCGCGCGTGCGCGGCAAGCTTGACCGGTTCGGGCTCGGCCGGATGCTGGCGACGCACCCGGATGGCGGCTATTACCTCGACGCGCCGCCCGGCCCCAGCGCCTTTCGCTTCCAGCGCGCCTAAATCCTGGGGCATGAGGCTCGAATAGCGCGCTGGACAGCGTAGGCCAGTTGCGCCAGTCTTTGCCCAATTCAATTTGGATCTGGACAATTGGGAATGGCGATGGACTTCAGGGAAAGAGTTTCGATCGATCTTGGCGGTGACGGCGTGGCGCAGGTCCGCTTTACGCGCCCGGACAAGCTCAATGCGCTCGACCCAGATATGTTCGAAGCGATTATCGAATCCGGGCGCGCTTTGCACAAGATGAAGGGGCTGCGTGTTGTCGTCCTGTCGGGTGAAGGGCGTGCATTCTGCGCCGGGCTCGACCTGTCGAACTTCGCCCGCACGCCAAGCCCTGACGAACCCGAACTGACCGAGCGCACGCACGGCAATGCCAACCGCCCGCAACAGGCGGCCATGCTGTGGCGCAAGCTGCCGGTTCCGGTGATTGCCGCGGTGCATGGCGTGTGCTTCGGCGGCGGACTGCAGATCGCCAGCGGGGCGGACATCCGGGTGGTCCATCCGCAAACCCGGATGTCGATCATGGAGCTTAAGTGGGGGCTCGTGCCCGACATGGGCGGCTATGCGCTTTGGCGCGGCCTGGTGCGCGACGATGTGCTACGCGAACTGGTATATACCAACCGCGAGTTTACCGGGGCAGAGGCGCAGTCGCTGGGGCTGGCGACGCATGTTGACGAAGATCCCCTTGCGCGGGCCACCTCAATCGCCACAGAGATCGCCAATCGGAATCCGCATGCGATCCGCGCGGCCAAGCGGCTTCACGCAGGCATGGTCGAGCGCGGCACCGACGCGATCCTGCTGGAAGAAAGCATCGAGCAACACGCCATTATGCGCTCGCGCAACCAGGTCGAGGCAGTGATGGCGGGGATGGAAAAGCGCGCCCCCAATTTCGAGGACGTTTGAAGCTTACCCGAACACCGCGACTGACTGCAGCCCGTCGAGCACCTGCTTGCCATCGCTGTTCCACAACCTGAGCCGTTCAGACGAATAACCTTCATCGGCATGCTGGCTGGCATTTTCCGAAAGCCACCAGCCACCGCTGGTCTGCGGCGCGGTATCGAGCAGGTTGAAGCTCCAGTTGATCGAGCTGATCGGCCCCTGGCGCTGCATCGCGCGCATTGCACCGGGCGGCAGGACATCGCCCATCAGCACCAGTTCACTGATCGGGTCTAGCCCATCGGCATCGGTCAGTCTTGCCCAGCGCCTCACCACCGGCAGGCCCGGCCCGCTCACATCCTGCGCGCGGCGCAGTTCGAAATTCTTGGCGATGAAACTGGGTCCAACGCCAGCCATCACGGCTTCGCTTTCATCGGGCGGTGGCGGAAAATCCTCGGGCCTCGGGGCAGGGTGCACGGCATTGGGCTCGCGCCCCTCGCCGAACAGCCAGAACGATGTCAGCGCCAGCTGGCCCTCGCAACGGATCTCGCTGCGCAGCTGGGTCACATTGCGGCCTTGCCGCACGATCTCGGCATGCAGCTCGACCCGTTCGCCAACCGGAGCGACGAATCCGATTTGCGCTGCACGCAGTGGCGGCAGGTCGGAAAACGCGCGGATCGCCTGGGTGTAGGCCAGCAGGGCCGAGGCACCGCCATAAAGGGTGCGGCCCTGCATCCAGTTGGCTGCATCCGGCAGGGTTATGGTGGTGTTCTGCCCGGTGATCGGGGCGATAAGTCGGGTCACGCTCATGCCAACAGTCCCTGTCGCTTTTGCGCGCCTGCGTCCAGACTGACGTTGCGTAAAGCGATCAATCCGATTGCCATTGCCGCGATGAATCGCTAGGGCGCCGCTTCCCCGTCTGCGAGGGCGGGGCGAGGCCCGATGGCGGAGTGGTTACGCAGAGGACTGCAAATCCTTGCACGCCGGTTCGATTCCGGCTCGGGCCTCCACTTTCAGGTGGTGCTGGACGCATCGCCGCGAGTGCCGCTTTAGCTCAGTTGGTAGAGCACATCATTCGTAATGATGGGGTCACGTGTTCGAGTCACGTAAGCGGCACCACCTTTTCAATAAGTTAGCTGAATTTCCCCGCTGGCCCGTTTGGCTGGATTGGAATTTGGCAGCAATTTGACCGCAGATACGAGAAAGAGCGGAGCAGCACTAAGGCCACCCCGCTCCCTCTGAACCCCTTTGGCGGAACCAACGCCAGAGGAATCTCTTTTGCCCGTTACGGCGTGGTCAGCGTGATTGCTTGGAACGCAGGCGGGTAGCGGACCGCTACGTCAGCTAGCTGGCTTGCATAGATATTCACAATGCCATTGGCCCCACCCGTGTACGGGTCGATGATAAGGTCCAAACCGCCCCACATGCCAATGAGGCAGTGCTCCCACAGGCCAACATAAACCGTGCCTTGGGTCGCGTGCGTGCTCTCGATTGCCCTGCGGCCCAGAATGCGCCCGTTCTCGTACACGAACATGCCAGAGCCAGAATCCTTCGCCTGAGCGCCGAGCGTTGCCGCGTCGGTCGGATTCAGGATCCAGACTGCGTTGGTCGTATCGAGGTTAGCTGCTGCAATCTCAGCCAAGGCGTCGAGGCTTTCAGAATGAGTCATCGTGCCACCGCCTGCGGTTGGGAAGGTGTTGATTCCCACCTGATTGGCAACACCCGTTGGGATCGCACCAACGCCTGAGCCTTCCAGTGCAGCCGCGTCCAGACCATTCGCGATCTGCTGGGCCAAGCCCTGCCGAACGAGGTTGTCGATCTGGGGATTGCTGGTGGCCAGAAGGTGTCGCGTAAACGAAGCCCTGCCTGCAAGCATGCGAGGCGACATGGTGACGTTGTCGATGTCGAGGTCGCTTTCTGGGATCGCCCCGCCCTCAGCGACCCAGCTTGCCGAGACGTCCGCATTGTTTTTGGGAATGCTTACGTTGGCTGCCAAGCCACGCAGGAAGGTCGCGCCTGCTGCGGTAACGGCCGAGAACGGACGCAGAGCGTCGATGTACTCCGACCCCATCAGGACCGTATCAACCGCACCAGAGGCATTGCCGCTGGTAAGCATGGTCGCGCGGGACTGGTAGATCGCCTCAGACGGGATCACGATCCCCTTGGCCTTGCCAGCGTAGTTGCGCTTGGCTTCCTGACACATTTCGCGCTCGTATCCGGCTTCTGAGTAGTCGCCCGTGACTTCGGCATTGATGAGCCGAGTCAGCGAAAAAGACCGCTCAGAGCCAGTATGGATGGCAGGAGCGCCTCCAAAGGCAGTGGTGCTAATCGACTCCAGAAGTTCGCTGCGAAAGGATTCGAGCGATTTGCCTGCTGCGATAGCGTTGTGGGCCATATCGACCCGATTGTGACGCTGGGCGAGTGCCAGCATTTCTTGTGCGTCGGACATGATAGTATCTCCAGTTTCCCGTCCGACATTGACGGTCTTCAGCGTTAGGGCTGCAGGGACTTCCTGCGATCGCGTGGATTGCTGAAGGAAGGCCACTTCGAGAACATCCTCGCCAGAGGCGTAGCGCTTCTGCGCCGCGACTCCTTCAGCATTCCTACTGAAGCGCACGAGTGCTCCATTCCCAGACTGGTCGAGGTCCGCCACGCCAACTTGGCGCGACTGGATTCCATCGATCAGGATGGGCAGCTGGTTACGGCCAGCCCCCCTTGCCGCGTGGCCGTGCGGCAGGTGAATTTGATATGCATCCCGCCCATGTGAACGGGTGGCTGTGTAGCCTTGTGGCAGCGGCTCCGAACGGGCGATCCAGTTGCTGTTGCTGATAGCGGTCGTGCAGACTTCCTCGCGTTCGAAATCCCGTGACTCGAAGGCCAACATGAATTTGGCCGCTTCCTCATCGGTGTAAGCGCGGCCTGCTACTGGGTGGCCGTATTCACGGTGCTGCATAATAGTTTCCATTGGGGAGCATCTCTTTGACGTTGACGGCGAGCACGTTTTCCATGCCAGGCACTGGTTTTCGGGCGACAAGCGGAACGTAGCCGCTGGCCTTCTCATCGCTTGGCACGGCGTAGATTGTTTCGCCTTCGGACACGCTCATGTGGACCGCGTAAAACTTCTTCCCGATTTGGTCTGCGATCCCGAAAATCTTCCGAGCGGTTTCGAAGGTAGGCGGATTTCCGGCAGCGAGCAGCGCCCTCATGAACCGCTCAACGTTGCCACGGCCTATTTCCTCGTTAAGCGCCTCGCGCAGGTGTCGCCGGAATATCCTTGCGCGATATGCGTCGCACTCTTGGCCCCAGATTGCAGTAGTCATGCTGCTTCCTCTTCGTGTGGTTCGTGGTTCCCGATCAGCGCGCCAGCCAGATCGATGGTGAGGCTTTCCTCGAAATCGCTGACTGCGTTCGCGAGTGCTGCGGCATGGTCCACCAGCAGCGAGCCGCCCAATGGCGAGATTACCAGCCACAGGTTGCCGCCGCCGCGAGCCTGTAGCTTGGCCATTGCCTGTTCGACCTCATCATGATCGATCTGGTTGAGCCAAGGTCCTGCCTTTGAGGCTGGGAAGCCCAGCGTGCGCAGCTTGCCCAGTACGAGAGCCTTCACCAGATCAGATCGGCGGTAGAGGTTGTCGCGCCACAGCCGCGAGCCTGAATCACGGATAGGCAGATCGTGGCGCACTACGTCACACAGGAAGCGTTGCGCGCTGGGATAGCCTGCGCATCGCGCTAGCGTGCGGGTGAAAAAGCTGGTCGGGATCACCTGTTCGATCATGCCTGCAATATACAGGAGGCGATTCGCCCGATCACGCGTTTGCGGGCTTTTATTACGCGCACAAGAAGCGGTATTTTTGCACAGGTGAAATGCTACAGCTAAATCCACAGGCTGCCCGAAGTTCGGGCTTCCCATCACCCTCGACGGAAAAAAGTCGTCAAAGTACCTGCGATCCTGAACGAAATTGCCTGTGGCAAATGAATGCCCTCTTCTGGCGCGCCAAGATGGGCTGATTTAGGTTAGTGCTCTATGAAGCTGAAATCATATGAGCAGTTGAATGATGATCTTGAAGCCGAACGGCTGAGGCTTCGGGAGCACTCGCAGACAACTGGCAGATCATTGATCCCATACCAGAGTCTACAAATTGTAACGGCAGATTTCGTAAAGTCGTATAGTGATGATGCGCTAACTCGCTGGATGCATGAAAACGAAACGAGTCCACATTCTGGGCCAAAATCGGCTGCTCAAGTCATGCGAGCAGAACTAGCACTGCGCGCCAACGCTAATTCGCGCACAGCCCTCAGAATAAGCGAGCGGGCAATATTTTGGGCTAAGGTTGCAGCGATGGCTGCGGTCGCTGCGGCACTGGGCACATTTCTGCCCATGTTCGTGGACGTGGGCGCTCGTTAGTTCAACCAACGCTTGCTGGAAGTCAAAGCCTTGCTAGGTTGCTCTTAAATTATGAGTTTACGAGGACTTTATGGGTAAGTGTCTGTTCGGTTTGGCATGTGTCGCCGCCGCCATTTCCGCCCCATTGGCCGCTCAATCAAGTGAGCGCAGCACTGAGGCAAAGAATCTCTTCGAATTTGTGCTAAAGCAAGATGATCTTGTTTCAAAAGGTGGCCGAGACACGCTCATAGAAAGATTAGCGGCGTACTGCAGCGCAATTCAGCAGGATGCACCGACCAACTCGCCAGCTGAGCAAGCATGGCTAGAGACGGAGATAAACGCTAGCGGCTCTAGGGTAGTTCGCGCTGCGGAATCCGCTGAGTTTGCGAGACGGCTCGTGTCAAATTTCACATCTGGTTGCCTAAACGGTGTCTCAGGCTACCGGAATGGTTTTGAGTCTAGTGCACTTGCGTATCTTACCTATGAATTCACTAGGTTTGATAGAGACGCACCCCTTATGGCTAAGCGAGCAGGCTTCGACGGCGAGAGACATTCTATGGGCGCTCTACCTCTTGTCACCGAAAGATTAGCCTTTGCATCATTCATTGTAGCGTCATCTGCGAATTCATCGACCGAATAGGGCAACCCTTAACCCCCAATTCAGCCGCCCAGCCCTAGCCTGCCGGCATGAATGACAACCACACCGCGACCCAGATCGAAGGCCCGCGTCACGCTGAGGCTCTGGCCTTGCTGAGCGAGTTAACCCTCATCCTCGACAATGCCGCGAAGTCAGGCTTGGAGCGGATAGACAGCGAAGGCGATAAGGTGTTCGACTTCGGCTATTGGTCGAGCGAGTGCAGGCGGATTGCGGCGCTTTAGCCAACCATCCGGCAACAATAGCGCTTGCGGATCGAACCGCTTGAGTTAGTCTCTCCTTCTGGGGAGGGGTTTAGCGACCCGCCCTTCCTCGACCAGAAGACCCCGATCGCCACTTCTTTCTCCCGCGATCGGGGTCTTTTGATTCCCACCGTGCAGCCAACCACCGCCCACCACCGCGAAGGTGCTGTCACTTGCTGCTTGCGGGTGAGCCGTGAAGTTCCCGCGAATGGTGACGCTTGTGACGCTTGTGACGCTTGTGACGCTTTTTCTCACTGCAAATAGACCTGAGAAAAAACACTACTCTCCCACCATACCTTTTTTCAGCTTGTCTAAGAGCAGTAGGATAAAGTGTCACAAGCGTCACATGTGTCACGGTGGCGGTAGCAACCCAAGCCCAGTGACGTAGCGGGCGCGCCTGTCCTTATCCGTCCCAAAGCCCAGTTTCGTCAGGCGCTGGCGCAACGTCCTGACCGTCACGGTTCTGTGGATGCCACTCGCTGCGGCCCATGTGGTGTAAGCGGTATAAACCTCGCTCATTGGGGTCTGAGCGTGGCTTGCGCGCTGGCACACCTCCTCGACAAACATTGCCACTTGGTCAGCTTCCAGCCGCCATTCATTCTTCGCGTCCTCGCTAGATGACGGTTGCGTAAAGCCGAAATGGATTGCCTCGCAGTAGGCGTTGAGCGCCAGATTAAGGATGCCGGATAACTCCGACAGCAGTTCATCCTTCAGTCGCGGGTTTTGCTCATGCGGCGCGAACACACGATTGAATGTGATGATGACTGCGCGCCGGAATAGCGCGTCCGAAAAGTCCCGCGTGCTGGGCATATGGTTCGTGCCAAACCAACAGGTCGAGAACGGCCGCATGACAAACGGATCCTTATGCTTGTGTTCGACCGTTGCAGGTTCGCCGCTGGTGATTGCCTTAAGTTCCGCATCCGCAATCACCTCGCCTTGGCGCAGTTCCGTGACGATATTCGCCAGCTTCATGTGCAGGTGAGCGCGCTGGAAGCGGTTGTCGAAGCTGGATGGCTGCACGCCTGCGACATTCTCCGACCCGCACAGCGCATACAGGACGCTCAGCAGCACGCTTTTGCCGTTTGCGCCTGCGCCAATGAGCATGACAAACTTTTCGTGCCGTGCGTGGCTCATGAGTGTGTAACCCATGAGTTCCAGCAATGCCTGGCGCTTCTCTGCCTTGTCGGAATCATCCACGAATATCTGGTCGAGGAACGCCTCAAACTTAGGCGCGGTTGCTGCTGGGTCATAGGCCACGGGGATTTGTGTGGTGCGATAATCCTCGCGACAGTGTGGTTTAAGTTGCCACCGCCCGCCCTCAAGTTCGACTTGCCCGTTAAGGCAATTCACGGCCTCTGGATTGCCGCAGTTAAATTCTTGGCCCTGCCTGAAGACTTCGGTCTTCAGAACGTCCGTGACGGCGTTGACGGTCCCGCTCATGACTTCAAGGCTGGGCATTTCTGCCAGCGCCGCCTGCACGTCCTGCTTTACGGCCCTGTCATGCAGAGCAGCCCAGACACCGCAGTCCTGCCAGCCCCAGATATGTGACTCGGCTGCGATCATATTTTCCGCGCCTTTGAGTTCGATGACTTGGCGAGCAAGGTCGAGGTGGTCAGGTTCTGGCGCTTGCTCCTGTCGGCATTGCTCATTGAGAACGCTTAACGGAATGCCGGTGGCTTCCTTGATCGCGTCGAATACCTGTCGGCGCTGGATGGCGCTCAAATGCGCGCACTCACTGACAATATCCTCGATTTCGTCTGCATCATCCGGCTGCAATGCTTTTGCCGCCATCTTGAGTTCGACAAAGTCGCGCACCTTGAACTCGGTTTCGTGAAAGATTGGCGCGTTCATGCTGCGACCCCCTTCAGAATGTCGTTGAAGTCGCGCCCGTCGCCAGCATCCAGAATGGACACCTTCCAGCCCAGCCCGTGCGCCCGCGTTGCCAATGCCTTCGCTGCTTCCCGTCCAGCCGGATCGCCATCAGTGGCAATTTTGATGTGTCCCGACCCCTTCGGCAGGTGCAGCTTGCGCATCCCGTTAGCCGATAGCGCAGCGCCAACAATCATTGGCTCGGTGAGCAGCCCACACAGCAGCGAAAGTCCGCTTTCAATGCCCTCGGCAATCACCAGCCGGTCGGCCGGACCATCGGATAACATGACCGCTCCGCCGGACACGCTGCCCAGCATCATCTTGTCACCTTCGGGCAGACCCGCCTTCCCGCTGCCATCAGCGCGCAGGAACGTGCGGTGGATTGCAAAGCTGTCGCCGCCAGACACTAGTGCGACCATTGCAGGCAATTCGCTACTCGATGGCCCGTGAAAGCAGCGCGAGTGAAATCGGAGCGTGTCGGGCAGGTCGCAGGTTATTGCGCGTGAACGGAGATAGGCCTCGGCAGGCGTTCCTGCGATTGGCTGGGATGTTGCCCAAATTCGCTTGGCAGCACCAGCGCGGCGTATCGCCGCTGCGGCGTTCTCTGCCTTGCGCCTGTAAATCTCGCTTAGGTCTGGCCTGCGGTACTCGCCCGCGCGGATACCAGCAGCGGCGAGGATATCGCGGAAGTCGTGCTCTGACTTCTTGCAGTGTGCCAGCAGAGCAACCCTGCCATTCTCAAGGGTCAAGGCGTTCTGGTCGCGCCGCCTTTCCGGCTGGCATACAGGACACGGTGCCGTGCCGTATCGGCCATACCATCGCCCGCCTAGCGCCAATGTCAGGCGTCGAGCGTCTTGCGGAATAACTTCGTGCTTCATTTTTCGCCCCATCTTGTGGCGCGGTGTCTGCGAAGGCCGTATATTGCGCGGGCTTCCTACTCGCGCTGGGGTCTCCGGACTCCGGCGCCTTTTATTCGCGATACTCGGTGACAGTCAGGATGGCTTCCAGCGGCACATTGAGGACGTCGCCCCATTGCAGACCCGTGCTTGTGCGCTCCGGTTGGGTGTCGAGAACTCCCATCAACCTGAAGTCCACGATCTGGCCAGCCTTGATGTAGACAGGCTCGCTGCGGCCGAACTCATCTTGCAGCATCACCTCGACGCGGTGGTTGCGGCTGATGTTGAGCAGTTCTGCCGGATGAGGCCTGTGCTTGGCTTTGCGCTTTACCTGATCGGCTGGCACGAAGCTGTAGGTTGGCTCGCGGGTCATTAGGCCAGCCCCCTTCCGAGATACTCTGCGGTCGAGGTGTGGCGCCGTTCTGAGAGAAAGCTGTCCAGATCGTCTTCGAGATAGAAGACGCAGCGGCCTGCCTTAACGAACTTTGGGCCGCAGCCTTGCACGCGCCACTTTGCCAGCGTGTGAGCCGACATTTGAAGCCGCTCCGCCGCCTGCTTGGGTGTGTATGTAGTCACTGTGGGTACTCCGATTGCTTCGAAGTTCCCACTTTGTCTGATGATGTATTTTGCTGGACGGGGTAGAATAACGCCGCGCTATTTTACCCCATTCTTTGCCTTCTCAGCTTTCCGGTGCGCCTTCCACCAATTGATGACGCTTTCCTCGCCGTAAGGCAGCCCTAGGCCCTCGGCGACGATTGCGCAGCCGGTGTTATCGTGCCCGATCCGGCGCTGCTTCGACACGTGCGCCGTGATGCCAATACTCTCTAGTGCGATGATGCAGTCTAAGGCCACTTGGATGTTTTCGAGCGTGGATACCTTCGACCCCTTGGCCTTTTTCCGTGGCTTCAGGTTTCCGGCTAGTAACTCTCCTGCCAGGCGTTGCAATTCGGGAGATAGATCGCTCGCCTCGACCATGAGCAGCTTGTCAGACAGATAGGAGCGTAAAGCCTCAAAGGTCTGAGGGTCACGCCAATCAAGTGGGTCTAGTTCTTTCGGCCACCCGCCCCGATTCACTAGGTCGATGTGCCGCTTGAGCACATCCGGTGTAGCATCGACCATCCATAGCTGCTTGCGCCTTTCTGCCACCCACTCAACCAGCCCTTTACGGCCCTTGGCTTCATAGATGCTGCGCAGTCCCTCAATTTCTTCCTGCTGGATCATTTGACGCACTCCAGCACGTGGTCGCGCCATTGTTCTTGCGCCTCGCGAATTTCCTTCTCGTAGGCGTACCAGAGATAGCTTGGAGCCAAATTTTTGAAGGTTGATATCTTGTTCTGGGCGAGCAGGCCAATGTCTGGCCTAATGCGAAGCTGCTCCAGCCCAGTTGCATGGGTTCGCCTGAGGTCGTGTAATCTGAAGTGCCTCGAATAGCCGTGCTTCTTCAGCAAGCCGCGAAGACGCGCCACGGCCTTAGAAAAGCCGCTTACGGCGCTCTTGCCAGTAGTAGTGAAGACATAGCCTTCGCTCGGCCATGTTTCGCTATTGTCGGGATCGTCGGGCGCAACGTCATCCAGCATGGCGACGACCTCATCCACCAGCGGTATGAAATAGTCGTGCCGCGTCTTCGTGCCCCGTTCGTTTGCGTTGATCGTGAGCAGTTTCTTGTCTCGGTCCAGTTCGCTCCATTGCATGGCTGCTATCTCATTGCGCCTTGCGCCTGTCAGCAGCAGGATGCGGCACATTGAGCGCCATGGTTCCTCAATCTCGCCTGTAGCCGACCAAAAAGACTTAATCTCGGCTTTGGTCTTCAACCAATTATTGCGAGCCTTCGGCTTAGGCGGGGCGTGCATGGCCGCCCAGAGGTTCTGTTCGACATGATCCTCTTTGATTGCCCATGACCAGAGTGCTCGGCCATGCGTGTAAACCGAATGCTTCACAGATGAGTTCTTGTCGGGAATAGAGGCGAGAAGTTCTCTCGCGTCGTCCTTCGTGATGCTTGAGATTGGGCGGTCGCCCCAGAATGGAACCATCCGTCCCTCAGTGTAGCGCCTTGCTGCGCCAATATGGTGAGATGACCGACCCTTCTTTTTGAGCCAAGCCAAATAGTCCCCGACCACCGTAGATAGGCGGGCGTGGTCTTGCTTGCGCTCTAATGCCGCAGCAGCCTTCGCAGCCCCAATCCGCGCTTTCTTTTCGGCTTGGGGGTCCACTCCGCTGGCGGCCTCGCCAATCATCACCTTGGCTTTTTTGCGCGCTGCGTCGGCTGAAATCTGATCGGCGCGCCCTATCGATACTCGACTGTAGGCTTTGCCGGGCGCTCTATAGCCAAGGATGAAGACAGGCACCTTCTTCCCCAGCCTTACACCGAAGCCAGTTATCTCTGTATCCCAGATGATGGCCTTGCCATCGCCACCCCTCTGGGTAAGTTCATCGACCAGCGACTTGTTTATCTTGCGCTTGGTTTCAGTCATGTGGTTCGCTCCTGCTGCCAAATCTGGGCCACATGATTGAAGAGCATCTGCTCCCCAATTTTGACTGCAATTTGACTGCACATTGCATACAATGACAGACAACCAGAGGCAACGAGATGCGCGTTAAATACTGAGCAAAATGTGTTTTTTGTTATTTATCAAATGCTGAAAAAATATTCGTAATGATGGGGTCACGTGTTCGAGTCACGTAAGCGGCACCACCTTCTTAGAGATACATAAACTAGGATAACGCGAAGTTTGCTGGCGAACGGCCGTTCGGCTGGGCCGCAGTTTGGGTCCTGCTTGGGTCGCGTTTGGCAAGGAAGGGCGGCTTTTGTCCGTGAACGCACGACCCCATCATGACTGCTGATGGGTGGAAAGCGGAAGTTCTGCAGCCAGGCATAGAAACAAGATCAACGCTTTTAGCCAAGTCACAATCAAAGCTGTCGTCTTCGAGACACTCACAAATACCCTTTGCTCTGGCGGAAATTGTTGGATAATCTTCGCCTATTCGGTCGCATCGGGAGAGGATGATGACCGTTGCCTCAAAGAAGCTTCGCGGAGCCAAAGCTCTTTTCAGTCTCGCCTGTGCTGCGGCCTTGCTATCTTCTTGTTCGCAGTTTCAGAGCGGAGAGGGGAATGGCCTTGCTAGCGATGATGCCATTTTGGCAGACGAAGCCTTAGTCGATCAGTGGGCTGCGTACGGCGGAACGCACTACGAAAGGCGTTTCAGTCCCCTCAAGGATATCAATGCCGGGAACGTAAACGAGCTGGGCGTCGATTGGTATGTGGATCTGCCAAACGATGTGGGTCTGGTCTCCACGCCTCTTGTCGTTGATGGCGTTCTATATTTCACCGGCAACCTAAATGTAGTTCGCGCAGTCGATGCTGTTTCTGGGGAGCTGCTCTGGGCATTTGATCCTAAAGTCGGAGATGCCCTCGCGAAAAAGAGCCAGGCTGGGATGAGCCACAGCAGAGGGTTATCATTTTATGGCGACAAGCTGTTCACGGCGACTTTTGACGGGCGTTTGATCGCGCTTGATGCAAAAAGCGGAAAGGAAGTCTGGTCTGTTAGGACATTCCCTGAGGACGCTGCTCTTTATATTACTGGTGCACCCAAAGCGTTCGCTGGCAAAGTTCTGATCGGCAATGGAGGAACGGAGGCAGGGCCAACTCGCGGCTTTGTCACCGCCTACGATGCGGACACCGGCGAGGAGGCCTGGAAGTTTTGGATCGTTCCAGGAAACCCCGAGGATGGCTTCGAGAATGCCGCTATGGAAATGGCGGCAGAGACCTGGACCGGCGAGTGGTGGCGCCATGGCGGTGGCGGGAACGCTTGGCATGGTTTCACCTATGATCCCGAATTCAACACGATTTATATCGGCACAGGCAACGGATCGCCTTGGAATAGAAACATCAGGAGCCCAGGCGGCGGTGATAACCTTTTTCTCTGCTCAATTGTCGCTCTCGACGCGGATACTGGCGAGTACAAATGGCATTACCAGACCACGCCGGGAGAAACCTGGGACTACAATTCAAACATGGACATCGTCCTCGCCGATCTGAAGATTGGTCAAAGGGATGTGAAGGCTATCATGCATGCGCCAAAGAACGGCTTCTTCTACGTAATCGACCGCGAGAATGGGAAACTACTGTCAGCAAAGCCTTTCGCTGATGTGACTTGGGCATCTCATGTCGATCTTGAAACAGGGCGGCCCGTAGAAGTCGAGGGTGCTCGCTATGAAAAGAATCTGGCTAGTATCGCACCAGGTCCTTGGGGCGCGCACAACTGGCAAGCGATGTCCTTCAACCCGGAAACTGGCCTAGTATACATTCCAACCCAGCACATGGGTGTTGGCTTTAGCGATGCAGGATTTGATCGAGCCAAATTCCAGGCGAAACCGTTTCGTGGAGGGACAGGTACTTTTCTTTCTTTCCCCGAAGATCAGCCACGTGACTATCCAGGCTCATTGCTGGCTTGGGACCCTGTGAAACAAGAAAAGGTGTGGGAGGTCCCTCACGATACATTCTGGGGAGCGGGTACACTTACGACTGCCGGCGACCTGGTGTTTCAAGGTCTCGCTGATGGCCGGTTCATGGCATACAATGCACGCACAGGCGAAAAGCTTTGGACATTCGACGCCGGCCTCGGGATCTCGGCACCGCCAATCACCTACAAGATTGGTAATCGCCAATATATTGCATTGCTGGTCGGTTTTGGCGGTGGCTTCAGCGGTTTGGGAGGACCAGATGCGGCCAATCTGGGCTGGTCATATAGGACTCATACGAGGAGGCTCATAGCATTTGCGCTCGATGGTAAAGCAAAAATGCCAGATCAGCCTCCGCCATTGGTGCCGAAGCCATTGGTATCGGATTTCGTGCCCGACGCGAGGCTCGCTAAGGCCGGAAACAATCTATTCAACCGCGGAAAGATCGAAGGTATGTGTTGGGGCTGCCACGGTGCGGGAGCGATCTCTGGGGGGGCAGCGCCAGACCTCCGTGCATCACCTGTAATGCTTGATTCCGCAGAATTCGACATGGTTGTTCGGCAAGGGATGCGCACGCAATCTGGCATGCCTGCATTTCCTGAACTTACCGATGAAGAATTGGAGTCGATACGTCACTATGTGAGATGGGAAGCGGACGCCGCAGCGGCAACAGCCCGCAAGTAAGCAGTCTTGAGAGTTACGTTGTGTGACTTTGGCGATTTCAAGCATGCGCTTTCGGCCAGCTAACGTCAGCAATTGGGTCGGGAGCGGACGAGGGAGCTTTGATGTCAAAGAGATTGCCCTTGCTTCGCTCTTGGCTCGCACTAGTCCTTTCTCAAGGATTTGAGAGATGACGCTCGAAGCAATCTACTTTATCAGCCAAGTGATCGCAGCCGTGGCGCTGGTCGGATCGTTAGTTTTTGTGGGCTTTCAGATCAGAGCGCAGGTCCGCCAGGCCAAGCTGGATGCCGTTCGCTCGATGATGAGTTCGTTCGCCGAGGGACTTACGCCACTCGCAATGAACAAAGATCTTGTCGAGTACTGGGTTAAATCATTGGAAACGCCCAATTACGAGATGGAAAGGGCAGAGACGTTTATGGTTGGCGTCTATGTTCAACGCATGCTCCGTCTAACGGAGGCAATGCACTACCAGTATCGAATGGGCCAGATTGATGAGAGTATCTGGCAATCCCAAATTAGGGTCTTGGAAAGCTGGAAATCCACCTTGGCAGTTCGGCAGATATGGAATGACCGGAGCGACATGTTCAGCAAAGAATTCCAGGACTTCTTCAATTCTATTGAAGCGATGGGCTATCGTGAGGGCGGGCAACTCGCAGATCGCAATTCCAAAACTCCAGACAAGCCAGATCCAGCGGTTGGGACTCAATGAACCTTTAAGCGATTTACTTTGTTGAGCAGATAATTGCTGCCTTCACGATGGCCGGCTGGCTTGTATTCTTAGGTCGACATTTGAGTCGTTAGCGGACCAGCTGCTATCGGCTGGCGGCGCAACCAATCAGACTGTCGGCTTTCAGGATGCCGCCTGAAGCCAAATACCGTCAGCTCATGGGTGGGAAGCCGACGTTCCTGTAGCGATTTTTATTTCAAGACAAACCTAGCCCCAGTTGTTACGCTTCCCTTCGGGTCGCTCGGAATTTCAAAGACAAGCATGAAATTGCTGGGGGGCTATCATAGTGAGATTTGCTTTTGCGACTCTTGTCGCATTTGGCACGGCGGCGTCCTTGTTGCTGCCGGGGGACGTTAGCGCACAGTCCGCCTCGCCTCGTTACGAGCTTTCTGTCGAGCGGATCAACGGCGAGGTCTACAATCCCTGGACCCTGGAAATGGATGCAGTTGAGCTGCGTGCGTTTCAGGGAGAAGGTGGGCAAGGACTGGTCGCTCCGACCATGCGGGTTTCGCCCGGGGAAATCCTGAGCCTCAGAGTGCAGAACAAACTCGCGACATGCTCTCCGGAAGCAATCGCGCAGCACGAATGCTACAACTCCACCAATATTCACACGCATGGGCTGTGGGTCTCGCCTAGCGGCAACAGCGACAATGTGATGATCTCAATCAGCCCGGGTGAGCAGTTTGAATATGAATTTGTGATCCCACCAGATCATCCTTCCGGGACCTTCTGGTATCATCCCCATATGCATGGCGCGACGAGTATCCAGCTTGGGTCTGGCATGGCGGGCGCGCTGATCATCGACGGCGACCGCGTTCCTACAATGACCTCGCCTGGCGATATCGATATCCTGTTCTGGCAGCGCAATGGTCAACCCTTCGGCGAGAAGATCATGGTGTTCTCGCAAATTCAGTACGGGTGTCATGACAAGGAAGGAAAGCTAAAGGCACCCAGATCGCCTGACCCGGAGGCAAGGCCATGGGAGCATCCTGCGTGGGCCTGCGAAGCGAGCGATGTGGGCACAGTTGACCGGTGGAACCAGTTCGGCGTGTCTATGGAGAACAGGTCTAAGCGCTTCACAGGTATCAACGGACAAGTTCATCCGACTTTGAGCGGGCTCGAAACCGGTCGATTTCAGCGAGTACGCATGATCCATGCAGGACTCCGGCGTGCCGTTAAGATGAGCATCCGCCGCCTCGCCGATGACGCACCACCGTTGCGTGATGTGCCAGCCGAGGACCACCGCGCATGGATCGCCCAGTATTGCACGGGCGAGCCAATCGAGCAGTTTCATTTTGCTGATGACGGCCTGACCCGTACGTCTTTTAGGCGCACGGCCCAGGTAAGCATGTTTCCCGGTTCACGCTTGGATTCACTGGTCTATTTTGAGCAGCCCGGTTCCTATTGCATGGTGGATGATCAGCGGTGGCGGATGCAGCCGGATGAGTATCGCATGCTAGGCATTTTGGAGGTGAGCGGCCGAACTGCAGCGGTTGCGAACGTGGCCGACCATCTAGCCGAGACCTTGATGGCTGCTGCAGAGCAACGGATTGCAGATAGAGAGGTGCGCGAAAGGATCGTGGCGGATCTTTCGGATGGACTGAAGATCGGTTCCTTCTCCTGGCACGAGCCTGTGTCAGATGAGGAGATCACCGGCTATCAGAAAGCTGCGATGACTATCGAGGTTCACGACGATGGGTCGGAAACCTACAGCATCGATGGTAAGCCACATGAGCATGGTCGCATCGATCGTCTATTGACGGTGGGGGACGCAGAGGAATGGGAACTGACATCCACCCTCGGGGACCATCCGTTCCATATTCATGTTAACCCGTTTCAGGTGGTTGCCATCCGCGACCGCGAGGGCCGGGATGTTACCATCGAAGGTAGCGAGGCATATGACCCAGATTATGGTGGGATGATCGGTGGCTGGCGCGACACTCTCATCGTCAAGCGTGGACGGGTAGTGACGATGCGCACTCGTTACCGGCGATACATCGGTGATTTCGTGATGCATTGCCATCTCGCCAGTCATGGCGACATGGGCATGATGCAGAATGTTCGTTTAAAGATGCCGGGAAATCAGCACACAGCGAACAAGGAATTTCTTATCCTTGATTAAGTGCGTTCTGTTTCACCCCCAGCTTCCATGGGAATGGGGGAGATTGCGAATAGGTCCGCTATTGGGTCGTAAGCAGAACAGCCGCTTTCGGCTGGCATCCCAGGAAAGTAGCCTGTCCGCTCCTAGCGTTGAGGTTGAACCGGCATTTGGTCCGCTGATGGGTGGAAGGCGGACATTGTCGTCCTGATCTTTCACGCGATCCCTTCCCATTCCTATCCGCGCCAAGTAGTCGATCGTGGAGGCTAAAGCGGGTCATGCTGGGCAACCCTTTGGTCTTTGACTGGGAGATGATTATGTCGGGCTCTTCGAAGGCACTAATTGAGGGAATCTATGCGGCGTTTGCGGCAGGAGATATGGCAGCATTCACAAACGCGTTGGCACCCGACATTGTGTGGAACGAGGCAGAAAACTACCCATACGCGGATCGCAATCCCTATCGCGGGGCCCAGCAGATCATAGAAGGCGTTTTTGGTCGAACGGCTGAAGACTGGGATGGGTTTGCGGTCCAGATGAACGACTTTGTCGATGGTGGGGATCGGGTCGTGGCAATGGGTCGCTATAGCGGAACGCACAAGGAAACAGGCAAAAAGCTTGACGTGCAAGCCGCCCATGTTTGGACGATCGAGAACGACAAAGTTGTTCGCTTTCAGCAATACATCGATACTTTAGGCACCGCCCGAGCGATGGGGGCGAGTTGACGTTTAGTACCACACGACCAAGTTCTGGGTAGTTAGCGGACAGGCTGGATTTCGGATGAAAAGCGGTCATCCCAAATTCCCGCGTGCACTTTCGCTAGACTTCCTGGGCGTGCAAAGCCTCTCGATTACAGCAAGGTCAGATGACAGCTTGTTCAATTCGTCCTGTTTGATGCGGTATCGGTGGGCCATAAGCAGGCGACAGGCTACGCGGGCGCATCACATGAAACGAGCAACAACGCAGCAAGCAAGGGAGTGGCCAGCCGCTTTCCCAACCGCCCATAAACTTGCACTGACCTTGCATGACTGGTTCGGAAACTCAGCTGCCAATCCTTTCCCGATTTCCTGCGGCTCTGGAGCCGAATGGTCACCTGCATCAATTCCAGCGGCGACGATATTAAGCCCGTTCGATCACACGCCATGCGATGTTATCGATGCTAACGCGAAACCACAACTATGGCCGCAAACCGGCCATGAAGTTGACCATCGAGGCCGATGGTTTGCACGTTGAAGTTGGGATGGGGCTTTATTCTTGCCGGTCGCCATGCTTCATACGCCGCGATGGGACAAGCAAGCAATCCAGCAAGGACTAGGCGCAAACGTGCCGGTCGTCCGCCTGCAGCCGAGAACGTCGATCGTCGCAAGGCCATTCTCGACACGTCAATCGAACTGTTTGCCAAGGACGGATTTTCCAGGGTCGAGCTTCGCGACATAGCGGCACAGGCAGGGGTCACCGTCAGCCTGATCCGCCACTATTTCGGGTCCAAGGACGAGCTGATTGACGAAGCAACCAGCAAGGTCGGCGATCGACTCGAAGCGGTTTATGAAAAAATACTTACCGATATCGAGGCGCATAACGTCGAGGAGCTGCTCGACCTGCTTTACCAGCGCAACGAGCGCTATCTCGTACCGGAATACAACCTTCTGTTTTTCCTGAAGCAGATGGCGGTTGAACTGCCGGAAAAATCCTTTCCGGTATTTCGCAAACACTTCAGCCTGATGCAGGCGCAGCTAAGCGGACTGGAGGCGATCGGCCAGATTCAGCCCGGCGTGAACATGGTCTGGCTTACCTTTATGCTCATATCGATCCAGTTTGGTCCGATCTTCCTGGAACGGCAGATCGAGGACTTCCTCGGGATCTCGCCGCGCAATCCAGAGGCAACGCGGATGCGCAACCAAAGCAATGCCCGCGCGGTGAAATATGGCATCATGCCTCGCGATACCGGGCAGAATTGACTGCGCAGCTGAAAGCCAAAAAGCCCACGCCAAATCCATTTTTGTCTGACTTCGCGGTGCGCCAACCAGGCTGCGCATCGCCGATGGCGCTAATTGTTTCTTAAACATAATTAAAACGTCCGTTCAGGTTGGATATTTAAAACCTTTTTAATCAACGTTTTAAGCTGGTAATTGATGCCTTTTTGACAGGTATGCTACAATTGTCAGGTGAGCCAATTGATTTTTCCCTTAGAAAGAATCCCGACGGCGTGATGCCCGGCACATGCTGCAAGTGGGGAGGGGAGATTTCCTATGCGTAAGTACCTGAACTTAAGTTTTTCATCTAGCGCGCTTGCAATCTGCGGCGCTGCCTTTGCCCAGCCTGCCTTGGGCCAGGACCAGATCGAAGGTGAATCTTTTGGCGTGCAAGAAATTGTGGTGACCGCGCAAAAGCGCGAGGAGAATCTGCAGGACACACCAATCTCGATTGTGGCCTTCGGTTCAGAGACACTTGAACAAAGGGGCGTGAATTCGCTGAATGACCTGTTTACCGGAGCCATCCCTTCGGTGCGGATCGCACCATTTGTCGGCAGAGCCTCGGCCGTGTCGATCGGTATGCGTGGCCTGGTGCCTTTCGACGCGACACAGGTTTCACGCGACCCCACCGTTGGGGTCTACATCGACGGTGTCTATCTTGGCCGTGTCTCCGGCCTCGGAATGGAATTGGCCGATGTGGAGCGGATCGAGGTCCTTCGCGGCCCGCAGGGCACCCTGTTCGGTCGAAATGCCGTCGGCGGCGCCATAAGTGTCGTCTCGAAACGGCCGACCGGTGAATTCGGCGTTGATATCAAGGGCGGGATTGGCAATTTCAGCAGCCGAACTGGCGCGGTGCATATGAACTTACCGCAAGTCGCTGGAGTAAGCGTGAAAGTGGACGGGCTGATCGAGGATCGGGCGGGATTTGTGCGCAATCCGCTCGAATCGTCGAACGACTATGGCGAAGTCGACAAGATCGGTTTCAGAATCGCTGGATTGTGGGAGCCGACCGACAATCTCAGTATCCTGTATGCATATGATTATTCTAAGGAAAAGCCCACAAACGGGTATTATTATCTCAACTCGACTGCGCAATCTGCCGCAGTCACGCCATCCTTCATGACTCTCGATACCAAGCGGGTCCGCACCGCCCGCATCGGCCTGCCCGTGCCGGTCAATCCCCAACGCGCCGAGGGACATAGTGTAACGGCCGAGTGGGAGGCGACTGACAATCTGACCATCCGTTCTATTTCGGCGTGGCGCGAACTCGATTCCACTCAGTGGGAGCAAGACGGCGGGATGTTGACCTCATGGGGAGCAAATCGCCGCTTCGGCCGGCTTAGCTTCGCGAACGTCAGCCAGAGCCAGTTCAGCCAGGAACTCCAGTTCGTGGGCCAGGCTGGAGACCTGAAATACATCTTCGGAGGCTATTATTTCAGGGAAAAGGGGCGCGATGTAGCAACAGTCTTTTCATCAGGAACGATCAATTCCACGCTTACCGGGGTCAATCTTTTCCCCGAGCCAACCGCCGATCGTGGCGCCGCGGTGCCTGACCGTGCGTCGGAGGCGCGCGTGCGATCCAAGGCGCTGTTCGGGCAATTGACCTGGTCGCCGTCGACAATCGCAGGTCTGCACCTGACGGCCGGCGCGCGTTACACGGACGATCACAAGGATGGTCGGATTACGGTAATTTCCGGGGTCGATCCCGACTTGACCTTCGTCTTCAATTCAAGCCGGATCGATCCCATGGCGACGGTCGGCTATGACCTTTCGGAAGACGTCAACGTCTACCTGAAATGGAGCCGGGCCTATCGTGCCGGTGGCGCAAATTCGCGCTCAATCGATTTCACGCCGTTTGGCGAAGAAGAACTGACCGCGTGGGAGGCCGGCATCAAGGCCGACCTGTTTGACCGTCGCGTCCGTATAAACCTTGCTGCGTACACGAGCGAATTGAACGACCAGCAGGTCGATTTCGTAAACCCGGCCAATGTCTCCAACACAGAGACCCGCAATGCTCCGGAAAAGCGCACGATCAAGGGGCTTGAGGCTGACCTGACAATCGTTCCGGCGCGTGGCCTCGCGCTGACAGCCAACTATGTTTATACGGACGCCCCGCCAACGCCCGTTCGCAATCCGTTCACCGGCGCGACGGAGCAAATCTATTCCAGTTTTACCACGAAACACGCGGCAACCTTTGCGCTGGATTATAATTTCCCGGCCATGTCGTTCGGGCAGCTCAAATTCCACCTGGATGCCGAAACCGCAGGCAATATTCCCTGGTTCCAGACGCCAACCATCCGCACGGAAAAGGAGCTGCTGGTCAATGGCCGGTTGACGCTGGCCGAGATCGAACTCGGCCAGAGCGAATGGGAATTTTCGCTTTGGGGCAAGAACCTCTTCAACCGCACCTATGAACTGCTCAACGTCAATCTAACCCGGATCGGACGTCAGAGCTATGCGCCATACAATGACCCGCGCACCTATGGCGTGGAAGCCCGGGTCCGCTTCTGATGAATGCGAAAGTGCGGCCAGTTCTTTCGCAGGCACTTGGAATGCGGATTGCTGGTTACACCCGGAGGCTGGTCATCAGCGTCGCTCTCCCTGCGCTGATGGCCGCTCCGGCCAATGCCGAGTCCATCGTCCTGACCAATGATGATGGACTGACGAGCAATCTTGTTGCGCTCTACCATGAACTCAAGTCGCGCGGGCATGACGTGATCGTTTCAGTGCCTTGCACCGGGCAAAGCGGGATGGGAGCGGCCATCTATTTCCTGCGCCCGCTTGGCCCCTTGAGCCAGCCTTGCCTTAACCAGGCCGGCCAACCAGGGAGACCCTGGAGCCGGGCCAATGACCCGCGATGGTCTCGGCCCCGACTTCTTTTACGTTAACGGCACGCCTGTGATGGCGCTGCTCTATGGGCTTGATATCAAGGCGCAAGAGCGGTGGGGGCGACCACCGGACTTGGTGCTCTCCGGCCCGAACGAAGGGCGCAATACCGGATACATTGTCGTCAGCTCCGGAACGGTCAGCAACGCGCAATATGCTGCGATGCGCGGGATCCCGGCGATAGCTCTCAGTGCCGGCGAAGACACGCGGGACAATGTCGCATTGGCCAATCCGAAGTCGCGAGAGGTGGCAGGTCTTGCTGCGGATTTCGTTGATCGACTGGTTCGCGCTAAAGGCGAAGGACCAGTCATGCCAATGGGCACAGCATTGAATGTGAATTTCCCGGATGATCCAGGCGATGCGCAATGGTCGGTAGCCAGGATCGGTACTTTCAATCGCTATTCGCTCAAATTCGTTACAGACCTCTCGCAAGAACCATCAGCGCGTGCCTATGGCCTGGAAGACGTTAAGCTTCCGGGCGTCTCGGTGTCGATTGTATCGACCGCCCCTGCCGAGGATCAGAACGGCGATGAGGCGGCTGTTTCCGAACGCGCAATTTCCGTCAGTGTGATGCAGATCGCTTATGACGGGAGTGACGATCAGCGCGACTGGCTGGCATCGACGATGGCGGCCATGTCTTCATCGCCTTGCGAGCCAGCCGAAGCGGCGTGCGCTGAATAAGGGGCATTAGCCATCCGCAACCTTGCTTGCAGCAAAGCGAGAACCCGCGAATGCGGCCATAGCGTGCCCTGGTCCTTGCCCTAGCTTTTTTGTGAATGACCAACTTGATCGAAGTCAAAGCCTGCCAAGCGCGTTCTCCTAAATTCGGGCCAGCGATCGCCGCATCATGAAACGCGGGGACGAGGCAATTTCCGGACGGGGAGCATAGGACATGGAAGATCTTGGTCAGATTGACGCAACCAGTTCCGAGAACCTCGAAAACCCTTATCCCTACTATGACCGTTTGCGGAAAGAGGCGCCCGTTTTCCGTGATCCGAAGACCGGTATTGTGTCAGTGTCGACCTATGACCTCGTGCTTGAAGTCAACAAGAAGCCGAAGCTGTTCTCAAGCAATTTTGCGGCCTTGCTGGGTTCCGGAGGCAAAGGAAGCCTGAGCGATGAGGAAGAAGCTATCCTTGCTGAGGGCCTGCCCCGGTGCAGCACACTGCTGACCGCCGATCCGCCTGAGCATACCCGCTACAAGCGCGTCGCGATGCAAGCCCTGCCTTACGCGCGGATCATGGGGATGGCACCCTATATCGCCGAGGTCACCCATGACCTGATCGATAGCTTCGCGGCAGATGGCGAGGTTGAGTTCAAGGCACAATTTGCGGAAATGCTTCCGGGTATCGTTATCGCTGATGTTCTTGGCGTTCCAAGAGATGACATACCCGTGTTCCAGGGATGGGTACGCGCGGCCATTCTGCGGCTCAATGGCAATGCCAAACCATCGGAGCGGGCCAGCCTCGCCCGCAGCGAAATCGACATGCAGGAATACTTCCGCGCGATCATGGCAGATCGTCGGGCAAACCCAGGCGATGACGTGGTGTCTTCGCTGGTCACCGCTACTATCCCGGACGGCGAAGGGGAACGGCTGCTTGTTGACGCAGAAGTGTTCTCAATCGTCCAGCAGATCTTCACCGCTGGCCAGGAAGCAACGGCCCACGCGCTTGCCTATGCCATCGCCCAATTGCTCGCCAATCCGAAGCAGATGCAGGCGATCATGGAAGACCATAGCCTCGTGCCGAACTGGGTCGGGGAAACCGCACGCCACCTCTCGCCGTCCCACAATATGTGGCGGATCGTAAAGGAGGATACCGTGCTTGGCGGGGTTGCCCTCAAAGCCGGCGAACCGATGCTGCTGCGCTATGGTTCAGCCAACCGCGATTGTGCGAAATTCGCTGAGGCCGACAAATTCGATGTGCGGCGCGAAAACGCGCGTGAACACATCGCTTTCGGAGCCGGCGTCCACACTTGCCTTGGCATGCATCTCGCGCGGCTGGAGATGGTGACAGCGCTGCCGATCGTGCTGCAACGTTTGCAAAACCTTCGCTTCGCCGATCCGGACAATCCGTTCCAGTTCGCTGCCAGCCATATCTTGCGGGGCATGCAGTCGCTGCGGCTGAAGTTCGATCCTGCCTGACAGGCTGCAGCTATCAGACATATCGTTTAGGGAAGAGGAAAATGGTCGAGACACTCACTGGCACGAACCGCTCCAAGGGGATCACCTATGATGAATTGCTGGATATGGACACGCACAGCGTGCCCCCGCGCTTTCGCGAGGACCAGCCGATCGAGCCGGGACCAACGATAGTTGATCCGAGCATCTACTACTCGCGCGATTTCTTCGACCTTGAAGTCGAACGGTTGTGGAAGCGCGTGTGGCAAATGGCCTGCCACGAAGATGATATCCCGAACGTGGGCGACAGCCATGTCTACGACATCACACAGTTATCATTCATCATCGTGCGGACCGGCGAAGACGAGATCAAGGCCTTCCCCAATGCCTGCCTCCACCGCGGCCGCGCTTTGCTGACCGAGGATGCGAAGAACCTGCACGAATTTCGCTGTCCTTTCCACGGCTGGGGCTGGAAAATTGACGGCACGCTGAAGGAAGTGCCCTGCCATTGGGACTTTCCGAGCGTCAGCGAGAAAACGCACAGCCTGCCGCCGGTCAAGGTCGGGCGTTGGGGCGGCTGGGTCTTCATCAACCCGGATGACAATGCCCGACCCTTTGAGGAATTTCTGGGCGATATCGACCGGCATTTCCAGCCGATCCCCTTTGAGCGGCGCTACAAGGCGGTGCACGTCGCCAAGAAACTGCGCTGCAACTGGAAGGTCGCGCAAGAGGCTTTCATGGAAGCTTACCATGTCGTCGCCACACATCCGACGCTGCTTGATGTCATGGGCGATGCGAATTCGAAGTACGATGTTTTCGGCAACCTGTCGCGCGCGATCTCGCCCAACGGGATGCTAAGCCCGCATGTCAATCCGGCGCTGGTTGCCGAACCCCTGGAGGGAGCCAAGATCTTCGCCAAGGTGCGCCATGCGCTGTCTGGCACAGTCTACGAGCGGCTTGGCGAAGACCGCGTCAGAGTGACTGCGCGAGACGGGTGCACCGGCATTTTCGATCATGCCGCACACCATATCGAAGGCGAGCTCGATCATGCCGATATCCAGCTGTGCGATTGGGTTGGCGGCCGCCTGCCGGCCGGATGGGAGGAAGAACCCGATCCCACCACCACCGGTCCGATCCCCGAACGGCGCAAGGCCATGGCGCACCAGATGCGCGAGAAATGGCGTGAGACCCTGGGCGATGAAGTCGACGAGATCAGCGATGCCGAATTCGTCGATACCATCTACTATAACTTGTTTCCCAACATCAGCCCGTGGGGCTGCCTTGATCCGATCTTTTATCGCTTCCGCCCTCATGGCGACAATCCCGAAGAATGCATTCACGAAACCATGTTCATGCTGCCTGTCGCGAAAGGCGAAAAGCGCCCCGAACCCGCCAAGATCCACTGGCTCGACTTCGATGATGACTATTGCGACGCACCGGAACTCGGCATGCTGGCCAAGGTGTTCAACCAGGATGTCGTCAATCTACCCCATGTCCAGAAGGGCATGAAATCGATCAAGTCGAGAGAGATTATCTTTGCGAACTACGGCGAGACGAAAATCCGGCACTTCCACAAGCTGCTCAAAGAGCAATTGGCGCGATGACCGGCATAGTCTGAATATCCGCAATTGGGTCGCTGCCAGCCGGTCTGCTTTTGTCCGATTTAGTGACCAAGCTGCCAGTCAGCTATCAGACGCAGCGCTGAGTCGCCTGAGCGTCAGCTCTTGGGTGGAAAGCGGACGTTCGAGCGGTTCACTGAGATTTCTGGCGTTGGGCCGCTTCCTGACCATCAGTTTTCGGTTGGTAGCTCAGCGAACCGGCTAGTCGGCTGACGACCCAATTTCGAACTTATTGCTGATAGATGGTCTAGGCCGCTGAGTTCGCGGACTAGAGCCATCCCTTTCGCTTGAAGAACACGAACGGTAATATGGCGGAGAGGATCATCAATCCGATCGCGAAAGGATAGCCGAGAGGCCAATCAAGCTCTGGCATATGCTCAAAGTTCATGCCGTAAATCGATGCGATCAGAGTTGGAGGCAGAAAGACCACCGCAGCCACGGAAAATATCTTGATGATGGCGTTCTGCTCGATGTTGATCATCCCGAGTGTAGCATCGAGTAGAAAAGTAATCTTTTGCGATAAAAAGCCGGCGTGATCAGTAATCGAGCGGATATCGCGGGTTAAGGTCTTCACTCGGCTTATGTGCTCTCGCGCATCGCCTTCACCAACGATGTGCTGGTTGAGAAACCCTGCAAGCCGGTCGAGTGTTACCAGACTATCCCGAATGTTCGAAATGAGATCACCCTTGCGGCCGATGGTTGCCAATGTGTTTTGGAAATTCTGCGACCGGGTCTGCCGACCCTCGTGGCGCTGGAAGATTTTGCGCGAAACATCATCGACGTCTCTTCCTGCGTGTTCGAGTATGTCGGCCAAGCGGTCAACAATTTCTTCAAGTAAAGCGATAAGTACGCCCTCTCCGGCTTCAACGCCCATTGCGACCTTCGCGGCCCGTTGAGGAAACGTCTGAAAAGAGCGGGGTTCATGGTGGCGGACTGTAATCAGTTGTAGACCGCTGAGGACGAAGGATACCGGCTGCATATCGGGCTCGTCGCCATCGGCATGTGCAGGAAGTATCGCGGTCATGAAAACCGCTCCGTCTTCCCGGTAAAGCCGGGAGGAAATCTCGATTTCCTGCATCTCGTCACGGGTCGGTATGCCGATACCCAGTTGTTTCTCAAGCGCAGCTTCTTCTTTATCGCTAGGTTCGACCAGGTCGATCCAGACGAGATCTGTGAGGTTGCGCTTGGAAGCCTCAACTTCGATCAAAAGTCCGGCCTGGCTAGAATATCCCCGTATCAACGATCTCTCCTGACTTCTGCCTAGCCCACTTCTCTTCCTGGCAAGTAAATTGCGCCGACTAGAAGCTTCCATTCGTCAGCTTGGTCAAAACAAGGTCCAAACTAGGCCAACTGTGCCGATCAAAATTCTATACCATGCAAAAGGTGAAAACCTCAGCTTGTAACGTTTGCAACACAAACTCAACTGAAGCCAACGCACCAAAAATCTCCAGTGCTACTGGTGGAACCTCTGCCCGGAAGAAATACATTTGAGGTCTGCTTTCGGGACTGTCCCTTGATGCAGCTAACGCCCGCAATTGGGTCGATAGCGGCTGGTCAGCTTTCAGGTCGCGTTGTGTTCTTAGCTCAAGACGGCTCTTGGGGTGGAAAGCGGACAAGTTCAGCCGTTACGCAAACGCCGCCTTCGAACCATAACCCATAGGCTGAGAAGCCACGCAAACGCTGATGTCATCGTTGCCATCCAAAGATAGTATCCCGGCCCGAGTTGTTTGATGAAGTTCTCGCCTGATGAATCTGGTATCCGGTTCCAGAAAATTGCGCTTATTATGCAGAGAGCGATAAAGACCGCCGCCAGCATAAGACGTGCCGCCTTCACATCGGGCCACTTCCAGACGACGTAAATAACCGCGAGAAAAAGCACCGGGTTGGCATAGGCTGAGATTTGGAACGTAAACGGACCAAGCAAGCCGAGCAAAAAGATATGGTAGCCTTTGTAGGATTGATCCGCGTTTAGGTCGTCCACCGTAGCTACGTGCAGATTCAACGACATAATCCATGCGACCGATAGCGCCAGCGGAATGATGAACTTGACTAATATGCGTGTCATGGCGCGTCCTGCAGATTGGTCGTGGAATATGCCGCGATAAAAACGCCCGCAAGTGGGTCGGTAGCTGACAGTCCGCTTTCCGGCCGCATCAGGTAAATCCAACCGCGCAAAACGGGGTATCTTATCTGGAGACGGCAAATCTGCCTCCCCCTCCCCCCACCAGGCCCTCGGATGAAAGTCCGGGGGTTTTTCATTGGAGATACCGAAATGATCATCATCCGCACCGCGGAGGAGTTGGCGCGCGCGCTGGCTTCCCCGCATGAATGTACCTTGCGCGAGCGCTTGGAGGCGCAGCGGGACTACCTAGCCGACTACCTTCACGACTACACGTTTGAAGAGCTAGCGTTGCTCGTAATCGTCGAGCCGCGCGATCACCTGGAAGACCTCAATCCAGCAAGCGGCGTGCGGCTGGTACGCGACGGCACCTTTGCCTTTGAAGTCGAAATAGCCAACCGCTACTGCGACTGGCTCGAGCTCCTCTTCGTGATCAGCGACGATGGCTTCGGCGTGGTCCTGTTCGTGCCGATTACCGGCGACATCGACCCCGCCATTCTCGCTGCCTGCCAAGACCAGGCACCCCACCTGGAAATCGTGCCCAGCCGCCAGGTAGGTGAGCACAAACCAATAAGCTGACTGGTTCCTGCCGGTCACTCGAATTCCAAAACCCAACCAAACCAAGCGGCGCCATCGAGCGCCATTTTTTATGCCCGAAAGGAAACCCAATCATGCTCAAGCTTACAACGACGGCAGCGATCGAAGCTGCCATTCCAACCGTAACCTGCCCGACCCTCAAGCACCTTATGCTCGGGCGGCTGGAAGATATCGTTATTTGCGACCTAGCAGCCCTGACTCACCTCCTGGTGATGGAGCCACAGGACACCGAAGCAGAGCTTCGTGCATGCCTCGGCCGCGAGCCGCGCGACTGGGACTGGCGCGAACAGCACGGACACTGGTGGGAGCTCATGTACCTCGCCAGCGGTGGGTTCGCGTTTATCGTCCTGACCGAAGAACCTGCGTTTGTGCAGCAGGGCTGCGAAGGGGCAGGGCGGTGAAGGCGCTCGCATGGTTCATTGGGGCGGTCATGGTCGTGGCCGCCCTTAGGCTCGCCGTCGCGGCAGGGCTCGTCTTGCTCGTCATCCTGATCCTGGCGGCACTGTTCACGCAGCCTGCGAATACCCTCAAGGCACTGGCTGGCTTAGGCTTATTTGGCGCCTTCGCATCGCATCCGCTTGCTGGTCTGCTGCTGTGTGCGGCGATTATCTTCGCAGGTGCTTTGGTGCCTCGGTCTGACAAATGATCCAGCAAATCACCTGACCCAAAAGGGTGGGCAGGGGTAGCAAACGACGCGGATCAGCTGCCGTGATTGCGATGCTGCTAGCTTCCTGGCTTGGACCCAAACGCTAAGGGCGCCTGGAGAGATCGGTTTCGCGGTTGCAGAATCGTCTCGTTCTATCCGCACGCCCTAAAGCTTTGCTAGGACCTCCTCAGCGACTAAGGCAAGCTGGCTGGCTTCGACACCGAGTAATAGTCTGCTAGTGAGCTGAGAACCGTGTCAGGCTGGAAAGGGCTCACTTGCCAATCGTCATCAATGGTAGAACGTTGCGCGCGCTCCGAAAGGCGATGGGCTGGAGTCACGATGATTTGGTACGGAGGACTGGCGTTAGTAGATCAACCGTCATTCGTATTCAGAAAACAACAGCTTACAAGACAAATGGAGTCCAGGCAGAAAGGCTCGCGAGCGCCTTCGGACTTAGCGCAGTAGATCTGACTGGTGGTAGCAACGAGAATGTGATCATTGCTCATGGCGACTTTGTCCCATTCCACACGGTGGCGCTGGAAGTATCCACTAGCAAGGATGGTCTCCTGATACGCTACGCAGAAGACGGCAAAGCCAACCAGGATGCCGACTTAGTGTATGTTGCCCTACCTGAACTGCCGAAGACTTTGATCATTCGAGCGGATGACGACTAACCTGTCTGAGCCAACGTCATCAAAGCGGCCCCGAATGGCTGATCAACGACCAACATCCGCACGCGGCCGCTCGAATGCCGTCACACGCTCAGTGTTGGACGCGATTGAAGCTGTGACACCAACTTGAAACTGTTCGGGTGGAGGCACCTCGGCCATCTCTGAGCCACTGACCCTGATGCGAAGATGTCAGGCTCTTTGAAATTGTGAAGACGAAAGAAGCAACGTCCATCCCGGACGGAAGGTCGACCCCTGCCTAACCTCAAGTGAGGACCCATAAGCATGCTCAGCCTTGCTGAGCGCCAATCCCAAAATCGCCACCTTGCTGTGGCCAACAACAGGAGGACAGCAATGTCACGTAATATATCCTCTGAACGCGGCTTCGACACTCTGCGCGAAGCCTCAGACCTCAAGCTTCGCTTTGATCGTGCAGGACCAGCCGGTCTGACCAGCTTTGCAAAAGCATGCATCTGGTCGGGAATCGATGATCCCGAAGATATCATCGCTGAAGCCCGCGCTATCACCGGCGACCATGTCGAGAATGAACTCGGCATAATCCTTATGGAAGGCGAGAACATCCACTGGAGCAAGACTGGCCGTGGGCGGCTGGCCTTGTTGATCGCTTTATGAGTTCGGGGTCAGACGGTGCCGGGGGATCGCAAGATCCTTCGGCCGATAACGCCCAGCCAGCTCATAGAGCTAACGGGGATAAGCATGACAAACCACACGATCGCGGGCCTCCAATAGAGTTCCCCTGTCGATTGAAGAAAGACGATTTCCCCCATCAGCCCGCAGAAGGCGCAGTGAAACTGCCAATCACGAAGGAGAACGTTGAGCACATGCTCGCGGAATCCGGGGTGACCGTAAGCTACGACGTGATCAAGAAGCGCAGGAGCTATGAGCGGGCGGGAAGCGCGCTGACTTTTTCAGATCTTATCGGTCTCGCTAATCTTAATGGTCTCAACAGCCCCTGGTTCGGTGATTTCGTGCAGGAGATCGCCGAGGCCAATCCAACAAACCCGGTGAAAGCCTGGATCGAAAGCCAGCCTTGGGACGGCACAGATCGACTAATGGCATTCTACGAGACTGTCGAAGCCGATGAAGACTACCCAACGGGCTTCAAGTGCCTGCTACTTAACCGCTGGCTTCGAAGTGCAGTCGCGGCAGCGGTCAAAGACTACTTTCGAAACCGGGGTGTGTTGACGTTTCAGGGGCCGCAGGGTTGCGGCAAGACCAGTTGGATTGCCGCCTTGGCGCCGCCGGACAAACGGGCCGAGCTTGTGAAACTCGACCATCATCTGGATCCGCACAACAAGGACTCTGTCTACATTGGGGTGAGTCACTGGTTCACCGAGATCGGTGAGCTGGATAGCTCGTTTAAGCGCGATATTTCGCGACTGAAGGGCTTCCTGACCAATGACTGCGATAAGATCAGATTACCCTACACCAAGACGCCCATCGAAATGAAACGGCGCACGGTCTTTGCGGCTAGCGTCAACGATCCCAATTTTTTGATCGACGCAACGGGCAACACGCGCTTCTGGACGATACCGGTGGTCAAGTTGCACTATGATCACGACATCGACATGCAGCAGGTCTTTGCGCAGGTCTTGGTAGACGTTCGTGCTGGCAAGCAGTGGTGGCTGACTCCCGAGGAGGAGGCGATGCTCGAAGAGCAGAACGCACGTTTCAAGGCTGTAAGCGTGATCGAAGAACGTCTGCTTGACGCTCTGAACGCAAAGTCAGGCCCGGCGATCTATATGACAGCGATGGAAGTTCTGCGGGCGCTGGACTTCAACTCTCCGTCCAACAACCAGTGCCGGGAGTGTGGTGCTGTACTTCGTCATAAATTCGGTCCGCCAAAGCGCGTACAAGGGCGAGCTCGCTGGAAGGTACCCATGAAACCATCGGAAGGCTTTCACCGGCGGCAGGAGCCCGATCCCGACGAGTACTGATCGGCCCCTGCAGTGGGGGGAGGGGGCGGCTGGTTCCGCCGGTTGTCAGATCCTGATGTGCCGGTGATGTGCTGGCTTCGCAGCCCCTTCCCCCCACCAAGCACCACAACCAGCCGCCGGGCTCACCTCGAGCCCAAACGGTGCCCTGAGGCCTGCTCTCGGCCCGTCTGGGAACAGAAACACCCATCGCCATGGCTACCCCCATGACGCGCCCCGCGCTGGCCAGAGCGGCTGGCTCTCAACTCACTTTCATAAGGAATTACGGAAATGCCAACGCATAAACTCACGTCGGCTTTTTGCCGCGACATCACCTGCCCGCCGAACAAACGCAAAGTTGTCTATCGCTGCACGGAACTGACCGGCTTCGGCATTGAAGTTAGACCGACATCGGAGACGTTCTACCTGTACTACAGCAAACCAAACGGCAAAGCTGCGCAGATCAAGATCGGACGCCAAGGTGATATTTCGTTCGAGCAGGCAAAGCGCAAAGCCAAGGAACTGCGGTCGAAGATCATACTGGGTCGGTCACCTGCTGAGGACAGGGCTCGCGATCGTGCAGTCATCACGTTCAAGGAACTTGCTAAGCTTCATGTCGAGCATGCGCAGAACCATCTGCGTTCACATGCCTGCGTGGAAATGACGCACCGGCGCTACCTCGTGCCAAAGTTCGGCAAGCTGCGCATCGATGAGATTGCCACTCAGGAAATCGATGCCTACCTGTCTGAACTACGCAAGCACCTGGCCCCGGCGACGGTTGATCGTCACAGGTCGGTCATGCATCGCAGCTACCGGCTTGCAGCGCTTTGGAACTTGCCCGGTGCAGAGCGCAATCCGGTCGCTGCAGTCACGAAGCCTCGTTACGACAACAAGCGCACCTGCCTGTTATCGCCGCAAGACGTGCAGCGGCTGCTTGCTGCCTGTGAACAGTCGCATAATCCTTTGCTCAAGCCGATTGTACAGTTGCTGCTCGCAACGGCAGCTAGGAAACGGGAACTGCTTAATGCCCGGCTCGAGCACATCGATCTCGAGCGTGCCGAATGGACCATTCCGCATACCAAAAACGGGCATCCTAGGGTTGTCCCGCTCAGCAAAGCTGCCGTGGCTGTGATCAAGGCTCTGCCTCGCCCTGAAGGCAATCCTTGGCTTCTTCCCAACCCCGCGACCGGCCAGCCGTTCGACAACATCAAGCGCTCCTGGAAGACCGCGTGTAGCGCGGCTGGAATGCCAGGAATGCACCTTCATGATCTTAGACATGCCGCAATAGGTGCGCTCGTGTCCCAGAATGTTTCGCTTCACGTTGCAGGTAAGATCGCGGGGCACCTGAGGCCGGAGAGCACGTCTCGTTATGCGCAGATTGCCGATCGGACACTTGCCCATTCTGTCGAATTGGCTTCCAGCGGTCTCGGCCTATCGGAGGCGGCGGAATGAACGAGGCCCTCATCACGCGCCTTCGTACACTTGATCATGCGCTTAAGGATGACCCCAAGAACAAGCATGACCGGGCCCATGTCCTGATCAATGCCTGCATCGCCGAAGGCGTCGTTCATGGGTCGCACATTGTCGACGTGCTGGCGGGTATCGGCTTCAACCGCAGGCATATAGGCATGACTCTGAAGAAGGGCATCCAGCCGAACCCCGTGTGGCCGTACTGGGGCCGACATGAAGATGGTACCTTCTACGCGCCAGGGCCGACCTGACACATCTAAGCCCCCGTGTAGCCACAGCGCTATGCGGGGGCGTCTTTCTATCATTTTTTGCCAAAAGCAGTTGCTCGCATGGCTAATGCAAAGGCCAAGAAACGGAACGCTCTTCGATCATACGGCGCCTTTCAAATGCAGAAGGTCGCCGAGTTGAGCTTGGGCAACAGCATGCCCCATCGTCCCTATGTCGGGCTCCTAGTCCATCAACCGAAGGCGACAGTTTGCTCATTGGTGAACCTTGGGCACTCGCCCTCCCGCTCTCCTTCTTGAGGGTTGATGATCTCGTATTGACACGCCTAACATGAGACGATACCGTATCGTCTTAAATGAGGTTAGTGGGGACTCGGATTTCTGGTCTTTGCTGCTCGCGGTCCCACGGTGAAGATCTGGGCGAAGTTGCGACAGCTAGATCTTGAAAGAGAATCGGACGGGAGAGGGAAATGAATAAGAAGGGTATTTGCGGAGCAGCAATAAGCACCATCGCGCTGACATGGGGAACAGTTGCCTATGCGCAGGACGCAGAAGCCGATCTATCCAATCAACGTGAAGACGTGGGCATCGCTGAAATCATAGTTAGCGCGCAGAAGCGGGAAGAAAACCTACAGAAGACTCCTGCAGCTGTAACGGCAGTAGGCGCCGATACTCTGCTTGATCGTGGTATCGGAGATATTCGTGCGGCGCAGATGGTCGTTCCGGCGGTCCGGTTCCAGGCGGAATCCAACAATACTCAGGTGTTCGTCCGTGGCGTAGGGGCCAATCTGGATTTCCAGAATATTGAACCGGCGGTCGCATTCAATTTCAACGGCGTTTACATGCCACGTGAGGCGACAAGCTCAGCCTTTTTTGATCTCGAGCGCTTGGAGGTTTTGCCGGGTCCTCAAGGCACCCTGTATGGTCGCGGGGCGCTTGGTGGCACAGTCAACGTGCAATTTCGGCGGCCTCGCTTTGAAAATGAGGGCACCGCCATTCTGGAAGTCGGCAACTACTCGTTGATACACGGCACGATGGCGCAAGACTTCGCGTTCTCGGACGATCTGGCTGTTCGTCTTGCGGTCGATTACACAAATCATAGCGGCTATTACACGAGCGGCGCGGAGGCGGCGGATGATGTGGCGGGGCGCATCTCATTTCTTTATGAACCGACCGATGGGTTTTCCGCTTACCTGTGGGCGTTCGGAGCAAAAAAGAACGGCACAACCAATGGGCCGGTGAACCACGACGATAGAGGTGGCGCCTTTGATCTTTACAAAGGGTTTCTTACCAAGAATCCATGGGATGACGTCGGCGCTGCCCAATTCGCGACACCAATCGCTCCCTTCCTGCCATTTACCATTGGCATTCCTACGGCCGAAGACAACTCGTACCACGTCTACTCGTTCGGTGGAGAGATCGGCTATGATCTGAACGAAGATCTCACACTGACCTACATTCCCGGGTACGTGAAACTCGAGTCCGACCCATTCAATTGGGTAAGTGTGTTTCTCGCGCAGAACACGGCATTTGTTGAAATGACGAGCCATGAATTGCGGCTCTCCGGAGACACCGGACCAGTTAATTGGCTTGGCGGGCTCTATTACTACTATCAGGACAATTACGGTGCGTTCATCAATACCTATGGTGGGCCGGCGAA
The DNA here is from genome assembly GCF_011047315.1 of Altererythrobacter sp. BO-6. Lineage (NCBI taxonomy): Bacteria > Pseudomonadati > Pseudomonadota > Alphaproteobacteria > Sphingomonadales > Erythrobacteraceae > Altererythrobacter > Altererythrobacter sp. BO-6. The sequence continues at coordinate 1,249,290 of NZ_CP049259.1, read as the reverse complement.
TCCAAACCCCTACAATCAATATACGCCCGACATCCGTGAGAACATCATCAAAGGGTCGGGCATATTCGGCCAGGCTACCATAAGCGCAAGCGATCGCCTGCGCTTCACTGTCGGGGGGCGCTACAGTAAAGACAAGAGGTCCGCTAATGGGTTCAATCCCGAATATCGAGCAGCTGATGCTTTGCCGGGAACCGGACCTTTTACGCCTCCGGGAACAGATACGTCATTTGCGTTTCGGAAATCCTATTCTTACCTGGACTGGAAGTTGGGGGTTGATTTTGATCTCACTCCGGACGTCTTGATCTATACGGTCGCGCAGACGTCTCATGCGCCAGGCACCTACAACGCAATCTCGCAAGCCGGTATCGACGCGGGAGACCCCTTCGTCAACTTCACCAATCCCGGCACTCCCTACGACGGCAACGTTGAAGTAGAGGAGCAAAAGCTGACTGCGTATTCGGCAGGTATAAAGAGCAGGATGCTCGACGACACGCTTCAGGTAAATGTGGAAGGGTTTTTCTATAACTACAAAAACCTGATCCAGCAGCAGTTCAGTGTAGCTCTCCTGTTCAATCCAGTTTTCAACGCGCAGAAGCTCGAAATCTATGGCTTCCAGGCGGATCTCGTATGGAAGCCTTCCGTGAACGATCAGTTCAATGGAAGCGTAAGCTACACTCGCGCCCGCAACCAGAAATTCACGACACCGGGGGGACAGGATTATTCAGGCTTGCAGCCGCCATATTCGCCGGATTGGGTGTTGCTGGGTAGCTATACGCATACGTTCGATGTTGGTCGGGATGCCTCGCTGGATGTCAATGTTGCCGGCCGTTACGAGAGCTCCTGGTTCGCTGACTTTGTCCATTCTCCCGGAACCAAACAGGAGGCCGGTGCAAAGTTCGAAGCCTCGATAACGTATGACTCAGGAAAGAACTGGCAGCTCAGGAATCTGGGGTAAGAACCTGACAGACCGAGCAGTGCTGGCGGCGACCTCAGCGGCAGGGATCCCGGGCCCAGCGGCAGGCTATTTGGAGGCTCCGCGGACCTATGGCTTGCGGCTTTCTCTGAACTACTGAGCCGAGGCATTGTCGAGAGGTGGGCGAAATGAGCGTCGCTGATCAGAACTTGGATCTGGCGAGCCAAGACTTCGGCTTGGTTAGGGTGAGGTTTTGGTTACTTCCTCGGATTCGCCGATCTTCCAGTGAAGGATCAGTCGCCAGTTTCGCTGCCTCAAGGCTAGTTGGCTTGGATAAAATGATCGAAACTTCAAAGTGGAATCTGGTGAAAAGGGCGAAGCCGCGATGACGCCTGGAGCACCGATTACTGGCAGGCAGCGAGGCCGGACCATCGTTGTAACCGGCGGTAGCAATGGCATCGGTCAGGCATTCGTCAAACGCCTGGCAGCGGAAGGCGCGGATGTTGTCATTTGCGATCTAGCGGACGGCAGTGAAGCGATTGATCTCGTAGAGGTTGGTACCGGGAGTGCAGTATGGCTTCCATGTGACCTTTCGGATCCGCATTCAATCGAAGCGTTTGGTGCTGAGGTGGAGCGGCGCTCACTCCACGTTGACGCGATTGTCCATGCTGCCGGTATTTACCCATTAAGGCCGATTGAGGACATCGGGTTTGATGAATGGCGGCGAGTATTTGCAGTTAACATCGACTCGTTGTTTCACCTCGTACAGAAGTTCCTGCCTGGCATGCGCTCTCGTGGCTGGGGCCGGATCGTCGGCGTGACTTCGAACACCTTCCAACTCGGTACTGCAAGCCTGAGCCACTATGTGGCAAGTAAAGGCGCGCTAATCGGTTTCATCCGTTCTCTCTCGCGGGAGATTGGCGAAATCGGGATAACGGTCAACGGAATCTCGCCAAGCATTACCCGTACCAAAACTATCGAGGCAGGCCCACAGGGGGCGTTCCTCGAACCCATGTCTCAAATGCAAAGTATCAAAAGAGTGGCTGTGCCAGAGGATTACCCTGGAACGCTCTCCTTCCTGCTTTCAGACGATGCCGCGTTCATCACTGGCCAGAACATCTCCGTCGACGGTGGTTGGACCTATGCTTGAGGCCAACACAGCCGCGAACGCGAACAACGCCATCGCCCAAGCAACCAATAGCTCTGTCGGGCCTGCGATGCACAAGGATCGCAGCCAGTCTCTGCACGGGCCGGGAGGCCGATCCCATATGAATAAACCAGCTTCAATAAATGGTGCGAGATTTCGCCGCGTGCTGGGTAATTACCCAACCGGTGTCTGCGTGGTTACGGCCCTGGAAACGGATGGATCACCGGTTGGCCTAACGATCGGGTCATTCACTTCGGTGTCACTTGATCCCACGCTTGTGGCATTTTTTGCCGACAAGCGCTCGAGCACTTGGGCGCAAATTCAGAACATCGGGCGGTTTTGCGTGAATGTTCTCTCGGATGATCAGGTGGAAATCTGCCGGAATTTTTCCCAAAGGGGCGGTGAGAAGTTCTTCGGGCTACCCTATCGTTTTTCTCCTAACGGGTCGCCTGTCCTCGAGGGCGTCGTCGCTTGGATCGATTGCGATCTGCAGGAAGTCTATGAGGCAGGCGATCACGATATGGCAATTGGAGCCGTAGTCGAGCTCGATACTCCTGAGGAAGCCGAGGCCAGCGAACCTTTGATCTTCTTTCAGGGGAAATTCTGTCGCCTGCAGGCCATCGATTGAGCAACCTGCAAGCGATGCTTCTGGATTGCGCAGAACCCCGTTTTCGGGAGCTTCGGGCTTTTGGGCCTGACCAGCCAAGGCATTGCCAAAACAGAACAGACCTAACCTGTCTGGGATCAGGCCATTGTCATCAACGATTCCAATTTGGAGCTGGTTAGGGCTCCAACGGGCCAAGCCGGCAAGCAAGAAACGACCGGCGGGGAAAGCCGCCGATTGGCTAACTTGCGAACGGCAAACTGGAAGAGGGAGATAGGCATGCTTCAGGACCCGGTGACGATTGGATCGATGCGCCTCCGCAATCGTGCGGTGATGGCTCCGATGACGAGGAATCGCGCTACAATTGATGAGGTCCCCACGCCGATAATGGCAGAGTACTATTCGCAGCGTGCTGCTGATGCGGGCCTGATTATCACAGAATGCTCACAAGTTTCACCGCAAGGACGAGGTTACCTAAGGACGCCCGGTAGCTATTCGCTGACGCAAGTCGATGGTTGGCGACCTATCGTTCAGGCGGTTCAGGAACGGGGCGCAAAGATCTTCCTGCAACTTTATCATAGTGGTCGTCAGTCTCATCCGAGCATGCAGGTGGACGGCGCACTGCCGGTGGCTCCTTCGGCCATCAAGGCCGATGGGCAAATCTTCACGGCGGAAGGACTGCAGGATCACGTGACGCCACGCGCACTTGAACGCGGTGAGATACCCGGCGTTGTCGAGCAGTTCGCGAACGCGGCACGAAACGCACTGACAGCTGGTTTCGATGGGATCGAATTGCATGGCGCATTTGGCTACCTGATCGACCAGTTCCTTCGTGACGGTTCCAATCAGCGAACGGATGAATACGGGGGGACGATCGAAAACCGGAGCCGTTTTCTTCTCGAGATCGTCGACGCGGTGACCCAGGTGTTTCCTGCCGACCGCGTTGGTGTGCGTGTCTCACCGATAGTACGCGCGATGAGCATGTCTGATAGTAATCCCCAGGCACTATTCAACTATTTGGCGGAACAGCTTGGCAAGAGACGGATCGGTTACCTGCATCTTCTCGAGATGGGTGATGATCCGTTTGATTGGCCGGGCCTGAAACAGCGATTTGGGGGAATTTGCATCGCCAATTGCGACTACGACGAAGTTCGAGCGGAAGCTGTTCTTGCGTCCGGACGGGCTGAGCTGGTTTCATTCGCTCGCCTCTATCTTGCTAATCCCGATCTCTTACGGCGCTTCGCTCTCGGAGCACCGCTTAACCAGGTTGATCCCGAGACTTTTTATCAAGGGGAAGAGCGCGGTTACACGGACTATCCGGCACTCAACACGGAAAACTAGCAAAGCCATCAGGAATTGGGAGCAGGTACGATGGGCCGACTTTCAGACAAGGTTTGTATCATAACCGGAACCGGCGGGAGCATGGGGCGGCAGGCGGCCGAGTTATTTGCTGCGGAAGGCGCGAAAGTTGTTGGCTGCGATGTAGACGTGGCGGCTGCCGAAGCCTGTGTTGCCGCAGTGCGGGCAGCGGGTGGCGAGATGACATCCCTACACCCGTGCAATCTCACAAATGTCGATGATTGCCAGCGCCTCGCTGATTGCGCCGTCACGAACTATGGCGGCATAGATGTACTCTATAACAACGCATCGATGGCCTATTTCGGATGGCTCGAAGAGATCAGCGATGATGACTGGCACCGAACGATCGACCAGGAAGTAAACCTCATATACTACATGACGAGAGCAGCCTGGCCCCAGCTCAAGAAGAGAGGTGGTTCGCTCATCAATACTGCATCGGTGTCAGCTTGGATCGCCTACAAGGTACTTCCTGCCATTGCCCATACTGCCGCTAAGGGGGCGGTTCTTGCCATGAGCCGCCAGTTGGCGATGGAAGGAAGCGAACATCGTATCCGCGTCAACACAATTTCACCTGGGTTGATTGAAACCAAGCAGACGAAAGCTTTTTTGGAATTGCCTGACTGGTCGAGCTATATGATCGATAAGATCATGCTTGGACGCCCAGGCCTCCCCAAGGAGGTCGCCTACACGGCCTTGTTCCTGGCTTCAGATGAGAGTTCGTTCATCACAGGCGCCGATATTCGGGTTGACGGCGGAACAACGAGCTGGTGAGGTTTTCGTCGATCGATTTACCGACCTATCAATTTGAAAAGCGTGGCGAGAAATTCTCAGTCGTCGATGTTGCAGACTATTAGGCGCGCTGCCCGATCGATCTCTTCAGCGCTACGCTCAAGGCATTCGGCACGTGTCAACTTACCGAGGCTAAGCCGTTGATAGCTGTCGCCCATCACGAGGTGCATAAAAGCTGGCGCACGCCAGTCAGCCTGCTCCGGCGGGAATATGCCTGACAGAATATGCCTGATGCTTTCGATCGACTTTGCAATCACGATATCGAAAAACATGCGGCCAAGATCGGGAAAGCGTAGCATTTCGCCGAGCAGTGTCTGATAAATCCCGAGGACATCTGGAGCAGTGACGAGGTTAATAAAGGCCGCGCCGTAGCTCTTCAGCTCAGAAATTGCTTCATCTCTCGACGCTGCCGGCTCATGGCTACCAAACTGGTAGATTCCGTCGCACTGCTGGTTAATTGTTTCAATGAAAAGCGCTTCTTTGTCCTTAAAATGGCGATAGACTGTCATCTTGGACACACCGGCTTGCTCCGAAATTCGGTCCATGCTGGCTGCTGCGTAGCCTTCTGAAAGGAAAATCACTTTCGCGGCTTCCACAATATGAGCTCGCTTCTTAGCGACGCGTTCATACCTTGGGTCATCTTCCGCCCATGGCTTCCGCTTCGTTCTCTCCCTTTTCGGACCTACATCACGCCCCATCAATCAGTACCTTCAACAGCCATTCACTGAACAATGCCCATCCCTGCCTGCCCAGGAATGATCGACGGCATACATGTCATTTGCAAGCAATCTATTCCGACCTTGCTAAATGGCTATACCCCAATAGCTCACGTGTCTCTATGATGACCGCACCGCGGCGGAGGTCACCGGCAAGGTATCTTCTCCATTAGAGCAGATAACTTTCTGGGACTTGCCTAAGGGCAATCTAGACGGCTGGATCTTGAAGATTGCTCTCACTCTTTTCATCATCTCCGCACGTCGGCCCTGTTGCTGCTGTATCGCTTGTAATTCAGGCTGTGACCCTTGCTTTCTCCAGGGGTGCGAGCGTGAAATCCCAGTCAATCGCCAAGAATGGGTTTGAAAGCCCGACCTGCTTGGCTTTGTCAGGGTCGTCAACGGACTCGATATTGGCAATCAGCGACGTCTTGACGCCGAAAACGGGATCCTCTGACAGAAAGGGGCAGTCAGGATCAAATATGTGTGTGACCACCGTGTCATGCCCCGGTGCGGTGACTATGAAGTGAATATGGGCAGGACGATTTGGATGCCGATCTAATGCCTCTAGCAATTTCCCTACTGGTCCGTCGTTCGGAATGGGGTACCAGCGAGGTTTCGTGGTCTTGAACCAGTATTTGCCGTCAGGTCCCGTCCGAAATACGCCCCGCAAATTCCACTCTGGCTGGATGCCTCTCTGTTGGACGTCGTAAAAACCGTCGTCATTAGCCTGCCAGACATCAAGCAAAGCCCCGGCAATAGGCTTGCCATCGATGTCGACAACTTGCCCTGAAACCAGCATCGACTCGCCTTTTCCGTCGAGCGAGATATTGCTGCCCATAGGGTAGTGCGGCGCATCGGCGACGTGGAAGGGGCCCAGGACGGTATTTTCAGTTGAGCCGTTAGGTCGCTGATGATTGATTGCGTCAACCAACATCGAGACGCCGAGAACATCCGAAAGTAGAATGAACTCCTGTCTCCAGTCGGAGCATATTTGACCGGTTTCTGTCAGAAATTGGATCGCACCCATCCATTCTTCAGTCGTAAGATTAACTTCCTTTATTGCGGCGTGAAGATGGCTTACGACGACCTCCATGATATTTTGTAGTCGTGGATTAGAATTTTTGCCGATCCGCGAGTTTACCTCATCTACTGAGCGGTCAATGCTGAAGTAAAGTTTGTCTTCGGTCATCAATACTCTCCTAGAACTGGTCGAACACCGTGCCATGCGTTTTCCAGTAATTTTCGAAGGGGGGACGCCTCTATCGGTCGAGGATTCCAATAAGGGTTGGAAACTGCCAAGCGCACGGCGTCGTCTATTTGATCTTGCGACATTCCCAATGCTTTCAGGCTTGACGGGGCTCCCACGGTTTGCGCTAGATCACGCAAAGCCGTGACAGGATCATCACTCATGACAGCCTGAAGTTGCGCGATGACCTCGGGGATTGCAGGTGCATTATAGGCGAGCGCGTGGGGAAGTATGACGGTGTGAGTTTCAGCATGCGGCAGATTGAACGATCCTCCCAAGGTATGGCACAGCTTGTGGTGTAGGCTCATGCCGACGTGGCCAAGGCAAAGTCCGCAAAGCCACGCGCCAAAAAGCGCTTGTGACCGCGCTTCTCGGTTCATCTGATCGTTGACGATTTTGGGGAGTGCCTGATGCAAGGCCGCGATGCCCTCGAGGGCCCAGCCTGACACGATCGGATTTCGCTGGCGGGAGTAGAGAGCTTCGACAGCGTGCGCGATGGCATTGATCCCGCTAGTGCCAGATGTTGCTGCCGGAAGGGACATCGTCAGATCGACGTCGTAGATCACAACTTCGGGAAGGATCTTCGGGCTCGCCTTTGTGGTTTTAACCCCATGTTCGGTTTCGCCCAGAATTGGCGTCATTTCGGAGCCAGCATAGGTCGTAGGGAGAACGATCTGGGGGAGGTCGGTTCTAAAGGCGATGGCTTTTCCCAGGCCGATCGTTGACCCGCCTCCGTAGGATACAATTCCGTCGACCTGGGCTGTCTTGGCGATCTCAATCGCTTCGAGCGTTACATCGATCGGCGTGTGCATTCGAGCGCCGGTAAATACCGCGGCCATGCGGTTTCCAAGTGAATGCGCCGCTGCCCTGGCATCGTCTGCGCGACCTGCTGTCGAAAGCAGCAGCAGACGCCTGCATCCAAGATTATCTGCCTCTTCCGCTAGGGCTTGTACGGCGCCCGGACGAAAAATGACGCGGGCAGGATTGGCCGTGAAGACGAAGTCCATCATGAACTTATGTCAGCGACTGACGAAGTGGGCGCGGGTTTGAACATGATCCTTGATTGCCCCCAAATTGCCCTCTCGCAAAAATCTCTTGAGTCGATACCGTATCGTATATAATGAAGACTGCAGAAGCAAGAGAGTTTTGCAGAAGGGACGTGGGCACGCCCGATTCAGGATGTCGCCAGGATCGGCAAAGATTGCGTTCGTTGCTCTCGATCAGTTCGCTTCGGCTGGCGCAAATCGCAAATGTCGTTGCTCATGTTTTTTGGGGAACGGCCTAGGAGGGTACCTATGTTTTCGACGAAGTGGGCAACATCACCGCGTGAGCATGACGTCATCATTGAGCGGAATGTTCGAATTCGCATGTCTGATGGTGTCTACCTTGACGGCGATCTTTTCAGGCCCGCGTCGCAAGGAGCTTTCCCGGCTATCCTTGGCGTTCATGCCTATGACAATGCGATGCAAAGTGTCCCGACTATGCCCCAGGCAATGCAGGGCAAGAACGCTCAGGCTGAAGCGGGGGATCCCCATTTTTATGTGCGTCGCGGATATGTTCATCTCATCGCCAATGCGCGCGGAACCGGGCGGTCCGAGGGCCTTTACAGCCACTATGGCCCGCGGGACGTAGAAGACATCCGCGAGATCATTGCTTGGCTAGCGGAGCAGCCATGGTGCGATGGAAACGTAGGCATGTTTGGCGTTTCCTACTTCTCGGTTGCCTCAAAGCAGGTGGCGGCCACCAATCCGCCCGCTTTGAAAGCAATTTGGGGGCAATATGGCTATACGGACTTCTACCGCGATAAGTTCTATCATGGAGGCATTCTAGCCCACACGTTCCTCACTTCCTGGGCAAAGCACTTGGCGGGCGTCCGCGTGGACCCCTGGTCACGTCGCAACCTCGGCGACGAGGAATATGAGCGTAGGCTAGCAGCTCTTCGCGCAGATAAGGATATCATGGCGGTCCCCGAATTGGCTGCTGCTGTGCGCAATTCGGAAGACGGTCCCAATCCAATTATCTTGGACGTCCTCCTCAACCCGGAAGACGGTCCCTATTGGCATGAGCGTGCTCCTGATCTCGAAGCGATCAAAGTGCCGATCATGTTGGGCGCATGTTGGGGGATGTACGGACTACACCTGCCCGGCGAGTTCAGGGCTTGGGAGAAGATCACGGCTCCTAAGAAAATGATCGTCGGCCCACCCATTTATCTTGACCGGCCGGTCTACCAATATGCGGAAGCATCGCTTCGCTGGTTCGACCATTGGCTCAAGGGCAATGATACCGGGATCATGGAAGAGCCAGCCATTCAGCTCTTTATGATGAACAGTGGCGGACGGTGGATTGATAGTCAGGAATGGCCACTTCCCGAGACGCGCTGGCACAATTTCTTTCTCCATCGGGATGGCCTGTTGAGTGAACATGAATTCTGGCCCAACGAAGGTGCGACCAGCTTCGAAGACAATAACTTCAATAAAAGGGGTGCGATTGAATTCACTACGCCGCCACTTGTTGAGGAAACCGAAATCGTTGGCCCCGCTAAGCTTACAGTCTACGCCTCGACGACTGACGAGGAGATCTTGCTCTTTGCTAGCCTGTGGGATGTCGCTGAAGACGGAACATCGCGCATTTTGACCAGAGGTTGGTTGCGGGGCACTCTGTCAGGCGTCGACCCGAGTAAATCGTCCGATTGGCAAACCCACCACAGGCTTGCGGGCAAGACACCAATCGAACCGAACGTACCGAAACGTTATGAGATTAACATAATTCCGACGGCCAACCGTTTCCCGGAGGGGCATCGGATACGCTTGAGGATTAGCGCGTCGGACGACGAAGTTCCGGAGAGCTTCCTTGATTTATTGGCGCAAGGGCACCTGGTTCGACAGCGGCCCTCATGGATATCAATCCATCATGATGCCGACCACCCTTCAGCCATTGAACTGCCGATCATCAGCGGCAATCGGATTGGAACCTATATTTCCGGGGGAGGAGCACGCCGCAAGGCAAGTGGCGGCGATCAAGGAAAGCGCGGCTGGGATCGCTGGTAGCCAGTCCCTCTTAAGGGACCTTCGACCTGGCAAAGAGAAAAGACGGTCATCGCTTGATCAGCATTGCTTGCACCAACAGGCACCCCGCTACTTGCCTTTTTGCAATGCAACCGATGCGGGCTGATGTGAACTCTTCGTGATCCCTTGCTGATTGTCGTTGAGGCATTTGCGGCATGCTGCAGTTCCTGACGCTCGTTGAATTGTCGCTTGCCATTATAATCCGATACCGTATAGTATCATCTTATGGATGATCAATGCGGGAGCGAGTCGCGATGGCTGCCATCCGGGGGCCTCGCAAGGCGCGGATAGCGAAATTGGTCTGGACGTTTCGTGATCGAGGGGAGTGACAAATGTCGAAGAATCAAATCAAACTTCAAAGTAGTCGGCTTAGCTTAAAGGGCGCATTAGACGTTATCGAAGCGGGCATGTCGGCGGCCGAGCAACATGGTGCGCCCATGGCCATTTGCGTCGTTGACCCGTCCGGCCTTGCATTGGCTTCTGTCCGCATGGATGGGGCGCCGATGCTTGCGGTCGACGTTGCCAGCAAGAAGGCGTGGACGGCCGCTCAAACAGGCGCGCCCTCTGGAGACGTTATTCATTTCATCTCGGGTGATCCTGGTTCCCATTTGTCGATGCCTCACGTTGACCAGTTTACGGTTGTTGCCGGGGGCCTTCCGATTGTGATCGACGGCGAGCGCCTGGGTGCACTTGGCGTTAGCGGTGCATCGGCGGATCTCGACCTAGCCGTAGCTGAGGCCGCGCTGGCTGCACTTTCCTGACCTTTTCCGCACAGGAGCTTATCATGAACAAGCCATTCGTCAGCACCACAATGGAAGCTAAGAGCGCTACACCGATCGATTTCGCGCAGAGGGCTGCTGCTTTGCGTGATCTTATCGAGCAAGAAACGGCAAATCCTGCCAATGCAAAGTGCACCCCTACGGCCGTGGTCGAGGCTGCCCGTGATGAAGGGCTTTTCTGGCTTCTCGTGCCAGAAAAATTTGGCGGCTCGGATGCCAGTTTGGTCAACTTTGCCAAGGCAATGGAAGAATTGTCTAGCGCGGATTCGTCGGTTGGCTGGACGATCGCTGCCCAAAGTATTGGAACCATGGTCGCCGGCAATTTCTGTAGCGAAGAACATACCGAACGAATGTTCAGTGGTGCGAAAATGCCGATCATGACCGCAACTTATGCGCCGAGCGGTCGAGCGACATATGAAGACGGAACTTACCGTGGATCCGGCACCTACAGCTTCGGCTCAGGCATTGACCATGCAGACTGGGTGTCATCAGCGCTCGTGGTCATGGATGGGGACAAGCCCATGCTGCAAGAGGATGGCAAGCCCAAGATTGTGGGTGCGTTCTTGCCACGTGAAAAGGTCAACGTAACCGGGAACTGGAATGTACCTGGCATGCAAGCGACAGGCAGCTATGACTATGAATTGCCCGAAACGGTCATTCACGAGAGCTGGACTTTCAACCAATATTGGACGGAGCCTACCCAAACCTCACGCGCTGCGTCGGTCGGCACTTTAATGGCTGTTTGTGCGGGCCATGTTGCTGTAGCGCTGGGAATTGCCCGCCGATCCCTCCATGAGGCTGCCCGGGCGGCGAATGCCAAGAAACGACTCTATGCGACCAACGCATTGTCTGACACCCCAACCTTCAAGATCGACTTCGTGCGCCATGAAGCCCTTTATGAAGCAGCTCGTGCCCTGGCATATCAACTGTTAGAAGCTGCTGACGCGAAGATTGCGGCGGGTGGAAAGCTCGATGAAACCGAGCAGCAACGGATCCGTCAGATGACGACATGGGTCCACCAAGTCTGTCGCGACGTGGGCGTCTATGCTTACGGATCGGTATCCTCATCTCTCCGCTTGCCCAGTATTCTGGCTAAGAACGTCATGGATGCTGCAGTCGCTGCCCAGCACTACATCGTGAATGACATGAGCATGATCGATGCTGCCCCATTCGTAATTGAGCGATGGGCAGACGAAAGCGCAAAGAGCGTCGTTTCCTGACCGCCAAATAGTGCACTGGGTCGTCTTCATGCTTCCACTTCTTATCAGAAGTGACCGCGAAGAAAGGCTGGAGTGGCGACGAAGCCAGGGAGAGGTCAAGTGATCGACAAGGCCACACCCAATGCTGAGGCTGCTGTAGCCGACATTTTCGATGGTGCGTCGGTAATGATAGGCGGCTTCGGTACTGCAGGCATGCCAGACGAGTTGATTGATGCCCTAATCGCTCGTGACGTAAGCGACCTCACGATCATCAATAACAATGCGGGCAACGGTGAGCGGGGAGTGGCAGCACTGATCCGTGATGGAAGGGTGCGAAAAATCATTTGTTCCTTCCCGCGCCAGTCTGACTCGCACTACTTCGACGCGGCTTATCGTGCCGGAAAGATCGAATTGGAGCTTGTGCCGCAAGGTAATTTGGCGGCGCGAATACATGCGGCGGGCTCTGGACTTGGTGCGATTTTCACGCCCACCGGCTATGGCACTCTACTCGCCGAAGGTAAGCAGACGCAGGACATTGGTGGTCGCAACTATGTCCTCGAATACCCCATCCACGCTGACTTCGCGCTGATCAAAGCGCATCAAGGAGATCGATGGGGCAACTTGGTTTATCGGAAGACCGCGCGCAACTTTGGGCCAATTATGGCGATGGCGGCTGAGGTCACCGTCGCTCAAGTTAATGAGATCGTGCCGCTCGGTGCACTCGATCCTGAAGCCATCGTAACGCCTGGTATCTTTGTCCAGCGTGTGGTGGAAGTAGCGCCCACCGCAGCAACCCAAGCGGCTGCCTGACCGGGAGAGGTATTATGAAGCGCCTTACCCGCGAGCAAATGGCCGCCCGTGTCGCCCAGGACATTCCGGAGGGCGCGTATGTCAATCTTGGTATCGGCCTTCCAACTAAGGTGGCGAATTACCTACCGGTTGACCGCGAAGTTTTTCTGCAAAGTGAGAACGGTTTGCTTGGCATGGGTCCCGCCCCCGCTTCTGGCGAGGAGGATTGGGAGTTGATCAACGCTGGCAAACAAGCGGTAACCTTGCTGACGGGCGGCTGCTTCTTCCACCATGCAGACAGCTTTGCCATGATGCGGGGAGGGCACATCGACATTTGCGTCTTGGGTGCATTCCAGGTGTCAACGACTGGCGACCTCGCTAATTGGCATACTGGAGAACTAGACGCGATCCCCGCTGTTGGTGGCGCCATGGACCTCGCTATCGGCGCCAAACAGACCTTTGTGATGATGGAACTGCTCACCAAGCAGGGGACAAGCAAGCTCGTCGAACGCTGCACTTATCCGCTGACGGGGCTGGGCTGCGTGTCGCGCGTCTACACCGATCTTGCTGTGTTCGAGACAGGTGCGGAAGGTGCTCGAGTTGTTGAAGCGGTCGACGGTTTGAGTTTGGACGATCTTTGCCACCTCACTGGGGTTTCGCTGCGCCTATCCCACAATTCGAGCAATGCACGCGGATGTACGCAAAGGGTGTTGGCAATTGAATGAACCTCCAAACAACAAGGGAAACGCAGAGGGCGGTGCGCAGCCACCATCGCAAAGATGGTCATGGGCGAAGAAGCTACATGTTCGATTTTTGCGCAGCCCTAGAAGTTGTGGTGAAACGAAACCGGACGACGGCTTCTTTTCGGCCTGGAACTTCAGGAGTGAATTCTAGTCTGCGGCCAAAGCGGCACGCCCACTTTCCGCCAAGTGGCAGACATTGGGCGAGACCAGCCGGATAGATAGAAGCCGCCATTGCGGTTGTCGCAACGGGTACAGCACGGGTCGGATTTTTGGAATTGATCCTATGAAAGCACTTTCACTAGGAAACTGCCCCAAGACGTCGTTTGCACAACTTGGGTCCCGCCTGGGTCAGCAAGGGAACTGCCAGTTCGGGCGTACGTAAATAGCGGTAATATAAGCTGTTTATCTCGGCCTGCCCCTACTTTCGTAATGATGGGGTCACGTGTTCGAGTCACGTAAGCGGCACCACCTGCTTTATGGCACTTCCCCAAGGATAAATCGAAACTTGCTGGCGAACGGTTGTTCGGCTGGTCCGCAGTTTGGGACCTGCATGGGTCGCCTTGGGCAGGGAAGGGTGGCTTTTGGTTGCTAATGGGCGACCCCATCATGACTGCTGATGACTGGTTCAAACTTGCGTGTCGCTGCGGGACAGTCACCTGATCGAGCTACCTTCTGTGCCAGCAGGACGACACATCCATTTTGACGCACAATCCGCCGATAATAGTTCGACGCCATTTTCAACGGATTATAAAGTTAATTATTAGTAAAGATTTAGGCATATTCATATATGTATTTTTCCGTATTGTGAAAATATCTATTCATATCTAATATATTAATTATCAAAGTCTTCGAAGTATGATTAACTTGTCGAAAAAATCAGAATCTAATGGCCAAAGCATAGAGTCTACGATTCAATCCATTCTAGATGGAATCCGAAAATATTTAGCAATGGATGTTGCTTTTGTGTCGCGGTTCACGAATGATGCGAGAGAGTTCCTTTTTGTAAGCGCCGACGATGATATGTCCGGAGTGACTGTCGGTTCGTCAGATCCTTTAGATGAGAGCTATTGTCACTATATCGCCCAAGGGACTTTGCCGGAAATCATCAAAGATGCGGCATCTACTCCGATTGTCTGTGATCTTTCAGCAACACGAAGCTTGCCTGTCGGTGGGCATCTAGGTGTCCCGCTTGTCTTTAGTAACGGTACGACTTTTGGATCGATCTGCTGTTTCTCGCACGAACCGGCTTTCGATCTTAATGAACGGAACCTCAATCTAGTGCAGATCGCTGCCAAGTTGGTCGCAGAGCTCATGGAGCAGCATCTTGAGCGCCAGGCGAGTGACATGCAGGCGCGAGCTCGCATCAGCCGAACTATCGAACGCGGTGACTTCGAGGTTGTCTATCAGCCTATCGTCAGTCTGGCAGATCGCAGCTTGTGGGGTTTTGAGGCCCTGGCCCGTTTCCCTGACGCAGATGACGTTTCGCCAACCAGATGGTTTGAAGAAGCTTTCGAAGCTGGGCTTGCGATTGATCTAGATCTTGCGCTGATCAACCGCGCCGTTGCTATCTTGCCTCGGCTTGATGAAGGTATTTACCTCAGCATAAATGTCAACGCCAGCACGGCGCTTTCAGGCAAACTCACCGAAGAGCTGTCTGGGGCTGAACTGGACAAACTAGTGATCGAACTCTCCGAGCACGATGCTGTCAAAGATTACGGAGCGCTGAACGAGAACCTACGCAAGCTTAAGGGTAATTGGCGGCTGGCAGTAGACGATGTGGGCGCAGGTTATTCGAGCCTGCGTCATATTCTCGATGTTGGACCAGACATCATGAAATTGGACATGACCTTTGTGAGGAATATCGATCGGCGACCGTCTCGCGCCGCGCTTGTAAAAGCAATTGTCACTTTCGCGAAGGCATCGGGTACGTTGCTCATTGCCGAAGGCATCGAAAATTACCAGGAGGCCGAAGAACTCCAGCGCCTTGGAGTCGAATTTGGTCAAGGATACCATTTTGCAAGACCCGCAAGTAAAGAGCAGGCGTTGTCACTCCAAAAGAGAGGCCTGTGAAGAAACGAGAGCGCCAAAATCTCCCTAGGTTCTGAAGGTAATCGCCAGCTCCCTCGTGTCTCGAGCATCAAAAAACTCGCCGGAGTTCTTAAGAATTTTCGTGAGTAGGATAGGCATAACTGCCTAGGCGTCATTCCCGCACAACTTAATCGAACAACGCTATCCCCGGCTCATGGTAGCTTCGGACAAATCGTTGACGTCAATTCTGGTCGCAGCTGGCGTTGCCATGGTGGCGATCACAAGTGTGGCGACTGTAATTTTGACAGCCGGGCTTCAGACAAATGGCTACACTTCTCTTGGCAACTTCTTCCTGATGGTAGCCTGCTCAAGTTCTGCCACAGTCTTCGTTCTGAGCCATACCTACTCTGAGCTGAAGGCGAGAGAACGGCATGCGTCAGTAGAGGCTCGTACTGACGCACTAACTGGCCTCCAGAATCGAAAAGCCCTCAACGAAGAGCTCAACCAACTGGTACTTCAGAGCCAAACTTTGGCTGGATCGGGCTGGCTCGGATTAATCGACCTTAACAACTTCAAGAACGTCAACGACTCGCTCGGCCACGAGAAAGGCGACGAGCTTCTTATGCACGTGGCCAAACGGCTACTCGAGATTGTGCCTGCAAACGAGGCCTTCAGATTAGGCGGAGATGAATTCGCAGTCGTATTTCGTAATCTAACCAAGTCTGATGCCGAGGACATCTGTCGTCGGCTTTATCAGAATGTTGCACGCTCCTACGATCTAGTTGGAACTTACGTCGCAATAGGTTGCAGTATCGGCTTGGCCGAAGTCGAAGTGGGATTGACAAGCTCAGACCTGATGCGTCGAGCGGACCTTGCGATGTACAAGGCCAAGAAATCGCGATCAATCGTGGAAGCTTTTGATCTGACGATGCGTGACGAACTTGTCCGAACTGCGGAACTTTGCAAGCGGCTTCCGGAGGCCTTCGAAAATGAGAAGGCAATTACACTCAAGTACCAGCCGATCATCTCAAGAGATGGAGAGATCGAGGCATTGGAAGTTTTCGTTTGCTGGCGCGATCAACATTTTGGTTTCATTTCACCATACGAAACCAATCATATTGGGAGACTCACCCAGCAAATTGATAACTTGAGTTTTTTTGCAATTTCAAGGTCGTTCAGTTTACTTCAGGCGAGACCTGGGCTGTCGATATGCATAAATATAGAAGCCATGCAGGTCTTGGACACGCGCTTTGCAGAAGCTTTGAAGCAGTTGGTCATAAGCAGTCGACAGGATACATCTAATTTTCAACTCGAAATAGACGAAGCAGAGTGGACCGCTCATGGTCCAAAATGCGGCCCAGTCTTGCGCGGATTGGCAGATGTTGGCTTTACAATCGCCGTCGATAATTTTGGAGTAGGCTCGTCATCTCTCAAGGAACTAAAATCTTTCGGCGTCACTGCGGTCAAGTTCGACCAAAGCTTCCTCACTGCCTCGGGTCAAACGAGCAGCATTGCTTTACTGCAAGCTAGCGTGAAATTGGCGAAAACGCTCGGTATGGAAGTGACCTGTAAAGGAGTGAACAGCCTTGAGGATGAAGTTATGGCGCTTCAGGCAGGGTGCGACTATTTGCAAGGTTCCCTCTATGGGAGACCGGATAATGCAGTTATGTTTCTTCGCGATTTTGGATCCTTGGCCCTAAAGGCAACCGGGTCAGGGCTCTTGAATGGCACTCGCACCAAAATGTCTATTGCTAACGAGCAAATTAGACGTGCAAACGAACGATCCTAAATTATCGCGCGTCAGAATGTCTGGGGCGCCACTTGTCTGGACTGCATAAACTCATCTGAGAACCGGTCATTTGAACTGACCCTTTCCCTTGCCTTTAGCCTTGCTTTTGCCTCTAGGCTCAGCCTCGCCGCTGGGCGCCGCTGATGTGGCGTTATGAGAGAGGATTTCATGAGCTGCGTTGGTCATCTGATGGCTGACAGTGCTACCCAGTTTGAGGGTAGCGATTACCAACGCGCTCCCCATCAGCCCTAAGATTAAGGCATACTCAGCAGAGGCCGAACCCTCCTCGTCGCGAAAAAGAATCTCATACTGACCTCCCCACGCCAGTATCGATACGAGGGCATTAGGACCCTACCACCCCAAATCATTTTCGAATTGAATGCATTGAAGAGGCGGGCGAGCTGATTGCCGCTCACTTACCAATAAGCGGTCAGTATCCAAATGATAAAAGGACCAAAAATCGGCAGCTTATGAGCCAATACGGTAGATTCCATTTTGAGAACGATTCAACTTTCAGCTGAACCTCTCAATCGGTTATCAAGGCCTTATGAAATTTAAACCTGCCATATTTTTGATCGACTCAGATTTTTCCAGTCGCAAGTCAATGTACGATTTGTTGTTTGACAATGGTTTCCATGTTGAGCCATTCGAATCCTTAAATGATTTATTTATCCATCGTTTGTCGCCGCGCCTCACTTTGGTTCATGACATCAAAAATGTGGTTATGGATCTTGCCGAACGTTTGGAGGGCATGGAGGAGCACTGGCCTTTCGCATGCTTTACGCGAGATCTTGATACTCAGCAGGTTGTGAAGGCCGTACGCAATGGAGCCATGGACTACTTTAGCCTACCGTCGGAGGAGGTGGTAGTGCCAGAACGGTTGACTAGGCTTAGAGACTCGCTCACCGATACGAGCCAACACAGAAGGAATTTGTCTCACGCCAAAAACCTTTTGCGAGGACTAACTGCCAGGGAGCGGCAGGTTTTGAAATGCGTATCCCTAGGGATGTCCAATCGCGCAATTGCCGCGAAATATAAGATAAGTCCACGAACTGTTGAGATACATCGCGCAAAGATGATCGCGAAGTTGGGCGCGGCCAATTCACCGGAAGCCGTGAAGATAGCAGTCTCTGCAGGGATAGCCCTCTAATTAGGTCCTTCGTTAGCGTTGAAGTCGGCGCCTAAAAGACGTCGGATGGTCGCCAGAATTTCCTCAATCTTTAAGGGCTTGGCAAGCAACGGAAAGTTATTTCCAAGGGACATCGGCTCATTGCATAGCCCGCTCATCAAAATAACTTTCAAACCGCGACATGCTTCTTGTGCTGCCCGCCCTAGAGCAATCCCATTGCCTTGGGGCATGACTATGTCGGTCAACAGAATATCAAAAGGCCTTCCCTCTGAAAGGTGGCGCCCAATCAAAGCCAATGCTTCATTGGGATTAGTTGCTCCGAGCACGTAAAAACCTTCAGTCTCGAGAAGTTCCGACAAGGCCTCCATTGCATACCGTTCATCATCAACAACAATAATGCGGGGCCGTTCTGCAGCTGGCCCTGGGGGCGTCGATCGTCGATTTATTTCATCGATGCTTGCCGCCCCTTCCTCTTTGGCAATTGGAAAGCGCAAAATCGCCTGAGTCCCTAGGCCGGGGGACGACTGCAACTCAATGGTTCCACCGTGAGCCTCCAAGAATCCTTGTACGGAAGTCAAGCCGATCCCTGTGCCCTTTTCCTTCGTCGAAAAATATGGGTCGAAGGCCTTCGATAGGACGTCTTCGTTCATACCCGCACCAGAATCTGAGATTGTTAGAAGCAAATGCGATGGCTGGGTGAAGTGCTCCTTATGAGACCGGTCAACGGGTTCTGTTTGGGTCGAGATTGTCACATCCCCTGCTTCGACAATCGCGTCACGTGCGTTGAGAACTAGATTTGTCAGGCAGTTCATAAATCCGCTAAGATCTGCGTTTATCAGCACTCCGGGGGCTTGAAGTTTCAGCTTGATGCTTGCGCATCCTCCTGAAATGGCCTCAAAATATGGTAATGAATCATATAAAAAATCATCAATTGAGAATATATTCGCACGCGCACTTGCTGATGAAGACAGAGATAAAAGAGAAAGTGCCATTCCGGAGCTCTTTTCGGAAGTTTCCTCTATTATATTTATGATGCTATCGATCTGAAAATTATCATATTTATGAATTTTTAGTAAATTACAATTCAATTTTATGACAGAAAGATAATTGTTTAAATCGTGCGCCAGGCAACTTGCTACTCTGCTTATCTGGGCTGATAGGGCATCACTTTTCTGGCGTTCAAGAGCCAGGTTCGCGGACAATTCTTTGGCTTCTTTAAGCATGGCATTCTGCATGCTGAGAAGCAGCACGGTATCAATAAACGGATCGTTTGGTGCGAAGTCAGATATACTGAGGCCTGTTAGGTCCCCAGATTCGGGCAGTGATGAGATATTTAAGGCTAGGAGGTAGGCGTCATCTATATCAATGATGCTGCCGGTCAGTTTCAAACGGCTCACGAGCGATCGCAACTCGATAGTTGATCTTCGAGGAAGGTCAGGTCGCGCCGCATGATATTGTGTTGAGTTAGAAACTCTAAAATGAGCATCAAATGGATCACCGGATCTCACATCTGGAACTTGGCGAGAGATGGTTGGCCCGAATGACCGGATGATCCAATGCCGATCGATCAAGAGATAGGCTGGATACAGAAAGGCGATATCGTTCTGGCTGAAGGTAACTGACATCACTCAATTACCGCTCACGAAAATTAACGACAAACTCCAGCCCTTCTCTGTCTTGCTTCGTAAGCGTGACATCACCCACTAGCCCGAAGTGCTCCAAGAGACCTTCAAAGAGACCGGCAACGAACCGTTCGAGGCCATCGCGTTCCGATCGGTATTGGACTCTGAAGCTCTCAAGCCCACTTTCAATGACCATAAAAGATGGCATCCGTGCGCTCGGTAGCGTTCTCACCACTGCTCGGTGCATCTGGTCCAAATTGCCTACGAAGGTGACGATGTCATCGCCAGTGAATTCCATGATTGACTTAAACGAGCCATTGGCGGCGAAACCAATCCAGTATCTGCCGAATGCCATTAAACAATCCGGCATCGTCAGGCCAAGGCGCTCGGAAGCCGCCTTGATTATTTGCATGGTCAACGCGTCATCGTAGACCTTTAAACTGATCTGATCTGCTGCTGTAATTCTTGCTTCACGCTCAAGCGATGCCCATTCGTCAACCCCTAGTTGATTGATTACCATTTCGCGAACAGCACAGTGGATCATTCCATACATATTATAGAATCCGGAATTTATTTAGAATTAGATAACATAATAAAATAAAGCTAAATTTTTATCATCAAACTATATAATCTATCTATCTGATCTTCTATTATTTCTAATTTAGAAATATAGTACGCCTTGTTATCTATGTTTTTATCATTCTCAATTTTCCTGAGCATATTACCTTTTGCTAAGCGAATAACATTGAGTGGTTGCCTTAATAAATGTAAGTCGTCTCGATTGAGTTTCATTTACTTCAATCCTTAGCTTCCTATGCACAGGGTGTTCCGAGGTCAGGCCTGCCGCATCTCGCCCTTTCCTATGCCTTTGATTGCTTGATGATGTGTTTGCCAACAAAAAGTACGAATGTTCTCAAAGTGAGAGCATTTCACCTATCTAGTAGGTTGCGCATTGATATGGCGCGCGAGGGTCCAAGAACGTAACATGGCGAGCGCGACGGCGGATTAAGATGAGCAATTTAATTGACGCGGAAGATGGCATGATCACCTCATGCACCGTGCTTGTCATCGATGATGATGAGGCGTGCCTGCGCGAGTATTGTGAGATAATCGACTCCTTGGGCTATGCTCATCGATCGGCTTCGGGCGCCGCGGAGGCCTTAAGGGCCTTGACCGAGGACAAGACAATTGGGATCGTTGTGACGGATTTGCAAATGCCGGGCATGGACGGCATGGCCCTTCTGGCTGAGATAGACGCGCGTTACACGACAGCTCGCCCAATTGTAACATTGATGGTCACCGGGTTCGGCTCCTTGCAAACAGCCGTTGACGCAATGCGCCAGAACGCGGTCGATTTTCTGGCAAAACCGATTGAGCGTGATGAAATGGTGTCAGCCCTTCGCCGTGCATCAGCCCGCCGTGCGCAATTGCTGGGCCTCTGGAAGCTCTCCGCACTTCAAACCGCAGCAGCAAAAGGCGCTCAACCTAGCGACCTCATTCGCGAAATAAGCGGGGGTGGCCTTAAGGATTTCGTGCGCAACATCATCTTATTGCGGCGAAAAAGGATGGACTTCCTGGACCCCGAGCTTTTTTCAGATCCGGCATGGGACATCTTGCTGGAACTTACCTTGGCAAAGCTGGAGAATACTCCGATTCCGATGTCAAGTGCTTGCGCTGCCACGCAGGTGCCTTTCTCGACGGCTTTCCGCCATGTCGGCAATTTAGTTGCATCAGGCCTCGTCAGGCGGTGGAAAGATGCAAGCGACAATCGCCGCGTCATGGTTGAGCTGGAAGATGATACCCATGCGGCAATGCTGCAATATCTCACGTCGATTAAAGGCTGATATCAAGTCGGACTAGTGATGACCACGTTCGGCAGTGGCGCCCTCTTCGCATCAACACAAACCTCCCATATCGGAATCTATTTTTCTAGCAATGCTATGAGCCGCACCTTACTCGGGCCATACCGAAAGCGAGGAACTCTCGTTCGGGTTGCAAATCGTTGTCGGCGGGTTGGAGGTCTCCTGGCCCGCCGACATTATTGCGTAGTTCAAGCCGAACAAGCGATTCACGATATCGCCGTTGTTGGGTCGTAAGCTGACCAGCCGCTTTCCGACCGCATCAGGCAAGTCCAACCGCGCAAAACGGGGTATCTTATCTGGAGACGGCAAATCTGCCGCCCCCTCCCCCCACCGGGCCCTCGGATGATTTCCGGGGGCTTTTTCTTTGCCTGAAAGGATACCCCAATGCTCATTATCCGCACCGCGGAGGAGTTGGCGCGCACGCTGGCTTCCCCGCTTGAATGTACCTTGCGCGAACGCCTGGAGGCGCAGCGCGCCTATCTAGCCGACTACCTTCACGACTACGCGTTAGAGGAGCTAGCGCTGTTCGTAATTGTCCAGCCGGGCGATCACCTGGAAGACCTCAATGCAACTAGCAGTGTGCGGCTGGTACGGGACGGCGGCACCTTCGCGTTCGAAGTCGAGACCGCAAATCGATACGACGACTGGCTCGAGCTCCTCTTCGTGATCAGCGACGATGGTTTCGGCGTGGTCCTGTTCGTGCCGCTTACCGGGGACATCGATCCCGCCATTCTCGCTGCCTGCCAAGACCAGACCCCGCACCTGGAAATCGTGCCCAGCCGCCCAGGTACGTGAGCACAAACTAGCGAGCTGACTGGTTCTTGCCGGTCACTCGAATTCCAAAACCCAACCAAACCAAACGGCGTCCACAGGGCGCCATTTTTTATGCTCGAAAGGAAAGTTCCTATGTTGAACCTGACCAACGCGGCTGCAATCGACGCAGCCATTCAGACCGTAACCTGCCCGACCCTCAAACGGCTCCTGACCGATCGACTGGCAGATATCCTAACCTGCGAACTGCAGGACCTCACGCACGTCCTGGTGATGGAACCGGGAGACGCCGAAGCAGAGCTTCGTGCATGCCTCGGCCGCGAGCCGCGCGACTGGGACTGGCGCGAACAGCACGGACACTGGTGGGAGCTGATGTACCTCGCCAGCGATGAGTTCGCCTTTATCGTCTTTGCCGAAGAGCCCGCCTTTGGACAGCAGAGCTGCGAAGGTACAGATCGATGAAAGCGCTTGCTTGGCTCGGGGCCGGCATTCTGGCGATCACGCTCCTGAGGGTCGCTGCACAGGCTGGCCTTGTTCTTATTCTCGTGATGGTCGTTGTATGCCTCATTCGCAATCCGGTCGAAACCTTGAAAATTTTCGCCGGCCTCGTGCTGATCGGCGCCATCGCATCCTACCCGCTTGCGGGCCTACTGCTGTGTGCGGCGATCATCTTCGCAGGTGCTTTGGTGCCCCGATCGGACAAATGATCCAGCGAATCGCTCGACCAAAAAGGGTGGGGGTGGGGGCAGCAAACGACCAGTCTGGGCTGCGGCGTATACGGTCGGCCCAGGTGACCAGCCGCCCCCAATGCTGCTGAACATAGCGCAACTTAGGATAGTCGCTCAGTACTAAGCTTTATGCGCTTTCAGCAGTAAAAATAAAGTCTGCCTAGCGAACGCACGTTCAGCAGGAAAAACGCGTAAATACAGCAGTTTGGCGAAGATCAGGCCCTTGCCACGAGGCGCCTGATCGCTATCTCCGTCGATGCCGCGGATCAAAGGAGAAGCGGCCGTATCGACCAGACGAACAGGTCGCTGACGCGAAGGTGTCAGGCTCTTTGAAATTGTGAATACCAAAGAAGCAACGTCCATCCCGGACGGAAGGACGACCCTGCCTACCTCAAAGCGAGGACCCATAAGCATGCTCAGCTCTGCTGAGCGCCAATCCCACAATCGCCACCTTGCTGTGGCCAAAATAGGAGGACAGCAATGTCCCGTACAATAACTAGTGACCATGGCTTCGACATCCTGCGCGATGCAGCCGAACTCAAACTGCGCTTCGATCGGGCAGGCCCCGCTGGCCTGATCAGCTTCGCAAAGGCATGCATCTGGTCGGGTATCAATGAGCCCGACGAGATCATCGCTGAAGCCCGTGCAATCACCGGCGGCCACTTAGCCGCCACACTCGACACCATCCTTATGGAGGGCGAGAACATTCATTGGCGCAAAACCAGCTGCGGGCGGCTGGCGCTGGTGACTATTACATGAGCGCGGGGGCTGACGGTGCCGGGGGATCGCAGGATCCCTCGGCCCATGACCCCCTGTCTACGAGTAAGTCTACGACCCAAGAGGGCAAACTGGAAAGAGCAAGCTTCCCGGACCAACCCCGGTCTCCTGGCAAAGCTCTTCCAGCCACCTATGAGAACTTCCGTCATCTGCTGGACGGCTTCGGCATCAAGGTTCGCTTCAACCTGGTGAAGAAGCGGGTCGATGTCACGATACCGGGGCTCAAGACCGGGCGTCAGAACCGCGACGAAGTAGTTCTGGCTAGCCTCGAAAGTCTCTTGCACCGGCACGAGATGTCGACCGGCTCGATCCGCAGTTACCTGCTGCTGCTCGCTGACCAACATCCGTACGATCCGTTTGCGGAGTGGGTCGACAGCAAGCCCTGGGATGGCACCAGCCGCTTGCCGGAGTTCTACGAAACCCTGGTGCCGGTGGAGGACTACTCGCTTGAGCTGCGCGACGTGCTCATGCGCAAGTGGCTGCTCAGCATCGTGGCGGCGACCTTCAAGAAGCGAGGGTTCAGGTGCCGCGGTGTTCTGACCCTGCAGGGCGCACAAGGTCTGGGTAAGACCACCTGGATCGCCCGGCTGGTCACCCCGCTCAAGCTACGCGAGCAGGTGGTCAAGCTGGGGCACAGCTGGGATCGGGGGCAGAAGGATGCGAAGCTTTCTGCCATCCGGCACCGGATCGTCGAACTCGGTGAGCTCGAAGGCTCCTTCAAATCGCAGATGCCCGCCTTGAAGGCCTTCATTACCGAAACCGAAGATAAGATCAGGCCCCCTTATGGCCGGGTCGAAGCGGAATATCCGCGCACGACAATCTTCGCTGCTTCCGTCAATGATGCGCAGTTTCTCCAGGACACGACGGGCAACAGCCGGTTCTGGACAATTGCGCTGAAGCAGATCGACTACCAGCACAGCATCGACATGCAGCAGCTCTTCGCTGAGGCGAAGGTGCTGTTCGAGGACGGCGAAGAGTGGTGGCTCAACCGCGAGGAAGACGCTCAACTCGAGCAGGTCAACCAAACCCACCGGGTGAAGGGTACGATCGAGACCTTGATTATCGATGCGATCGATCCCAGCCGCGAGGCCTCCTGGGAAGGAGATCGTCTCACGGCCAACGAGGTGCTCGCGCAGCTCGGCTACGACAAACCCACCAATGCGCAGTCCAAGGAAGCCAACGTGGCGCTTCGTGCCTTGCTCGGCGAACCCAAACGGGTGCGAGGCCAGAACAGGTGGTTCGTTCTTTGGAAGGACCGCAAGCAGCACCGCCCTGCGCACCAGCAAGTCGACGTCGAGGATGACGACGACGAAGATGACGATCTGTATTGATCGCTAACCTGCTGCCCCCACCCCCCCACCGGTCTCGCACCTCCAGGCTGGCGAGGGGGAGGGGGGCGGCAAACTCTCACAAAGCCAGCCTGAAGCACCAGCGTGGTCCCAGCCGCCAGGGTCTCACCTTGAGCCCAAACGGTGCGCTGGAGCCCGCTCTCAGCCCGTTTGGGCACGAAAACGCCCATCGCCATGGCTACCCCCATGCCGCGCCCTGCGACGGCCAGAGCGGCTGGCTCTCAACACAATCTCACGAAAGGAACGGCCCATGGCCAAAGTTAAACTTACATCCGCGTTCTGTCGCGACGTCACTTGCCCACCGAACAAACGGAAATTCGTCTATCGCTGCACTGAGTTCACCGGCTTCGGTATTGAGGTTCGGCAATCCGGCAAAACCTATTATCATTATTACACCAAGCCCAATGGCAAGGCTGCGCAACTCAAAATCGGTGGTGTCGGTGATATCACCTTCGACGATGCGAGGCGTCGGTCGAAGGAACTGCGTTCGCGGCTGGTGCTGGGCGGCAATCCTGCTGCCGATAAGGCTAGCCGCAAGGCCATGCTGACCTTCGCCGACCTGTCCGACATGCATGTTGAGCATGCCCAAAACACGCTTCGTTCTCATGCATGTGTGGAAATGACTCACCGGCTCTATTTGAAGCCGCGCTTTGGAAAGCTGCCTCTCGATCAGATCACCCCGCAGGAGATCGAGCGTTTTCTTGCCGAACTGGGCAAGACCCATGCTCCAGCCTCGGTCGATCGAACCCGGCTGGTCATGAACCGCGCTTATACCCTGGGGCGGTCCTGGAAGGTGCCCGGCGCCGAAAGCAATCCGGTCGCAGCCGTTGCACGGCCTCGGTACGATAACAAACGCACCTGTCTGCTATCGCCTGCCGAGGTCGAGAGGTTACTCGAAGCCTGTGCGAAATCAGCGAACCCTCTGCTGAAGCCTATAGTACAGTTGCTTCTGGCCACAGCGGCAAGAAAGCGCGAACTGCTGAATGCCCGGGTCGAGCATATCGATTTCGAGCGTTCTGTTTGGCAAATTCCCATGACCAAGAATGGCCGATCACGTTATGTGCCCCTTAGCAAAGCAGCCATGGCGGTTATCAACGAACTGCCTCGTTATGATGGTTGCCCTTGGCTGTTGCCCAACCCCAAAACCCTTAAGCCCTTCGACAACTTCAAAAGGGCTTGGGCTACTGCGTGCAAGGAGGCCGGGCTTCCGAATCTAGTCCCGCATTCACTCCGGCATGCCGCAATCGGCGCCTTGGTCTCGCAGAACGTTTCGCTTCTCGTTGCCGGGAAGATCGCCGGGCACCTAAGGCCGGAAAGCACAGCCCGGTACGCTCACCTTGCCGACAAGACCCTCGCTGCTGCTGTTGAGGCAGGCGCCAGCAGCCTTGGTCTATCGGAGGTGGCAGAATGAACGAGGCCCTCATCACGCGCCTTGGCGCACTCGATCTGTCGCTTCAGGATAACAAGGTGAACACCAATGACCGCGTTCTTGCACTCATCAGTGCCTGCATCACTGAAGGCGTCGATCAGGGGCCGTCCATTGTTGAAGTACTGGCGCGCTTGGGCTTCGACCGGAGGCACGTTGGCCTGACCTTGAACAAAGGCATTCAGCAGGTCCCCGTATGGCCAAACTGGGGCCGCCGGGACGATGGCCGTTACTACGTCCCTGACCCAACCTGATGCCTTCAATGCCCCCGTGTAGCCACAGCGCTATGCGGGGGCATCTTTCTATCATTTTTTGCCAGAAGCCGAATGTCGGCAAACGACCCAATTGCGGACGTTCGGAATCCTCCATTCAGACTTATGGTTCGAAGTAACTCTTTTGAATGGAAAACCGGTGGAACTTTATCGCGAAAAAGCCGTAGGAATTTACAACTGACTACGTTTTGGGGACAATTTTCGATCTTCTGGGGGACAACAGATGCCTAAGCAAACTACCTCTAGTCCAAGCTTATCCGGCGGCCTGGTACTCCTTGCGGTTTCGTGTGCCAATATTGGCTATGGCCTTTGCATGCTTGTGAACGAGATGGAAAATGCGGCGATTCCACTTGGAATCGGAGCGATGCTTGCTGGTCTTTCAACCATCTTTATCTCGCGCGCTGTCGCACCTGAAAACAGGACGCCGCCCAAGACTGACTAGCGGCAGCATTCGACCCAAAAGCGGACTAAGGCTCTTTGCAGCTATGGCTCGACGTTTTTCGTATTGATAACCAAAATGTCGGAGGCGAGGGTTGTCAGAAGGTCACTTGTAACGCTTCCTAAAGCTGCCTGGCGAAAACCGCTGGTGCCGTGGCTTCCTAAGACAACCAATGTTGCAGCTGGATCATAGTCATGCGAACGAATTTCAGTCGTAAGCGCTTGATGGACTGCTCCGCGAACTAAGCGAAACGTCGCATCCTTCAGGTTTGGGGCTTGTGACTTAAGATCGTCCATGAACTTCGCGAGCCGTTTGCTTTCATCCGCTTCGATCTCCTCAGCCACATATTGGTCGCGCTGAAGTCCTTCGAACGGGACATGCCATGCATGGACGACGTGCAACTGGGCGTCGGGAAAAAGCCGAGCGCCTTCGATTATTGCGTGAGCTGAAGCAGGTGAAAAATCAGTGCCCGCCACAATGTGGCCATATGGCATCCGAGCTCTATTCTTCACCACCAATGTCGGACGATCTGTGTTCCGCAGCACGTAATCGACAGCTGTGCCAAGGAAGTAGTCTCCGAGGGAATTGTAGCGTGCTGGCCCAAGCACGAGCAACTCAACACCCGATGCCCGGGCTTCAGTCGCTATCGCATGGGGAGGGGAACCTTCCGGAAAAGCAGTTTCAATAGGGCATGGCGCCTCACCGATCGTTTGCGCCATTCGGTTTTCGAGACTAGCCCAATCCGCATTGTCCGCATCCATGAAATCCAGAGCATGAATGACGCGTACCGTGCAGTGTCGCTCTTTCCCAAGGAGCAGAGCCCGATCGAGGGCTCGATCAGCCCGCGCACTGAAATCAGTCGCCACAACAATTGGCGCACTCACCATACTGATGCTCCTATTCCAACCGCTATATGATATTCTATATCATATAGCGGTTGGTCATCAATGGGTGGTGTTCAAGTTTCCAGTGGTCTTGAGTGCCTTAGTTTGAGTTCAAACGTCTCCGAGGGCCCGTTCTAGCTCAATCCGACGGCTTGCCGTATCTTCATCTGTGCCAGATTCGATCAAGAGAAGCTCGGCTAGGCGCAAACTCCCTTCAGTGGTTTCAGGTACGGCCCTTGTCGCGCCATGATCTAGAAGGCGCTTCGCGTGACTTTGGTTCCGCGCTCGCGCAAAGATCGGCACACGCGGAGCAATCCGCTTCACTTCAGCAGTAAGATGTTCGGTCGCTTCCTCGTCCGCAATTGTCACAACTATCGCAGACGCTCGATTCAGCCCCGAATCGCGCAATATGGGCAAAAGAGAGGCGTCTCCCAGTCTGACAGGACGTCCTTCAGCCAGCGCCGCTTTAACTACAGTAGGGTCCCGCTCAATTGCGATGTAGCGAAAGTCTTCCCGGTCGAGAACACCCGCAATGGTTTCGCCGACTCTTCCATAGCCCGCAATAATGACGTGCCCTTCGATCTCGTCGTCGACATGATACCAGCCTCCTCGACTGTCGTCTGAATGTTGCAACGCAATAGCAGCGCGCCTCGCCATCTTGTCCATGACTGGCGTAGCAAGCATTGTCAGACCAACCACGATCAACATGAATTGGCCGATTTCAGCTGGGAGGAGCCCAACTGTCACGGACAGCCCGACTACCAGAAAACCAAACTCTCCGGCCTGTCCGAGCACAATGGCAACCTCTGCGGCACGGCCTCGCGGAAGGCTCCAAAGCAAGCAAAGGCCGAAAATGATGGCGATCTTCAGCCCTACAAGCCCGAAGGCAGATGCGACAATCCAGAACGGATTATCCAGTACTATGCGCCAGTCGACCCCCATCCCGACTGACAGGAAGAACAGCCCCATCATGAGCCCCTTGAATGGCTCAATATCGATTTTGACCTGATGACGGAACTCAGTCTCAGCAACGAGCAACCCGGCAAGAAAGGCGCCCAGAGCCATGGATAGTCCAGCAAAGCCAGTAAGCGCGGCAGTACCCAGGACCAGCAGCAAAATGATCGCCACAAAAGCTTCGCGGCTGTTAGTACTTGCGACAATTTGAAGAACGGGACGAATGGCGATACGTCCAACACCATAGATCACAGCTATCGTTATGATCGCTTCGGCAAGCGCCAGCCCAAACCCGACAGCCACATTACCGACGGCCATTGTGCCGAGGACGCTCACAGCGAACAGTATCGGGACAACTGCAAGGTCTTGCATTAACAGGATCGAGAAGGTCGTCCGGCCAGCTGGTGAACCGAGACGCCCGCCTTCAATAAGCAGTTGTGTGACTATCGCCGTAGAAGACAATGCAAGGCAGGCGCCAAGAATGACCGAGGTAGAGAGAGGATTGCCCCAAAAAGAAGCGATGGTTGCAATCGCAGCGCCTGTTACGGCGATCTGCGCACTTCCGAGGCCAAAGACCAGGCGGCGCATTCCCCAGAGTCTCTGAAATGAGAGCTCCAAGCCGATGACAAAAAGTAAGAAGATTACACCCAGTTCTGCCAGCAACGCGACCCCGTCCAGATCGGTAATGACAAGCCACGAGACCGGTTCAAAAGTGGCCTGCAACAAGCCAAGCCCATATGGGCCAATCACGCTGCCCACAATGAAGTAGGCTATGATAGGGCTCACTTTGCGCTGAAGCAGGGGAACGATAAGGCCTGCGACAAAAAGGAATACTAGAACTTCACGGATGTAGGGGACGTGGACTTGGCTCTCCATGCGCTAAGCCTAGTCAAATATCACGCGATGAATAGACCAAGAATAGAACGAATTCGGAAAATTTGGTCGGCGGCGACACGGCGCATTTGAACAACCACGTCGCATTCCAGACTATCGGCTTTCCACCCAACAGCAGCCGCATCTCAGCTTTTAGAGGCGTCCTGATAGCAGACAGACTGCTGTGCTTAGCTTTCAGCCAGTAGAGGTCAGGCTGCTAACGACCCAATTGCGGACCTGTGTCAGCGATCATCCCAAGAGGTGTAGTGATCGACCCGACAATCAGAAACGAACTTTTCCATTCCAGGGGGAATGAACGGACTATTCCAGCTATCCCCTGCGAAGGATTTCAGTGCAGCCTCGTCCTGCCAGCGCGAAATCATCAGATACTCATTAGGAGCCCACTGGCTGGGTTTGTAGATTTCGACGCCCAAGGAACCCAATGCCTGGTTCACAGCAGCGACCGAGATTGAAGCAAACTTCTTTTCGAACTCTCGTCGCATCTCAGTGTGGATACTAACTCTGAAGAGCCTAATGATGGGCATAGCATGACCCTCCTGCACACGCGTTGCCAAGGACGGTTATCGACCCAGCACTTGCGTGTCTATGTAAGTCCGCTTGCCACCCATTAGCTGCCGGCAATTAGCTCCAGGCGGCTTCCTGAAAGCCGACAGTCTGCTTTGTTGCGCCGTCAGCAGATAGCAGTTGGTCGCGTAACGACCCAATTGCGGACGTGTGATCGAGAATGGGCGCGTTAGCCGGAAACGTCCGCGCAGTAGTCTAATCTCTCATCCCTATTCCCATTTACGAGACCATAGTAGGCGTTTTCGCCCTTCCAGATCTCGATCCTTGGATCCTCGGCATCGGGAACAGGTGCATTTGTTGGATCGAACATGATGGCGATGAGGAAATCAGCGGGCGTGGCGTCACCCATATAGGAGTACGAGGTCAGTAGATCTTCGAAGCGACCGGAATCGTCGGTCACCTGCGCCGAAACAAATCCATCTTCGCTTTTGTTCAGGATGATTTCGTACCTGCCAGTCTCAGCTTCGCAATCGAGCCCATAAACGCCGCTTCCAGCTTCCATCGCGGCCGTCGTCTGGATCGTGTTTGCGGTAGCAGCCTCATTTTCAGCGCCATCTTTTTCTGTTGCTACTTCGGCAACTTCATTCCCACACGAGATCAAACATGCTGCAGCCACGGAAACGATGGCGAAATCCCTGATTTTCATCGACACCTCCTACCCTTGCAATCACTTCAGACCGACCCATTGAAAGACTCCAATTTTGCCGCTCGGGCGTCAATCGCTACAATCAATAGCATATGCCTGCCATGGACTCGATTCCAGTCGCTGGGGTTGAGAATATGCTAGCGGCAGCTTTCCACCCAAATGCAGCCCTTGCGGGAACTAGCGCGTCATCCTGAAAGCCGACTGGCCGCTTTGCCACTTGATCCGTCAAAAGCGGACCGGCTGGTAACGACCCAATTGCAGCCGTCCCAGAAACTGGAGCGAGCTCTTTCGGGCTACGCCGGCAGCCTATCACTTCCCCATGTTAGCGGCGCGGTTGAAACACCAGGCGACCGCTAGCCACAGCACCGCGAAGAAGGTTAGAACGCCCCATTCGACCGCGTGGCCCGGCATCATGCCGAGCGCCGCGATGCCGACGGCATATTGACCGAGCGCCAGCAATGCCGCGATCCAGCTGACAGCCCCCGGCCGAAAGCGGGCGACCGATCCAACGAACATCGCGGCGACAACCATAAGGAAGAAAAAGACGTTCACGGAATCCTCATCGCCGATGATCCCGACTGCGGCATTTGACCAGAAGGTCAGAAAGGCTGTCAATCCGGCGACAATGTAACCGATGCGCGCCGCTCCGGGCTGGGCGAATCGTGCTGCCAGCTCGACCACGGTTCCTAAGAAGCCGAGCAGGATCGCGGCGAATACGAAGTCGCTTGCAGTCCATTTCACCTCGCTTGTCAGTTGCATCCCAAGAGCCGGGATCAAGAGCAGGGCCAGCAAGCTGCCCCAGCCGGCTATCCGCCATCCATTGAGTAGCCGGGTGAAGGGCGTGGACTTGTCGTTCATATCGGTGTCTCCAATCTTTCTTACGCCGCAGTCCCTCCTTCAGACACTTGTGAAAGGCATGAGGAATTCATGAGCAATGGCTGAAAAAGCGCTAGATACTTGCCAGCGCGCCACGATGGCACCAGACCGATAACCGATGGACACCCGATCAGGCATCCTGCGTTTCGACGCGTTCGAGCTCGATTGCGACAACCGGCAACTGAGCCGGGACGGGCAGCCGATCGAGCTCGGCAGCCGTTACTTCGACGCGCTGGCGCTACTAGTTGCCCGGCGCGGAGAGCTCGTCACCAAGGAGGCGTTCATGGAAGGGGTCTGGCACGGCATCCCCGTGACAGACGAGGCGCTTACCCAATGCATCCGGACCGTACGCAGGGCGCTTGGGGACGATGCGAGCAACCCGCGCTTCATCCACACGGTGCCGAAGCATGGCTACCGCTTCGCTGCCGACCTGTCCTCGCTGCCTGATGCGGTGGGACGCCTGCGGGTTTCGCCCGTTGCCGGGGCCTGCGCGGCGGCGGGGCTCGCCGCAGGCGCGATCGCTGGCCTGATTTACGGTATCATCGCGGGGACAGGAGGTGGCGCGCAGATCCTGATCCTGTCCGCGATGGTCGGCGCATTGGGCCTGCTTGCCGGCGCGGGCCTCGGTGGAGGAATGGCAGCTGCCCTGACATGGCGCGGGCGTGCCGGATCGTCATTGATCGCCGGGGCAGCGACGGGTGGCCTTCTTGTGGGAGCCTTGGGGAATCTCTTGGGCCGTGAGGGCATAGGGTTGCTTTCTGGGGTGTCCATCGCAAGCGTGACCGGGCCTTTCGAGGGCCTGGTGCTCGGCACCGCGACAGGTTTCGCCGCCTGGGCTGCGCTGGCGGGATGGCGGCATGGCACGGTCATCGTGACCGGCGTTTTTGCAGGGGCTGCCGCATCTGCCCTCATCTTCTTCTCCGGAGGGACGTTGCTGGCCGGATCTTTGCTGGCGCTTGAGGAAGGTGTCCCCGGAACCCGGCTAGACATGGTGTCAGTCGGCTACGCGCTTGGCGAGCAGGGCCTGACGAGGATGGCATTGGGGCTCACGCTGGTTATCGAAAGCCTGATTTTTGTCCTGGCGATCGGGTCAGCCCTTCTCGCCGTGCGCCATCGTTGTCGCGCTCCGACGGGAGCCCAGGAAAAGAACAGGCTCAGCGAGAGAGGCTGAACCTGGATGCAACACTCTAGGTGTGAAGGCATACGAGGTTCCGCTTTCCACCCATGAGCAGACTAATTTGGACCGCCCAGGGCACGCCAAGAGCAGACTGTCGGCTAATCCCGCGCGATACCCGAAAGCGGATCAGCCGCTAACGACCCAATCGCGGACATTGGACGCAGAGCTTGCTCATTGTAACGCTGCTGACAGTCCCTATCTATATTCTGAGAGTGAGGTCATTCGTTGACATACTACCGATTCCATGAAGAAGACGGCTCCGCGGTAGCGATTACTGATGGTATTTCTGGCACAAAACTGCCGAAGCCAAATTCGTCTTGGAAAGCCGATGGCCTTACAGAAGTAATTATCGGCGGGCGATGCAGATTTGGTGTTGAACCAGCTGAGATTATTGCTTCGATTGAACGCGAAGGTTTCTACCTGGCAATTCGTCAGCCAGGATAGGACTGGCCGCTTGAAATGTGCCAAGTGGCTTTGGCGACTCTGCCTTCGACTGACAGCCTGTGAGACGTGCTCGACAAATCCATTCGGCTGTAGGGGTTGTAAACGACCCTTGCCATCGCCATCTTAAGGTCAGCTACCAGTCGCAATCGACGGTCACCGGCTTCCTACTTGTGAAGCTGCCCCCTTCAGTTCCGCCTCTTAGTCGCAGCCGGGTCAATTCTGGCGCGCTGCACGCTTACCTGAAGGAATGATCAATGACCTATTACGGCAAGATCAAAAACTACGACAGCAGCATTGGCAAAGGCCGCATCACCCCTGAAAACGGTGGCGATATTTTGGCCTTCCGCAAGTCCGATCTCAAGGATGAGGACAGCGCTCCGCAGCTGGACCAGCGCTATGGCTATGACGTGAAGGACGCTGACAATGGCAAGCGTTATGCGGTCAATGTCCATCTGCAGGCCGAAACAGCCAATACGGTCAAGGAACAGGCTCGCAATCAGGCCGGCTGATGCAGGTCTGAGCCGGGGGCCTTTGCCCTCGGTTCGCGAACCTTTCCAAACGAATGCAGGTCGCATCTGCACCCATGCGACCCGAGAGATTTAGGAGCACTTGCTCCTGCATCTCCAACTAGAGCCCTCGCCACTAGCTGGCGGGGGCTTTCTTGGTGGTGCCCGCCCGCTGGTTGCGCGCTTGGGCCAAGGCATCGCCAAGGTTGGTGTAGCGATAGGCACCTACGGTATAGCTCGCCACAAGCGTCAGGATGACGCCCAATTCCCGCAAGTCCGCCATGTCCGCAGCCAGCGCCTCGCACTGCGCCAGATCGACCCGGCCCCCTTCGCCGAGCATGTGGGAGTGGCAGCGGGGCAGGAATGTGTCTTGTGTCATCAGGGGGTATCCTCGTCTCGTAAGCGGGAGCGCGAGGTCTCTCAGGCGCAAGAGCTTACTGGCACATTCTTGCGATAGTCTGGATATGGGGCCCGAACGGCAAATTACCACAGATTTCGATCGACTTTATGGTGTCCGCTTCCCACCCAGCTGCGGTCGCGAGAGATCGCCTCTGCGCCTCCCAAAACCAGCCGCTCGCTGAGGTCTGGCTGAGGTCGCCCTACGAAGCCGCACTGAAGTTATGCGCCTTCAGCAGCCAACGCTCCCAGGGCAGCGCTAACGCACTTTGGGTTGTTCGTGGGTCGGTGCGAAGGCGGAGGCTTTGAGTGCAGTTAACATAATGAGATTTATAGGTAATCTGCGCGTAATGCGCTAAATTCGTAATGATGGGGTCACGTGTTCGAGTCACGTAAGCGGCACCACCTCGCCGGCAAAACTTGTGAAATCGGCCGACGACCGGGAGCACCTGCGGTGCGCCGATAGACAGTTCGTGCTCGCTAGCGATTTACAGATATAAAAATATCTTTATATCCTCCTTTCGCAATGAACGTCGAAACGATCCTCAAGGCCTTGGCCGATCCAACACGCCTGCGCATCATGCGCTTGCTGGCGGCGATGGAGCTGGCTGTGGGGGAGTTAGCGCAGGTGCTTGGGCAAAGCCAGCCGCGCGTTTCGCGCCATGTCGGTATCCTGTGCGACGCAGGCCTTGCCGAACGCCGCCGCGAAGGCAGCTGGGTGTTCCTGCATGCCGCCAGCCAGGCCGATGGCGAAGTGCCATTGATCGGCGCTGTGATTCATCTGCTCGCCACGGCTGAGCGCGAAGACGAAGGTTTCGCCCGGCAATGCCTTGAAGACCGGCGCAAGCTTTCCGCCATACGGGCCGCGCGCGAAGAGGCGGCGCAGGCCTGGTTCCAGCGCCATGCCGGCGAATGGGACGAGTTGCGGCGCTTGCACAGCGCCGACGAGCAGGTCGAGCAGGAACTCCTGGATGCGCTTGGCCATGGCGGGCTGGGCCATGTGCTCGATATCGGCACTGGCACCGGCCGGATTGCGGAACTGCTCGCGGATGACGCGGCCAGCATCGTCGCGCTCGACAAGAGCCTTGAGATGCTGAAGCTGGCGCGCGCCAGGCTGCAGCATTTGCCCGCGGGCAAGATCGAACTGGTGCAAGGCGACTTCACCGACCTGCCCTTTGCCGAAGCCCTTTTCGATACGGTGGTGCTGCACCAGGTACTCCATTTCGCGCAGTTGCCCGAGGTGGCGCTGCAGGAGGCTGCCCGCGTCACCCGCCCTGGCGGGCGCATCGCGATCGTCGATTTCGCCGCGCATGGCCGCGAGGAGTTGCGCGAACGCCACGCCCACGCACGGCTCGGCTTTTCGGACCGGCAAATGCGCGACCTGCTGCGCGAGGCTGGCTTCAGCGCCGCTGCTCCGATCGCGCTCGAAGGGGGTGAGCTGGTGGTGAAGATCTGGCTTGGCCAGCGCCGCGACAAGGCCCCCGCAACCACGCTTAAGGAGCAACGGGCATGAGCCCCACCCTCGACCAGATGCAGGAAGCGCGCACCGCGCTCGACAGCCCGCTGTTCAAGGGGCTGCCGGGCGATATCGAGGTATCGTTCGAATTCTTCCCGCCCAAGACCGAGAAGATGGGCGAGACACTGTGGCAGAGTGTCGAGACCCTGAAGCCGCTCGACCCGCGTTTCGTCTCCGTCACTTATGGAGCTGGCGGCTCCACGCGTGAACGGACGCACCAGCAGGTCGTACGCATCCAGAACGAAGCGGGCATTCCCGCTGCGGCGCACCTCACCTGCGTTGCGGCGACCAAGGAAGAGGTCAACGAAGTCGCGCGGCGTTATTGGGAAGAGGGCATTCGCCACATCGTCGCGCTACGCGGCGATCCGCCCGATGGCAGCGGCAAGTTCACCCCGCATCCGGGCGGCTATGCCAATGCGGTGGAACTGATCGCGGGCCTAAAAGAAGTGGCCGACTTCGAGATTTCGGTAGCGGCCTATCCCGAAGTTCACCCGGACAGCCCCGACGCGCAGGCCGATCTCGACAATCTGAAGGCCAAGTTCGACGCCGGGGCGACCCGCGCGATCACCCAGTTCTTCTTCAACACGCGCTGTTTCTTCGAATTCCGCGACAAGGCCGCAGCCGCCGGGATCAACGGCGAGATCGTGCCCGGCGTAATGCCAGTGCTGAGCTTCGCGGCGGTCCAACGCATGAGCGGGCTGTGCGGCACCGCTATCCCGGCCTGGATGGAGGGGCTGTTCGAAGGGCTCGACGAGCGCCCGGAAGCGCGCCAGCTGGTGAGTGCGACCATCGCGGCCGAACTGTGCCGCCGGCTCTATGCGGGCGGTGTGCGCCAGTTCCATTTCTATACGCTCAACCGGGCCGAACTGAGTTACGCGATCTGCCATATGCTGGGCATGCGCCCGAAGGCAGGTCTGTGATGGGGAGCGCACGTGAAAGACTGATTGAGGCCGCTGCGAAGGCTATCCTGATCAAGGATGGGCCCTATGGCACGGCGATCCAGAATGCGAAGCTCGGCGCGGCGGATTATGCCGGAGAGACCGGGCTGGCGCAGGACCAGAAGGGCAATAATGACCTTGTGAACCTGACTCAGCCGCAGGTGATCCGGGCGATCTGCGACAGCTATATTGCGGCGGGCGCCACGGTGCTGGCCACTAACACCTTCAACGCCAACCGCATCAGCCAGGCCGATTACGGCGCCGAGCACCTGGTCCGCGAGATCAATGTCTCAGCCGCGAAGATCATCCGCGAGGCATGCGCCGATGCGACGGCGAAAGATGGCAAGCCGCGCTTCGTGTGTGGCGCGATGGGGCCGACCAACAAGACGCTGTCACTCTCGCCCAATGTCGAAGACCCGGGCTATCGCGAAGTCACTTTCGACGAAGTGAAAGAGGTCTATCGCGAGCAGGCTGCTGCACTGATCGAAGGCGGGGCGGACTTCATCCTGATCGAAACGGTGTTCGACACGCTCAATTGCAAGGCCGCGATCATGGCGGTGAAGGAGCTGGAGGCCGAGCAAGGCGAGGCAATCCCGCTGATGATCTCGCTCACGCTGACAGACCTGTCGGGCCGGAACCTGTCCGGCCACACGGTTGAGGCCTTCTGGTATGCGGTGCGCCACGCGAAGCCGGTGACGATCGGGCTCAACTGCAGCTTCGGCGCGGACCAGCTGCGCCCGCATGTGCAATTGCTCAGCGGGATCGCCGACGCGCTGCTGATGGCCTACCCCAACGCCGGCCTGCCCAACGAGCTCGGCGAATATGATGAGTTGCCCGAAACCACCGCAGCTCTGGTCAAGCAATGGGCCGAAGGCGGCAAGGTCAACATTCTGGGTGGGTGCTGCGGTTCGACGCCTCAACACATCGCCGCGGTGGCAAAGGCGGTCGAAGGCTGCGCGCCGCGCCCTGTGCCAACCCTCGCCCCCGACATGCGCCTCGCCGGACTTGAACCCTT
The DNA here is from genome assembly GCF_011047315.1 of Altererythrobacter sp. BO-6. Lineage (NCBI taxonomy): Bacteria > Pseudomonadati > Pseudomonadota > Alphaproteobacteria > Sphingomonadales > Erythrobacteraceae > Altererythrobacter > Altererythrobacter sp. BO-6. The sequence goes on along the minus strand of NZ_CP049259.1, from coordinate 1,210,939 downwards.
CACGATTGCCGCCTGATGACTGACAGAATGACCGCCCGTTTCGTCAATATCGGCGAACGCACCAATGTGACCGGCTCAGCCGCGTTCAAGAAGCTGATCATGGCGGGCGACTATGCCCGCGCGGTCGAAGTCGCGCGCCAGCAGGTCGAAAACGGCGCGCAGGTGATCGACGTCAACATGGACGAAGGCCTGCTCGACGCCGAGCTGGCGATGACCACCTTCCTCAAGCTGATCGCCGCTGAACCCGATATCGCGCGCGTGCCGGTGATGATCGACAGCTCGAAATGGAGCGTGATCGAAGCGGGGCTGAAGTGCGTCTCGGGCAAGCCGATCGTCAATTCGATCAGCATGAAGGAAGGCGAGGAAGAATTCCTGCGTCATGCGCGGCTGTGCATGCTTTACGGTGCGGCGGCTGTCGTCATGGCGTTCGACGAGACCGGGCAGGCGGACACCAGGGAGCGCAAGGTCGAGATATGTACCCGCGCCTATAAGCTCCTGACCGGGATCGGTTTTCCGCCTGAAGACATCATCTTCGATCCCAATATCTTCGCGGTCGCGACCGGGATTGAGGAGCATGACCGCTATGGCCTCGATTTCATCGAGGCTGTGCGCGAGATCAAGGCGCAATGCCCGCATGCGAAGACTTCGGGCGGGCTGTCAAACCTCAGCTTCAGCTTCCGCGGCAACGAGACCGTGCGCCGCGCGATGCATTCGGTGTTCCTCTATCACGCGATCCCCGCCGGGCTCGACATGGCGATCGTCAATGCGGGCCAGCTCGACATCTATGACGATATCGACCCCGCGCTGCGCGAGGCGTGCGAAGACGTGATCCTGATGCGCCGCCCGGACGCCACGGAGCGGCTGATCGCACTCGCCGAAAGCTACAAGGGGATCGACCCCAAGGCCGAGAAGGAAGCCGAGGAATGGCGCGGCTGGCCGGTCGAGAAGCGGCTCGAGCATGCGCTGGTCAAGGGCATTGACGCGCATGTGGTCGAGGATACCGAGGAAGCGCGCGCCGCGCTTGCCGCCAATGGCGGTCGCCCGATCGAAGTGATCGAAGGCCCGCTGATGGACGGGATGAATGTCGTCGGTGACCTGTTCGGCAGCGGCAAGATGTTCCTGCCGCAGGTGGTCAAGAGCGCGCGGGTGATGAAGAAGGCAGTCGCCCATCTCATCCCCTTCATCGAGGCGGAGAAGGACCTGCTGCCCGAGGAAGAGCGCAAGGCCAAAGGCAAGATCGTGATGGCGACCGTGAAGGGCGACGTCCACGATATCGGCAAGAACATCGTTGGCGTAGTGCTGCAATGTAATGGTTACGAGGTTATCGATCTCGGCGTGATGGTGCCATGGCAGGACATCCTCAAATGCGCGAACGATAACCAGGCGGACATGATCGGGCTGTCGGGCCTGATCACGCCCTCGCTCGACGAGATGGTGACCGTGGCCGAGGAAATGAGCCGCGCGGGCTTCACCATGCCGCTGCTGATCGGCGGGGCGACCACCAGCAAGGTCCACACCGCGCTCAAGATCGATCCGGCATATCCCGGCCCGGTGATCCACGTGCTCGACGCGAGCCGCGCAGTTGGCGTTGCCAGCCGCCTGTTGTCTGACACCCAGCGTGACGAATTCGTCGAGACCACCGCTGGCGAATATGCCCACATCCGCGACGCGCGCGAAGGCAAGGCGCAAAGCGTGCTGCTCAGCCTCGAGGAAGCACGCGCGAACTATTACGACGCCTATCTTAGCGACAAGCCTGCCCCGCCGCTCAAACCGGGCGTGCATGTGTTCGACGATTGGGACCTCGCGGATTTGCGCGAATACATCGACTGGACGCCGTTCTTTCGCGCGTGGGAACTGCATGGCACCTATCCCGCGATCCTCGATGACGAAGTGGTGGGCGAAACCGCGCGGCAGCTAAAGGCCGATGCCGATGCCATGCTCGACCGGATCGTGGCGGAGAAATGGCTGACCGCGCGCGGCGTGGCGGGCTTCTGGCCTTGCGCGCGCGACAGTGACGACGTGACGATCCACCTGGTCGAGGAGGAACGCCATGTCGTGCTCCCCCTTCCTGCGCCAGCAGGTGAAGAAAAGCCGCGACCGGGCCAATATGTGCCTGGCGGACTTCATCGATCCGGCGGGCGACTGGATCGGCGGCTTCGCAGTCGGCATCCACGGGATCGAACCGCATTCGGCGAAATTCCTAGCCGACAAGGACGATTATTCGGACATCCTGCTGAAAGCGCTGGCGGATCGTTTTGCCGAGGCGTTCGCTGAGCGGCTGCATCAGCACACCCGCACCGATCTGTGGGGCTATGCGCCCGACGAGCAGCTGACTAATGAGGCGCTGATCAAGGAGCAATATCGCGGCATCCGCCCCGCACCGGGCTATCCCGCGTGCCCCGACCACTCGCTGAAGCCGATCCTGTTCGAACTGCTCGATGCGCCCGCCAATGCCGGGCTGACGCTGACCGAGAATTTCGCGATGTGGCCCACGGCGGCGGTCAGCGGATTCTATTTCGGGCATCCTGAAAGCCAGTATTTCGGCGTGGCCCGGATCGGGCGCGACCAGCTGGAAGATTATGCGCGACGGCGCGGGGTCGATCTGGCAACGGCCGAACGATGGCTGCGCCCGAATCTCGACTGAGCGCGCTGCCCCCGGGGCGGCTGGTATGGTGGGGCGGCGCGGCGCTGCTGGCCGCCTACGCTGTGCTGTGGGCCACTGTGGCGGTCGATGCCGACTTGCTGCGCCAGCTCTGGTTCCTGCCCGGCGTCGGGGTGATTGGGGCGATCATCGCCAACACCTCGGGCACTGGTGGCGGGGTGGTGTTCGTGCCGGTGTTCAACGCCCTGCGCGAACACGGGGTGATGACGCTGTCGCCGCTGGAGGTGGTCGGCGTGTCGATGGCGATCCAGAGCTTCGGCATGACCATGGGCGCGCTGCGCTGGACCGACCGGCTCTACCACCAGCCCGCGCCCGAGCCGCTCCACGCCCGGGTCCGCCCGCGCGATTTCTTTACCGTCGCTTTCGCGGTGTTGGCGCTGTCGCTCCCCGCCATGCTGTGGACCCAGCGATTCACCCAGTTCGACCAGCAGGACGTGCTGTTCGCCTACAAGGGCTTCTCGATCATGCTGGGGATTGCGCTGATCGCCAGCACCTGGACGGTCAACCTTGCCCGGCCGGAGAAAGAGCGGCTCGAACGGGTCGACCTGATCGTGCTCTTGCTGATCGCCATTCCCGGCGGGGCGATCACCGCGCTGTTTTCGGTCGGGATCGGCGAACTGGTCGCGCTCTACCTGTTCATCCGCCACTATCCGGTGCTGCTGTGCACCGGGGCGGCCTGCCTGATTTCCTCGATCAGCGTCTTGAGCGGGGTGATCTGGCATTTGGAGGCCGGGACGATCCAGTGGGAGGTCGTCCTGCTCGCCGGTCCGGCGGCGGCGCTGGGCGGTTTCCTGGCCCGGCCGATCGCGCTGTGGCTGGGGGCCAGGCGCCTCAAGACGCTCGACGGGAGCTGGATCGTGCTTTCGGCGATCTACCTTCTGTGGCTTAACTGGGGCTAGCCGCGCCTTGGCCGATTGACCGGGCAATCCGGATCGCGCAAGGCGAAGGGGCTGCTGTGGAAGCGATTCTGCAGGCGCGCCAGCGGGAGAGTTCGTGCGGCTCACAAGGCCAAACGACGCCGAAGGAGCAACCGCCCCGGAAACTCTCAGGCAAATGGACCGCAGCGCGTGTCAGCACTCTGGAAAGCGTTTCTGCGGCTGGCAGGGACCACCGAAGGGGAAGGCTGGATATCGATCCGGCTAAGCTCTCAGGTAAACCCGACAGAGGGGGTATGGATCAGGGCTTCGTGGCGGAGCCTTGCGCCTTCTGTGCGGGGACGACTGATTTGAGCGACGAAGACATCATCGAGGAATTGCCGCTGGAAAAGCTGCCGCTTGACGGTTGGCATCGCGCGCGCGGCGCCCGGATGGTGCCTTTCGCCGGCTATGAAATGCCGATCCAATATGAGGGCATCGTCGCCGAGCACGATTGGACGCGCACCAGTGCGGGCCTGTTCGATGTCAGCCACATGGGCCAGCTGCTGCTCTCCGGCCCCGATCTGGATGCCGCAGTCGAGGCTGTCCTGCCGATCGATCTTGCCACCCTGAAAGTAGGCCAGCAGCGCTATTCCCTGTTGCTCGATGAAGAGGGCGGGGTGCTTGACGACCTCATGGTCTCGCGCTGGCCCGAGGCGCTCTACCTCGTGGTCAATGGCGCGACCAAGTGGGACGATATCGGGCATTTGCGCGAATACCTCCCCGACGCAATTACCCTCAATCACCTCGACGAACAGGCGCTGCTGGCCTTGCAGGGGCCCAAGGCGGCCGAAGCGCTCGCCCGCCATGCGACGGGCGAATACCCGCTCTCGGCGCTGACCTTCATGCGGTTCGGTCGGTTCCAGATCGCCGGGCATGATGTGACCATCGCCCGCGCCGGCTACACCGGCGAGGATGGTTTCGAAATCTCGCTGCCTGCAACTGGCGTCACTGAAATCGCGACGCTGCTGTGCGGCGAGCCCGAAGTGAAACCGATCGGCCTCGGTGCGCGCGACAGCTTGCGGATGGAGGCTGGCTTGCCGCTCTATGGGCATGACCTTTCGCCCGAAACTTCGCCGATCGAAGCGGGGCTGGTGTTCGGCATCAACAAGCGCCGCCGCAGCGACGGCGGTTTCCCGGGTGCGGAGCGGATCCTGCGCGAGATCGCCGAAGGCACCGCGCGCCGCTGGGTCGGGCTGTCGCTTGAAGGCCGCTTGCCTGCACGCGAAGGCGCGGAAGTGTATTCCGGCACAGCCAAGGTAGGCACGGTCACCAGCGGCGGCTTCTCGCCCACGCTGGGCCACCCCATCGCCATGGCCTATGTCGATGCAGCCCATGCCGAAGCGGGCAATGCGCTGGAAATCGAGGTTCGAGGCAAGCGCCTTGCCGCCACCGTCACACCCATGCCTTTTGTTCCACACCGCTATTATCGAGGGAGCTGATCTGATGCCGCGTTACTTCACCGATGAACATGAATGGATCGATGTCGAAGGCGAAACCGCCACGGTCGGCATTACCGATTACGCGCAGGAACAGCTGGGCGACATTGTGTTCGTGGAATTGCCCGCTGTCGGCACCAATGTTGACCAGGGCGGGGACGCCGCAGTGGTCGAAAGCGTCAAGGCCGCGAGCGACGTCTATGCGCCGATCAGCGGCAAGGTGATCGAAACCAACGAGAACCTCGAAGAAGACCCGGCGCTGGTGAACACCGATCCCGAAGGCGACGGCTGGTTCTTCCGCATGACCGTCGGCGACAAGGACGAGCTGGAAGGGCTGATGGACGAGAAAGCCTACAAGGCGTTTGTCGACAGCCTCTGACCTGCAAGCGAGAACTGAATAGATGCGTTACCTGCCCCTGACCAATACCGACCGAGGCGCAATGCTCAGCCGGATCGGCGTGCAATCGATCGATGATTTGTTTGTCGACGTTCCGGTTGAGGCGCGGCTCGATGGCCCGATCCGCGACCTGCCGCTGCATGCCAGCGAGATGGCGGTCGAGCGCCATATGCGCGCGCTGTCGAACAAGAACCTCAGCGCAGGTGACGCACCCTTCTTCATCGGGGCGGGCGCCTATCGTCACCACGTGCCCGCCAGCGTCGACCACATCATCCAGCGCGGCGAATTCCTGACCGCCTACACGCCGTACCAGCCCGAAATCGCGCAGGGCACGCTGCAGATGTTGTTCGAATTCCAGACGCAGGTGGCGCGGCTCTATGGCTGCGCGGTCGCCAATGCTTCGATGTACGATGGCTCGACCGCGTGCTGGGAAGCGGTGGCGATGGCGGGCCGGGTCACCCGCCGCAAGCGCGTGGTCCTGTCGGGCGCACTCCACCCTCATTACGCCGAGGTGGTGCGCACCATGGCAAAGTTCACCGACGACGAGATCGCCCACGCCGAGCCGGCGATCCAGCCGGCGCCCGACAATGCCGGGCTGATCGCGCGGATCGACGAAGAAACCAGCTGCGTCGTGGTGCAATATCCCGATATCCTGGGCCGGATCACGGACCTTTCCGAAATCGCCGAAGCTGCGCATGCCAAAGGCGCGCTGCTGGTGGTGGTAAACACCGAACCGGTGGCGCTGGGCGCGATCAAATCGCCGGGCGAAATGGGCGCGGATATCGTTGTGGGCGAAGGGCAGTCGATCGGGGTCGGGCTGCAATTCGGCGGGCCGTACCTCGGCCTGTTCGCGGTGCGCGATCCCAAGCATGTCCGCCAGATGCCGGGGCGGCTGTGCGGCGAAACCGTGGACGCAGAGGGCAAGCGCGGTTTCGTGCTGACGCTGTCCACCCGCGAACAGCATATCCGCCGCGAGAAAGCGACGAGCAATATCTGCACCAATTCGGGCCTGTGCGCGCTGGCGTTCAATGTGCACATGACGCTGCTGGGCGAGAAGGGCCTGCGCGCCCTGGCGGCGGAAAACCACCGGCTGGCCTGCCATGCGGCGGATCGACTGGCAAAGGTGCCGGAAGTGCGCGTGCTCAATGACGTTTTCTTTAACGAATTCACGCTGATGCTGGGCCAGGACGCGCGCACGGTCGTCCACCGGCTGGCGGAACGCGGCGTGCTGGGCGGGGTCTCGCTCGGGCGGCTTTATCCCGGGGTCGAGCGCCTGAGCGAAGGCCTGCTGGTCGCAGTGACCGAGACCGCTAGCGAGGAGGATATCGAGACCTTTGCTCTCGCTCTAGCGGAGGTGTTGGCATGAACGCGCCGAATTCATCAGGCTGGAAGCCGGAAATGACTCCCGCCAGCGGGCAGTCGGGCCCCGCAACGGTAACCGGCAATCGCGCGCTGATGCTGGAAGAACCGTTGCTGTTCGAGATCGGCCGCAAGGATGTGACCGGCGTCGACCTGCCGGAACCAGGCGCGAATTCGTCAGGCCGATTGGGCGGACTGGGACGGGCGGAACCGATCGGCCTGCCCGGCCTGACCGAGCCTGAAACCGTGCGCCACTACACCCGGCTGAGCCGCCAGAATTACGGTATCGACCTGGGCTTCTTCCCGCTCGGCAGCTGCACGATGAAGCACAATCCGCGACTGAACGAAAAAGTCGCGCGGATGCCGGGCTTTGCCGATGTTCACCCGCTGCAGCCGCAATCGACCGTGCGCGGGGCGTTGGAAGTCATCAACGAGCTGGCCGAATGGTTGATCAAGCTCACCGGCATGCATGGCGTCGCGATGAGCCCCAAGGCGGGCGCGCATGGCGAACTGTGCGGCATCCTGTGCATCCGCGCCGCGCTGGAGGCGCGCGGCGATGCGCGCGAGGTGGTGCTGGTGCCTGAAAGCGCGCATGGCACCAATCCCGCCACCGCCGCTTTTGCCGGTTATCGGGTCGAGAATATCCCCGCCAATGCCGATGGGCGGGTCGACCTGGAGGCGCTCAAGGCACGGCTTGGGCCCGATGTCGCCGCCGTGATGATCACCAATCCCAACACTTGCGGGCTGTTCGAACGCGACATGAAGGTGATCTCGGACGCGGTGCATGCAGCGGGCGGCTTCGTCTATTGCGACGGTGCCAACTTCAACGCCATCGTCGGCAAGGTACGCCCGGGTGACCTGGGCGTCGATGCGATGCATATCAACCTGCACAAGACCTTCTCCACCCCGCATGGCGGCGGCGGGCCGGGTTCCGGCCCGGTGGTGCTGTCCGAAGCGCTCAGCCCGTTCGGCCCGCTACCCTTTACCGCGCGGACCGAAGACGGCGTCGTCCACCTGGTCGAGGAAGAGGGCGCGGACAGCTTCGGCCATTCGCAGGCGTTCGGCCGGATGACGGCGTTCCACGGCCAGATGGGCATGTTCACCCGCGCGCTGACCTATATCCTCAGCCACGGTGCGGATGGGTTGAAGCAGGTGGCAGAAGATGCCGTGCTCAACGCCAATTATATCCTGCGCAGCATGGAAGACCTGCTCGATGCGCCCTTTGCCGCGAGCGGGCCGTGCATGCATGAGGCGCTGTTTGGCGACAAAGGCTTTGGCGGCGAACTGACCACGCTGGATCTGGCCAAGTCGCTGATCGACGAAGGCTATCACCCGATGACCATGTATTTCCCACTGGTGGTGCATGGCGCCATGCTGGTCGAGCCGACCGAGACCGAGAGCAAGGCCGCGCTGGACCAGTTCATCGCTGCCTTCCGCTCGCTGGCGGAGCGGGCGCGGGCGGGCGATGCAAGCATGAAGCAGGCGCCCTATTACGCGCCGCGCCGGAGGCTGGACGAGACGCTGGCGGCACGCAAGCCTAAGCTGGTGTGGGAAGACGCGCCGGAAAGTTGATCAGTCGCGCTGCACGGCCGGTTCTGCCGGGTCCTTGACAGGATCGGGCTGTGCGGCCGGATCGACCATGATCCGGATCTGCTGCAGGTTGAGGATCGCGACGTAAAAGCCGATCACCGCCAGGCTGCTTGAGCCCAGCACGGCAAAGGCTGCGCCCTTCGCACCATTCCAGTCGATCGCAGCGTCGAGTAGCACCAGCGCCAGTACGGTCGGCAGCGCCCGCACGATAAAGGCGGTGTGCGCCTTGCCCGCGGCGACCAGCAAGGATTCAAGGCTGGCCCCGACCAGCTCGACCGCACCCGCGATCGCCAGGATCACCATCGCCCAATAGAAGCCTTCGAATTCCGGCCCGGCGACGAAATTGAGGCCCCAGCGTCCCGCAAACAGCGCCACCAGCACCGCCAGCGCGCCGCCAATCAGCGCGATATTGGCCATCCGCCGCGCCATGGCGAGCGCCTCGTCACGGGCATGGACCAGCTCGGGATAGATCGCCTTGGACACGGTCTGGGCCAGCTGCACCAGCGCCTGCCCCAGCTGGCTTGCAACCCGGAAACCGCCTGCCAGCGCTTCACCGCCGAGCGATCCAACCATCAGGATCATCACCTGCTTGCCCGCGACATTGAGGCTGCCGGAAAGGTTGGTCGACCACACGAACCGCCAGGCGTCAGGATGCGCGCGCGGAATATGGCGCAGGCTGATGCGCGAGAGGTCGATCCGCTCATTGCGCGCAGCCACGAACCACAGCGCCAGCGCCACCGCCACTTCGGCGGCGGCCCATGCCATGATGAAGCCCGCTACACTGGGCATGAACAGCACAGCCAGCACCGCTCCCGCCGCCCGGATCGCGGGCTGGACAGCCTCGGCGGCGGTTGAGGTGCCGAACTTGAAGCGCAAGCGCAGCAGGCCAGTGGGCGTGCTGCGGATCGACAGGACGGAGACCACGCAATAGCCGAAAGCCAGCCACAAGAGGTCGCGCGGCAGCGGCAGCCACAGCGGCGCGGTCCACACCAGCACGGCAGCCAGGATCGTCCCCAGCACCACGGACAACATGTCGAGCGCGATCGCAAAGCCGGTGGCATCGGCCGGACCGTCACCATTGGCACCCCAGCGCACCACGAATTGCCAGGTCTGGAAATTGGCGAGGCCAGTCACCGCCTGCCCCAACGCCACGATCAGCGCGAAATAACCGAAGCCATCAAGCCCCAGCGTGCGTGTCGCCAGCGCCAGGTACAGCAGGCTCAGCAGGGCGTTGAAGCCGCGGCCCCCAAGCAACCAGCCGATATTCTGAAGCAGGCGTTTCATGGCGCGGCGGCAGGCTTAGCCCGCAGCGGCCTCTCGCTTGGCCAGCAGGCGTTCCGTAACTTCGAAGGTGCGCTCGTTGTCGACGTCGATCGCGAATTCCCCGTTCGACATCACGATCGGTACCATGTTGAAGCCGAAGCGGCGCGAGACCTGCGCGAAGATCTTTTCCTTGCTGCCCCAGCCGAAATAGAAGCGGATCAGGTTCATCCAGCCAAACGCCTTGGCGATGCGGCGCGGGAATTTCACGAATTGCCCGCCTTCGCGCATGATCTCTGCCGCGGAAAGCGCTTCGCGGGAGCCGATCCAATAGGTGTTGCAGTTGGAATAGCCGCCATCGGTGAATTCGTAGAACTTCTTCTGGCCTTCGGGATCGGCTGCCTGCACGTCTTCCTTGCGGGCGAGCGCGGCGGCACCGCCGGCATTGGCGGCCAGCGCCTTGTCGATGAATTCGGCATAGCCCGCGGCGGTAACCAGGCAATTGTCGGCAGTGGTGATCAGCAGCGGGAAGGTGGCGCCTTCGGCCCCCGAGAAAACGCTGTCGACGATGTTGAACTTGCCTTCCTTGAAGTGCAGGCGACCTTCCGCCAGCAACGCCTTGGCAGTGGGCAGCGTTTCGATCTCGTCGCTGTCATGAGCAACGATGTGAATCGCGTCGACCCGGTCGCACGCAGCGACTTCGCGCAGAACGCGCTCGATCATCGGCACGCCGCGCACCGGCACGACGCATTTCTGGGAAACTCCGGCACGCTGGGCGAGCGGATCGTGGATGCCGGAACGCTTGCCGGCCATGATCAGGGCTGTAACTTTCATCGCGGGGCGTTCCCTACGCTTCGATGCGTTTTGTGCAAGGGCTGTAATGGGCTTGTATTGGGATCAGGGGGCATGCAGGGCAAGGGCATGCGCATCATTTTCAGTCGAAAGGGGTTCGATAGTGCGGCGGGAGGCGGCCCTTCGCCGATCGTCGATGAACGCCCGCTGAGCCTGCCGATCCCCGCGGGCGCTGCCTCGCGCACCACTTATGGCGCCTTGGGGCTGGGCGAGCATGCCGCACGGGCGAGCAGGGGCAGGCTGGGGCCGGACGATTTGTGTCACCATGATCCGATGTTCACGGGTGCGGGCGAATGCCTGTTCGGCCAATGCGGTGCGGCGCAGACCCATCTTGAACGGCAGGGCGTGGGCCGGGGCGATGTGTTCCTGTTCTTCGGCCTGTTTCAGGATTTTGCCGGCGGCGGCGAGCCACACCACCGGATTTTCGGTTATCTCGAAGTGGAAGAGATTATCCCGCTGGCGGGCGGCGCGCCGCAAGAGCTGTTAGAAATCGCGCATCCGCATGCGCTGGCGATGCACCACGGGAATGACGTGATATGGCGCGGGCCGGGGCGGGTCGCTGCGCGCGCATCGGACGCATTGCGGCTGACGGTGCCCGGCGGACCGGTGACGTTGTGGCAAAGGCCCGAATGGCTGAAACGCGGCGGGCTGAGCTATCACGACGTGCCGACCCGCTGGCTGCGCGGCGGGCGCTTGCGCAGTGTCGCGCGCGGGCAGGAATTCGTCGCCGATATCGGGCGGCGTCAGGCTCCGCGCGAATGGCTCGCGCGCATACTGGACGAGATCACAGCGTCTTGATGATCGCGGAGAAATCGAGCTCGCCGTTTTCCTTGGCAAAGGCGTCGTAAAGCTCTTCCGCATGGCGCCCGAGCGGGGTTGAAGCGCCGGATGCCTGCGCCGCTTCCATCGCCAGCTTCAGATCCTTCAACATCAACGCGGTGGCAAATCCGCCTTGGTAGCCGTTGTCGGCCGGCGTGGTCGGCCCGACCCCGGCCACGGGGCAATAGCTGGTCATCGACCAGTTCTGGCCCGAGCTGACCGAGGAAATGTCATAGAATGTCTGCGGATCAAGCCCCAGCTTCTGCGCCATCTGGAAGGCTTCGCAAGTGCCGATCATGTGGATCGCCAGCAGCATGTTGTTGCAGATCTTGGCGGCCTGGCCATTGCCGATCCCGCCCGCATGGATCACCGCCTTGCCCATCGCCTGAAGGATCGGCTCCGCCGCCTCAAAAGCATGGATTTCTCCGCCAACCATAAAGGTCAGCGTGCCGGCATTGGCTGCGGCAATCCCGCCCGAAACCGGCGCATCGACCATCTTGTAGCCTTCTGCGTGCGCGGCATCGGCCACTTCGCGCGCGGTCGCGACGTCAATGGTCGAACAATCGATCAGGGTTGCGGCATGCGGCGTGTGGCCGATCACGTCATCGGTGTAGACGCTCTTCACGATCGCGCCATTGGGCAGCATGGTGACGACCGCTTCCACGTCTCGCACCGCATCGCGGATGTTGGAGAAGGTCTCGCACCCGGCCTCTTTGGCGCGGGCCAGCGCATCCTCGGACAGGTCGAAGGCGCGGACATGGTGCCCGGCTTTGACCAGGTTCGCGGCCATCCCGCCGCCCATATTGCCGAGGCCGATGAATGCGATTTTCATTTGGCTTTCCTATCCCACGCTCTGCGTATACGCACCCCAAGAATGGTGCCGAAAAATGATGTCAAAGTTGCCAGCAATACACCCAGCGCTAGTACTAGCCAATCGACGCTCCGTACTTGCGGAGGCAGACTGAACGTCGCTCCAAACGCCGATGAGGCAATCAAACTCAGCAACGCACCCGGTAGGACGTTCGACCATCTCCACCCACCAACGAACCCTAAAAGAAGGCCGAGAAGCGGGTAGATGACCGGGCTCATTACCGCCCCTTCCACTGGCCTTCGCGCTTCTCGATAAAGGCCGCCATGCCCTCGGCCTTGTCCTCGCTCGCGGTCAGGATCTGGAAGATGCGGCGTTCGACGATCAGACCCTGATCGAGCGTCATCTCGAAGGCCGAATTGACCATTTCCTTGTTCGCGATGGTCGCCATCGGCGGCATTGCAGCGATGGTCGCGGCGGTCTTGATCGTCTCGGCGATCAGCTCGTCATGCGGCACCACGCGCGCCACCAGATTGCTTCGCTCGGCTTCCTCGGCACCCATCATCCGCCCCGTCAGGCACATTTCCATGCTCTTCGACTTGCCGATCGCGCGGGTCAGCCGCTGCGAGCCGCCCATGCCGGGGGCAACGCCCAGCTTGATCTCGGGCTGGCCGAACTTCGCCTTGTCCGATGCGATGATGAAGTCCGCCATCATGGCGAGCTCGCACCCGCCGCCCAGCGCAAAGCCATTGACCGCGGCGATCCACGGCTTGCGGGTCTTCTTCACGATTTCGCTGGTCCAGGGCGCGAAGAAATCGTCGAGGTAGAAATCGGCCGCGGCCTTCTCGCTCATTTCCTTGATGTCCGCGCCCGCGGCAAAGGCCTTGTCGCCGCTGCCGGTCAGGATCGCGCACAGCTGGCTGGCATCGGCCTGATAGTCGGCAAAGGCCTCGATCAGATCGGTCAGCACCTGGCTGTTGAGCGCATTCAATGCCTGTGGGCGGTTGATCGTCAGCAGGGTGACGCCCTTCGTGCCGTGGGCATCTTTTTCGACGGTGATGGTTTCGTAACTCATATTCTTCTCCTGCATCGTCATCGCGAGGAGCCGCAGGCGACGTGGCGATCCAGATAGTTAGCAAGCTGGATTGCTTCGCTACGCTCGCAATGATGAGTCTCTAACTTGATAGCGGCACCCACTCTTCCCCCTCAGGCAAAGGGGCAAATATCTGATCGAGCAGCTCCTCGCTCACGCCTTCGGGGGTGGGCGGATCCCATTTGGGATCGCCGGTCTTGTCGACGATCACTGCGCGAACGCCCTCGGCGAAGTCGGGGCGGGTGAGCACGCGGCTGGCGATGCGGTATTCCATCCGCATATTGTCAGCGAAATCGGTGAGCTTCGCGCTTTCGGCCAGCTGGCGCAGCGCGACCTTGCAGGTCTGGGGCGACTTGGTGCCCAGCGTGTCACGTTCCTTCGCGGCCCAATCGGTATCGGCTGCTTCAAGGCTGGACAGGATATCTTCATAGCGGTCAGAGGCGAAGTGCTTGGCGATCTTGTCAGCATTGCCTTCGATCCGCGCCGGGGGCGGGGTTACGGAGAGCTCCGACAGGATGCCGGAAATCCGATCCGGGTGATCGGCGATCCGTGCCTTGGCTTCCTCAAGCTTGTCATGGGGCAGGTAATGCGTCGCAATCCCGGCCCAGAGGCATTCCGCCCCGTCGAGCCGCGCACCGGTGAGCGCCAGGAACTGCCCCAGCCGACCGACCAGCCGCGACAGGTACCAGCCGCCGCCGACATCGGGGAACAGGCCGATGCCGGTTTCGGGCATGGCAAAGCGCGTGTTCTCAGTCGCGACGCGGAACTTGCACGGCTGCGAAATGCCCACGCCGCCGCCCATGGTGATGCCGTCCATGAACGCCACGATCGGCTTTCCATAGCTGAACATCTGGTGGTTGAGCTGATACTCGTCGTGAAAGAACTTGCGGCCCGACACGCCGCCATCGTTCAGCGCGCTTTCGCGCAGCAGGTTGATGTCGCCGCCTGCGCAGAACCCGCGGCCCTCTGCATGGTCGAGGATGACAGCCTTTACCGCGTCGTCATTGGCCCACTCGCTCAATGCCGCGCTCATCGCATGGCACATCTCGAGCGTCAGCGCGTGCAGCGCCTTGGGACGATTGAGCGAGAGCTTGCCCGCCGCGCCGTCGGTTGAAATCAGCACTTCGTCTGTCATTGCCGCAACAGGTCCCGTCCCACGATCATCCGCATGACCTGATTGGTGCCTTCGAGGATCGAATGCACGCGCAAATCGCGCCAGAAGCGCTCAATCGGATATTCGCGTAGGTAGCCGTAGCCTCCGAACAGCTGCAGCGCATTGTTGACGACGTTCGATCCGCTGTCGGTCGCCAGCCGCTTGGCCATTGCGGAAAAGCGCGACTTGTCCGGCGCGTTGGCCGTGACCTTGCACGCCGCGAGGTAGAGCAGCGCGCGCGCCGCTTCGAGCTCGGTCGCCATGTCGGCCAGCATGAATTGCGTGTTCTGGAAATCGGCCACCGGCTGGTCGAGACTGCTTGCGTTCCTTGGTGTATTTGATCGCTTCATCCAGGCACCGCTGCGCCCCGCCCAGCGAGCACGCGCCGATGTTGAGGCGGCCGCCGTCGAGCCCGGCCATGGCGAAGCCGAAGCCTTCGCCTTCCGCGCCGACCCGGTTCGCCACTGGCACGCGGCAATCCTCGAAGATCAGCTGCGCGGTGGGCGAGGCATTCCAGCCAAGCTTCTTTTCCGGCTTGCCGAAGCTCAGGCCGGGTGTGTCTTTCTCGATCACAAGGCAGGTAATGCCCTTTGACTTGTGCTCGCCGGTGCGCACCATCACGACATAGATGTCGTTGAAGCCACTGCCCGAAATGAACTGCTTGGTGCCGTTCAAGACATATTGGTCGCCGTCGAGCACTGCGCTGGTCTTGAGCCCTGCCGCGTCGGAGCCTGAGCCCGGTTCAGTCAATGCATAGCTGGCGATGTGCTCCATCGTCACCAGCCTCGGCAGATAGCGCGCTTTGAGCTCGGCCCCGCCAAAGCGGTCGATCATCCACGCAGCCATATTGTGGATCGAGATATAGGCGGATGTAGCGGGGCAGCCATAGGCCATCGCTTCCATGATCAGCGCGGCTTCCAGCCGCCCCAGATTGATCCCGCCCGATTCCTCGGACACATAGATCGCGCCGAAGCCGAGTTCGCCGGTCTGCTGGATCACGTCGCGCGGGAAATGGTGCTTTTCGTCCCATTCGGCCGCGTAAGGCGTGATGTTGTCGGCAGTGAAGCGCTGCGCCATCTCCTGGATGGCCAACTGGTCGTCGGTAAGCTGGAACTGGTTCATCATGGCGCCCGCTCTAGCTTCGCGCGCGGCGAGAGAAAAGCCTCGGAAACGCTAGTCGGGCAGGATTGCTTCTGCCTCGATTTCGACTTTCCATTCCGGTCGACAAAGCCATGCTACGCCTAGCATTGTTGCTGCGGGCCGGGCCTCGCCGAAATAGCGGGCATGGACCGCCCCAACCGCATCCTGATCGGCCGAATCGGTCAGCAGCATGCGGGTACGCACGACGTCCTTGGCCGAACCGCCCAATTGCTCGATGGCAGCGACAATGATGTCGCAGCAGCGCGCCGCCTGTTCGGACACTCCCCCGGGCGTTGTCGAACCGTCCGGCTCGACCGGGCCGGTGCCCGCAACCACGATCCGGTTGCCGACCCGCACGGCCCGCGAAAAGCCGAATTGCGCCTCGAACGGCGAGCCTGAGGTGGCGTACTTCCGCTCCATCAGCCGCAGGTGATCTCGATGATCTTGCGCTTGTCGTCATAGCGCACGTTCACCCGGTCAGGGCGGTAGTCCATAGTCCAGGCCGAATTGGGCGCGCCCCAGCGCAAGGTCTGTGCGCCGCTTTCCTTGAGGATCGCTGCGCCCATCTGCTCCGTAGCGTCGTGGCCGATGTGGTATTGCGCCGGTGCTGCGTCGCAAACGCGCTCGGCAGCGGGCGGGGCTTGCGGCGCAGGCGTGCTTTCGGCGGCGCCATAGCTGCCACATGCAGCCAGTGAAATCGCAAGCAGTGGTGCCAGAAGCCTTTTCATGTTCGCCCTTCCAAATTAGATCTCTTATTGCGCTGGCGGCGATGAACCCTGCTTGACCACGCGCGTTTCGAACAGCCAGCTTACCATCGATGTCCCCATCCAGATAGGCGACAATGGCGGATCGATATCCTTCTCCCAGGCCATCGCCCCGGTCAAGGTTCCCCAGCTATAGGGCACATCGGGCATCGCCTCGCCGATCGCGTCGCGATAGGCCTCGTCCGCGGTGACGATGGTCCAGCCGTCGCGGCGCAACTCGGTCACCAGGTCGGCCAGGAACAGCGCGGCGAGATCGGTCTCGTGAAGCAGCAGCACATGTGCGGGCGAACGGCCCAGCGTGCGGCGGGCGAGCGCATCGTGATAGGCAACCCCGCTCAGCTGCGATTGCAGGTACAGTTTGCGCAGGGCCTTCATATCCATATCGCGCCCCGCCTTCTTGGCCTCGACGGTCAGCGCCTCAAGGTGCCAGTCGGACCCGTCTGCTGTGACATAACCGTTGCGCAGGCCCCTTGCGGCCAGCCCTGCGCGCACTGCGTCACGCTTGGCTTTGTCGTCGGCGCCTTCGTCGAGATAGGGAAAGCGGAACCACGGGCGGTATCCCTCGCGCCCGGCCAGCCAGCGCTCCGCCCGGTCGATATCGGCGAGGTATTCAAGAGCCGTGCTTTTGCTCAGATGCTTATGGCTGTGCGAATGGTTGGCGATCACATGGCCCGCCGCGACATAGGCGGCAACGTGAGCTTCGCCATTGGCGCCGTCAGGCGTTTCAAGCCGGCCCGGATTGACGAAGAAGGCGGCCTGCTCGACCTGCGCTTCACGCAGAGCGGCGATCAGGCGTTCGGTCCGTTCTTCGGGCGTGAAGAAGGCGCCCGCCTGCCGGGGGATATCGTCAAAGGTGAGCGCAATGCGCTTGTCATCCGCCTGGGCTGGGGGTGCAGCGCTCAGGGGGGCAGCCACCACTGCCAAGGCAGCGGCGAGCAGGGCAACCGCAAGGGTTCGGACGTACATCATCGCTGCGCTCGCTCCTCGGAAGGTCTGTGCCCCCGTCTAGAGCGCCCGAAGCGAACGGCAATCGGGCGGAAGATACTAGCCCATCGTCGGGATGATGAAGGCGTTGCTGCCGTCGCCGCCGCCGTCGGGCCAGCGCTGCGTGACCTTCTTGGTCCTGGTCCAGAACCTGAGGCCTTCCATGCCGTATTGGTCGATGTCGCCGAAGCCGCTGCGCTTCCATCCGCCAAAGCTGTGATAGGCCACCGGCACCGGGATCGGCACGTTGATGCCGACCATGCCGACATTGACGCGGGATGCGAACTCGCGCGCGGCATGGCCGTTGCGGGTGAAGATCGCGACACCGTTGCCGTACTGGTGCTCGCTGGGAAGGCGCAGCGCGTCTTCGAAGTCCTTCGCGCGGACAATCTGCAGCACGGGGCCGAAGATTTCTTCCTGATAGCTTTTCATCTGCGGGGTGACGCGATCGATCAGCGTGGGGCCGATGAAGAAACCTTTCTCGTAACCCTGCAAGCTGAAGCCGCGCCCGTCGATCACGATCTCGCCGCCCTCTTCCTCGGCGGTGGTGATCCACTGCTCGACGCGGGCCTTGTGCTCGGGCGTGACGACCGGGCCGTAATGGGCCTGCGCATCGGTGGACACGCCCACCCGCAGCGCGTTGATCGCCGGGATCAGCTTTTCACGCAGCTTGTCGGCGGTGTCCTCGCCCACCGGCACCACCACCGGCAGCGCCATGCAGCGCTCGCCCGCAGAGCCGAAGGCCGCACCCGCCAGATCGTTGACCACCTGGTCGAGATCGGCGTCGGGCATCACGATGCCGTGGTTCTTCGCCCCGCCAAAGGCCTGCACGCGCTTCGCGTTCGCCGTCCCGCGCGAGTAAATGTACTGCGCAATGTCGGATGAGCCGACGAAGCTGATCGCCGCGATATCGGGATGGTCGAGGATCGCATCGACCATCTCCTTGTCGCCATGGACGACCTGCAGCACGCCTTCAGGCGCGCCCGCCTCCAGGAACAGTTCGGCCAGCCGCACCGGCACACTGGGATCGCGCTCGCTCGGCTTGAGGATGAAGGCATTGCCCGCCGCGCAGGCCATGCCGAACATCCACATCGGGATCATCGCCGGGAAGTTGAACGGGGTAATCCCCGCGCCAATGCCCAGCGGCACGCGCATCGAATAGACATCGATGCCGGGGCCAGCACTTGGCGTGTATTCTCCCTTCAGCGCCTGCGGGATGCCGCAGGCATATTCGATAACTTCCAGCCCGCGCTGGATATCGCCATGCGCGTCTTCCACCACCTTGCCGTGCTCGCTCGCGAGCAGCTCGGCCAGCGTCTGCTTGTTGGCTTCGACCAGCCGCTTGAATTCGAACATCACCCGCGCGCGCTTTTGCGGATTGGTCGCCGCCCAGGCCGGTTGCGCCGCCTTGGCGGCCTCGACGGCCTTTTGCAGCAGAGCGGCATCGCCCAGCGCAACTTCCGCCTGTACTTCGCCGGTCGAGGGGTTCCACACCTGGTGCTTGCGGGCAGCGGCTCCGCCCGAACCGCCAACAATGAAATGATCAATCTGGCGCATTTTATTCCTCTCAACTGCCCGAATCTTTCCCGGTGCCTTAGCCGTGCTTCTGCGCGAAACCAACGGCTATGGCTGCAAGCGCCGCCATACTGCGCCTGCCGCCCGGCTTCACCTATCTGATTGACCACCTCAAGCGAATGCGGCAAAGGGCCGCGCGGCCGCAATGCGGGTGTAGCTCAATGGTAGAGCAGCAGCTTCCCAAGCTGACGACGAGGGTTCGATTCCCTTCACCCGCTCCAGCGCCGCGTACACCTTATGCACGCAACGTCAGCACGACTTGCAATCGCGCGTTTCCCTGGTCCTATCGAATGGTCTGTCGAGGCCAAGAGCTGCGCCGGTCATCCGTCTCGGCGATGCTCCAGGCCATTGCCAGAACAGCCATGCTCGCGATCGCCACCAATAGCGCCCCAGCAGAAGCTGACAGATCGCCCGAAAGCCAGTCCTGCCAGCCAGCATAGGCGATTGGGGATGAGCGAAGGCTGAGCCAACAGGTCGCCACTCCGCCCAGCGTCCCGATTGCCAAGGGCCAATCCTTGCGTCGCCGCCGGGCGGGAAGCTGTTCCATGACCGACAGGCTAAATCCGCCGTCGGCTACCGGCCCAGCGAACTGTTCGCGCAGAAGTTCGTCCAGAGCATCTTCGATTTCGTCACTCATGACCCAAGTTCCTCCTGTGGTGTCGCCTGCCAGTCGGCCAGCAGCGTGCGCAGCTTGGCCTTGCCGCGCTGCGTGTGAGATTTGACGGTGCCAAGCGGCATCGCCAGCACATAGGCGGCTTCATCATGGCTCAGGCCTAGCTGTACGACATGCAGCAGCACGACTTGCTCCGCATCGGACAGCTGGCGCATGGCGCGCTCGATATCGAGCCGCAGTTCGACCGTGGCGCGCGGCGATGTCTGCTGGTCGAGCGAGTTTTCCTGTGTATCGCGGGCTGTCTTGGGCAGGCTTCGACGGGCCTGCAGAAAGCAGGAATAGGCGATGCGGTAAAGCCAGGTGGAAAAGCGCGCTTCGCCGCGAAACTGGTGCAGCTTGCGCCATGCCAGCAGGAAGGTTTCCTGCGCGAGATCATCGGCCTTGGTCTCATCACCATCAAGCAGGCGCCGCAACTGGGCGCGCACCATGCCCTGGTGCCGCCGCACCAGTTGTTCGAACGCGCGTCGATCATCCGTCAGCAGCGCGCGCGCCACCAACGCATGATCGACTTGAGCCGCGCCCAGTGGAGAGCCAGCTGGCTCAGCCACGCATGTTATCGCGCCGGTTGAGCCACCAGCTCGCGAAATAGCCAAGGCCTGTCATCAGCGGCAACAGGCCAAGGCCCCACAGGCTGGCAAGGCGCTGCCCGTCGTGAAACTCGAACGGCAGGGCCACAAACATCGCCATCAGTCCAATGCCGCCCGCTATCAAGACAAGTGCCCGGCGCCGGTCAGCGTCGGAAGCATGCGGCTCGACCAGCAGGTCATGCGGCAATTCTATGCCCTTGTCCGCAAGCTGCAGGAGCGTGCGATAGCGCTCTTTCGTCAGTTCGGCGCGATAGCGCAGGAAGATCAGCAGGATCGCTACCGGCGTTAGCATGACCACGCCGGGAATAAAGAACATGACAAAGTCCATCAGTGTGACTCCGGAAGAAATTGTACGGATTTTCGTTGGTTATAACACAGGATTAGGGCTTCTGGCCCTGCGAGGCGAGCAGATCGGCGATGCGCTCGCTCAACAGCATGGCCGTCGGCGTATCCCCTTGGTTGCTGGTCACGGCCACCGCAGCACCGGTTTCCCAGACCATCGCAAGATTTGCGCTCATTCCGGGCGCGCCACCGGCATGGCCGCGGATATGACGGCCGTTCGACAGGCGATCGCCGAACCCGGCTGCATATTTGCCCGGACCCACCGGGATGCTATCGTCGAACATCTTATCCAACGTGGCAGGCCTGACCAGTTTCCCTCCTTGCAGCGCGCTGGCGAATTTCAACAGGTCCTCATTGGTGGAATAACCGCCGCCGGCCGGGCTGCCTTTGAAGGGCAGGGTCATCCAGTTGGCCTTCCAGGCGGTAGCAAACGTCCCTTCCTTGAAATAACCTGTCGCCAGCTTCTCCGTGATGTCTTCCTGGCTATCGAAACCGCTGGCGGTCATCCCTGCAGGCGCGAAGACATGGCGCTGGATGTAATCGAAATAGCTCTCGCCCGAGACATTCTCGACAATCCTTCCCAGTAATACGTAACCGGCATTGCTGTAACTCCAGTCTGCACCCGGCTCGAAAACCACGGGCTGGCGGGCAATCAGATCGAGATAGTCCGCCGGATTGACGAAATTTTCGCGGTTCTGGAAGAACTCGGGAACGAAGAAATCGCCCAGGCCAGCGGTATGGCGCAACAGCTGCCACACGGTGATTTTCGACGCAGTGGCCTGATCGGGATATTCCGGCATCACTTCGGCAAGCGAGGTCTCCCATTGCAGCTTGCCCGCTTCGACCAGCTGGGCAATCGCGACCGAAGTGAACATCTTGTTCATCGATCCGATGTGAAATTTCGTCGCATTGTCTGCTTTCACGCCGAATGTCCGGTCAGCCAGTCCGCGGCACTCGTCGAAGAAGGTGGTCGCACCATTCGAAATGCTCAGGCACCCCGAAAAGTCCGTTGTGCGCGCCAGCTGGTCCAGCGCAGCACCTGCCAGATGGGCTATTTCCGCCTGCGAGGCGCCGGTTTCCGGCCAGGCATCATACAATGCAGGATCGTCGATCGGCACCATGTCCACCATGGCCAGCTTTCCCGGTTGATCCGGGTCGGGCAGCAGCACCAGTGCCGCGAGTTGTCCGGTGTGGCGACCCTTGATGGTGACGACCAGCATTCCCGGCGGGCCTTGCGTCCGCGCATCGACAAAGTCGACCCCGCCGCTATCCCGGGCAGCAACGGCGAGCTGCTGGAGAAAGGTCGAACGCATCTCGGGGTCGAGCGATTCGGACAGCACACCTTGCGCCCATGCGCGGATGCTATCCGGGCTGTCGCTGTTGATATGCTCGATCAACGTCGCGCCAATCTCGCCCGTGGGCGTTTCCGGCATGGTCGTACTGATCTCGCCGGCGCTTGCCGATGTGCTGGCGATGGTGGCGGTGAAGGCGAGGAGCGGGGCCAGCAGTGTCGATGCGAACAGAGTGGGCCGGGTAGTAAGCTTCATGGTCGAAATCCCGATAGAGGCCAGATGGCGGTTGGAACTGATTTCGACCGGTTAGATGCGGCATCGGGCATATTTGGATGCAAGAAATTTCGCAGCCGGGTGCAAATCGGCAAATTTGCCCCGCCATCGGCGGGAATCCGCCCTCAAACGGGAGCGACGAACGGCCATCAGGATGGGAAGCCCTGCCGGTTGTTGGCCGGATTTCACCGCAGCAGGCGTTGCACTCCGGATCGCTCAGCTCTGCCGCAAACTTTCCATATCGATCACGAAGCGGTATTTCACATCGCTCGCTTCCATTCGTTCGTAGGCGTGGTTCACGTCCTCGATGCGGATAGTTTCGATCTCCGGCAGGATCCCGTGCTCGGCGCAGAAATCGAGCATCTCCTGCGTTTCGGCGAGCCCGCCGATCCCGCTGCCCGTCAGCACCTTGCGGCCCAACAGCAGCATCGAATGGATTTCCGGCAGCATGTCGATCACGCCCACCAGCACTTGAACCCCGTCAATCCGCAACAGCTGCAGATAGGGCGTGATGTCGTGCCGCACGGGAATCGTGTTGAGCACCAGGTCGAAATAGCCGGCCTTGGCCTTCATCGCGTCCTTGTCCGACGTGTTGAGGAAGGCATGCGCCCCCAGCTTTTCGGCGTCCGCGCGCTTGTCCTCCGTGCGGCTCAGCACGGTCACTTCCGCGCCCATCGCCGCCGCCAGCTTCACACCCATGTGACCAAGCCCGCCAAGGCCTGCGACCGCGACCTTGCTGCCCGGCCCGACCTTCCAGGTGCGCAAGGGGCTGTAGGTGGTGATGCCGGCACACAGCAGCGGCGCGGCTTCGGCCATAGGCAGGCCATCGGGCACTTTGAGCACGAATTCCTCGCGGCAAACGATCCGTTCGGAATAGCCGCCGTAAGTGGGAGTACCGTCGCGCCGGTCAGTGCCGTTATAGGTGCCGGTCATCCCGCCCTGCAGGCAATATTGCTCCAGGTCCTGGTCGCAATGTTTGCACTCCATGCAGCTGTCGACCATGCAGCCGATCGCCACCCGGTCACCCACCTTGTGCCGCGTCACCGCCTCGCCCACGGCCGCCACCGTTCCCACGATCTCGTGCCCGGGCACGATCGGATAGGTCGTGCGGCCCCAGTCGTTACGGGCGGAATGCAGGTCCGAATGGCAGATGCCGCAATGGCTGATGTCGATCAGCACATCGTCATCGCGCAGGCCCCGGCGGGTAATCTCGATCGGGCCGACGCCGCTATCGGGCGCGGTCGCGCCATAGGCACGGGTGGGATAGGCGTTGGTCTGGGTGGTCATTTGATTTCCCTCGCGGCTAGTTCGTCCTCATTGCATTCGGTCTCACGCCTCCGGGTGGGCGGCCTGACCGGCCGACGCGCAGTCGCGCTTTGGCTACCGCAACCAGGAGTATCCTTCATCACTTCGGCGGCATGCGGATCGCGCCGTCGAGCCGGAACTGGTGCCCGTTGATATAGCTGTTGCGCGCGATCTCGCAGATCAGCGAAGCGAATTCTTCCGGGTGGCCAAGCCGTTTGGGGAAGGGAACGCTTGCGTTCAATTGTGCCCACATCGCCGGATTGCGGTCCTTCATCCCCAGCATCAGCGGGGTGGCGAAGATTCCCGGCATCACCGAATTGACGCGAATGCCAAGGTCCATCAGGTCGCGCGCCATCGGCAGCACCAGCCCGTTCACCCCGGCCTTGCAACTGCCATAGATCACCTGGCCGATCTGCCCGTCCTGCGCCGCGACCGAAGCGGTGAGGGTGATGCAGCCGCGCTCGCCATCTTCGTTGAGCGGTTCGGCGTTCGCCATGCCCAGCGCCGAGATGGAGGCGACGCGATAGCTGGCGACGAGGATGCCTTCGGCGCCAAACGCGTAATCCTCGGTCGGCAAGCGCTTGTAGCCGCCCGTTTCCTTGTCCCAGCCCAGCGTCTTGCCGCGGCGGCTGGCCATGGCGCAGTGGACGGTAACCCGTTCTTGCCCGTTGGCGGCGCGCGCGGCGGCAAAGCCGGCTTCGACCGATTGCTCGTCCATGATGTCGACATGGTGGAAGGTGCCGCCGATCGCCGCGGCATGGGCTTCGCCATCCGCATCGTTGATGTCGAAGATCGCAACCTTCAGGCCCGCCTCAGAAAGCGCCTGCGCGCTCGCCCGGCCCAGCCCCGATGCGCCGCCCGTGACCACCGCCGCCATGCCCGGTTCGAGTTTCATTGCCTGCTCCCTTGCTCGTCTCGATTTGGTCCTGCTTAGGACGGTTTAGGGACAAAGATCGCCTGCGCAAATGATGCATGCGGGCGCCAACGCTGGCGGGGCGGCGAGCGGCTTGCTAGGCGCAGGCGATGGACGCCGCGCTGATCGCCTTTCTCGCCTGTATTGCGACCTCGACCGGTGGTCGCGCCGCGCGGACGTTGGGCGCGTTGGTGCAGGCGCATGGCCGGTCACCCGCTTTGCTCGTCACAGCTATTGCATCCAGCCTTGCTGCCACGGCGGTGATGGCGCTGCTCGGGGCGGAACTGGCGAGCCACGTGATCGGGCAGCCGCGCGGCTGGATCGTGGCCGGGGGGCTGCTGCTGGCGGCGGTGGAACTGGCGATTCCGGTCAGGCCAGTGCACCTGCAAGAGCCGACGCTTTCGCTGGGCGCGGCGGCATTGGTGCTGTTCGCCCGGCAGCAGCTCGACGCGCCGCGTTTGTGCGTATTCGCTGCGGCCGCTGCGCTGGCCGATCCGCTGCCCGCACTGGCTGGCGGCGGGCTGGCGAGCGTGGCGGCGATAGTTCTGGCATGGCTCTGGCTGGAAAAATTTTCGCAGCGTCAAAAATTATTTTATTTCATACGCATGGTGCTCGCCGCAATATTGCTCGGGGCAGCGCTATTGATCGCTTCGATTGCTCCATGATTGGCATTTCGATCGACTAGTTCGATCAAAGTGGCCAGCTATTCCCGGAACAAAATCGGGCCTCGATGCATTATATAACTGAACATTCACGAAGCCGCGAACCCTGCATTCGGCGGGTCGATCGCAGGCTGCAACCCCGAAAAGGAGCCTCCGCACATGCTGGACCCTAACAACAATTCGATGACCGCCCTCAACGTTGAAATCAACGCCCTGCTGGCCGATCACTTCGCGCTTTATCTGAAGACGAAGAACTTCCACTGGCACGTGAAGGGCCCGCGCTTCCGCGACCTGCACCTGCTATTTGACGAGCAGGCGATCGAGATTCGCGACCAGATCGATGCGATCGGCGAGCGGGTGCGGAAGAATGGCGGCGACACGCTGACCTCGGTCGGCGCGGTCGCAAAGCACACCCAGATCAAGGACCAGGACAGCACCACGCTGAGCGCGGAGGACATGATCGCGGGATTGCGCGATGATAACCGCAAGCTGGTCGAACGCCTCAAGGGCATGAAGCAGCTCGCTGAAGATGCAGGCGATAACGCCACCGATGGCTTGATCGATGACTGGACCGACATGGCCGAAGAGCGCGTCTGGTTCCTGAGCTCGCTGCTCGAGAACTAATTTACCGCAGGCTCACTGCGTGACGACGAATACATATGCGAATGGGCCGTTTCCGCTAGCCGGGAGCGGCCCTTTTGCTATCAGGGCTGCATGGCCGATGTAACGATAGTGGACGGCGCCGATACTGGCGCGATTGCCGACTGGCTGGATGCGCGGATCGCGGCCGCGCTCGACGCGACCAATGGCGATGTCGCAATCGCCGTTCCCGGCGGTTCGACCCCGTTCCCGATCATGGCAGAACTGGTGACCCGCGATCTTGACTGGTCGCGGCTGGTGGTGTGGCCGGGCGATGACCGGATCGTGCCCGAGGATCACGAGGCGTCCAACACCGGGAAGATCCGCGCGCTGTTCGAACCGGTCGGCGCGCGCATTCATCCACTATCCGAAGACAGCCAGCCGCCGCATTTCGCTGTCGCCTGGCTGGGCATGGGCGGCGACGGGCATATCGCTTCGCTGTTCCCCAACACCGATCCCAAGGTTGACGACCCGCAGGCAGTGCGGCGGCTCACGCCCGATCCGCTGCCCGCGCATGCGCCGTTTGACCGGATCACGCTGACCATTCCCGCGCTGCTCGCGTCGGATTCATTGCTGTTCACGCTGGGCGGCGCTGCGGACAAGCGCGACGTGTTCGACGTGGCGATCCGGCGCGAACACGATTTGCCGATCGCGCGGCTGCTCGGTGCCGCGCGCCAGCCGGTTACATGCTTCACCTGATCATCCGTATCATTCCCGCGGCGGTGCACCGCGCGCTGTTGCCGGTTGCCTACCGCGTGCGGCATCGCTGGAGGACCTGGCGCAAGGTGCCGCTCGCGGGCTGCAATGTGATCCTGACCGACTTGAATGGCTCGATCCTGCTGCTGCAGCACAGCTATGGCCCGGCGGCCTGGTATTTGCCCGGAGGCGGTATCGGCAAAGGCGAGGATCCGCTGGCTGCGGCCGTGCGAGAAGTGCGCGAGGAACTGGGGCTGGAACTGGTGCGGCTGAACGCGCTTGGCACGTTCGATGGCGTGATTTCCGGCTCGCCGCATACCATGCACCTGTTCGCTGCGACGATTGATCTGCACCCGCAGCCGGACGGACGCGAGGTTACCGAGGCGCGCTTTTTTCCGCCGCATTCGCTGCCCGAACCGCTCTCGGGCATGGCGCGCCGCGCGCTGGAGCATTGGCGCGACAATCGCGACGGCAGCTAAAGCAGCGAAAGCTGTGCCTCGTCGCGTGGGCGTTCCTCTGGTTCCTCCGCACCCTCCAGCTTCGAAAGCGTCAGCCCCATCAGCCGGATCGGCATCGGCAGCGGCAGCAATTCGTCAAGCAGGCCGCGCGCAAGCCCTGCGAATTCGCGCTTGTCGGCCACCGGGTGATCCACCGTCTTCGCCCGCGTCACGTTCTGGAAATCGGTGTATTTCATCTTCAGCGTGACCCTGCGGCCCTTGGCCTCGGTCTTCTCGATGCTGTCCCACACGATGTCGATGATGTTTTCGAGCACCTCGCGCAGCGCGGGGCCTGACGAGATATCCTCGCTGAAGGTGCGTTCCCCGCCCACGGACTTGCGGATGCGGTGCGCACGCACAGGCCTCAGGTCGATCCCGCGCGCCGCGCGGTAGAGATAGTCCGCCTGGCTGCCGAAATGCTGGCGCAGGAAGGCGATGTCTTTCGCCGCCAGGTCCGCACCGGTCACGATCCCCAGCCGCGCCATCTTTTCCGCGCCCTTGGGACCGACCCCGTGGAACCGCCGCACCGGCAGGCCTGCGACGAATTGTGCGCCTTCGCCGGGGCGGATCACGCACATCCCGTTGGGCTTGTTCTGGTCGCTCGCCAGCTTGGCAAGGAACTTGTTGTAGCTCACCCCGGCGCTGGCGGTCAGCTGCGTCTTGGCCCGGATCTCCTGGCGGATCAGCTCGGCGATGCGGGTGGCGGAACCGATCCCCAGCAGGTCCTCGGTCACATCGAGATAGGCCTCGTCCAGGCTTAGCGGTTCGACATGCGGGGTGTAGTGTTCGAAGATCCGGCGGATCGTGCGGCTCGCTTCCTTGTAAGCATCGAACCGGTGGCGCACGAAAATCAAATCGGGGCACAGCCGCTTGGCAGTGACCGAGGGCATGGCGCTGCGCACGCCGAATGTGCGCGCTTCATAGCTGGCGGCGGCGACCACGCCGCGCCCACCCGCGCCGCCCACCGCCACCGGCTTGCCGCGCAGCTCCGGGTTGTCGCGTTGTTCCACGCTGGCGAAGAAGGCGTCCATGTCGACATGGATGATCTTCCTGAGGCCGCGGGCTTCCTCAGGCTCCATTGCTCCGATGTCATCGCTGCCCTGCGCATCCGCCATGCGAGCAAATTAGCCGCAATTCTGGCGGTGCGGAACCTTTGTCGTCCTATGGCACTCTCTTCGCACTCGCAAAAAAGCTGCTTCCATTCCGCGGCGCCAGCGCCCAAGGACCTGAATATGCAATCCGGCTCCGCTTCTTCCCGCCAATTTGGCGAGCGCGAATTGATCGTGCTGATGGCTTCGCTGATGAGCCTGCAGGCATTCGGCATCGATTCCATGCTGCCGGCGCTGGGGGTGATGGCGGATGACCTTGGTGCGGGCGGGAACAACCGGCAATATGTCATCAGCGCCTATTTCCTGGGTTCGGGTATCGGCGCGTTCTTCCCCGGCGCCTTTGCAGACCGGTTCGGGCGGCGGCCGGTGCTGTTTGTCGGGCTGATTGCCTACATCGTGCTGTCGCTGGCCTGTTCCTGGGTAGAGGATTTCGAGACGCTGCTGGTGCTGCGGCTGGTCCAGGGGATTGCCTGTGCTGGCTTGAGCGTGGTGCCCACGGCGATCGTGCGCGACCGTGTGGGCGGCGACCGGATGGCGCGGATGATGAGCCTCATCATCATGATCTTCCTTGCCGTGCCGATCGTTGCGCCGGCGATTGGCCAGCTGATCCTGATGTTCTTTAGCTGGCGCGCAATCTTTGACGGGATGGCGCTGATGGGTGTGATCATCGGGTTGTGGGTGTGGCTAAGGCTGCCCGAAAGCCTGACGGAGGACAATATCCAGCAGATCGATCCCGTCACGATCCTCAAGAACATGGGCCAATCGCTCTCCAACCGTGTCTCTGTGGGTTATGTGATCGGCAGCGCGTTGGTGTTCGGATCGCTGTTCGGCTTCCTCAATTCTTCGCAACAGCTGATCGCCGAGAGCTTCGGCGCGGGCAATTATTTCGCGCTGATCTTCGGCGCGTCGATCATCGGCATGGTCATCGCCAGCTTCACCAATTCGCGCATTGTCGAACGGTTCGGCGCGCGCCGGGTGAGCCACACCGCGTTGATCGGCTTCCTGATCGTCAGCCTGCTGCAAGTTCTGTCCGCCAGCCATGAAGGGCAGACGCTGTGGGAATTCGTGCCGCTGCTTGCGCTCAACATGACCATGCTGGGCTTTGTCGGCGCGAACTTTTCTTCGATCGCGATGCAGCCGTTCCAGCAGATCGCAGGCGCTGCCTCGTCGGCGCAAACCAGCGTGCGGATGGTCACCGGCGCGCTGCTCGGCGCGGCGATCGGCCAGGCCTACGATGGCACCGCGCTGCCGCTGGGCATTGCGATGACGCTATGCGCGATCTCGGCGCTGGCGCTGGTACTTTATAGCGAGCGGGGCAAGCTGTTCCGCCGCCCCAACCAGGCGCGGCGCTATATGGAACTGCACGATATCATGCGGCATTAATCGGGGAGCCCACCCCACTGCGACTAGCCTCGCCTGAGGCTCGGCAAGTCTCGCTCCCCTCCCGCTTGCGGGAGGGGTTGGGGGTGGGTTCTAGACTTCGCTCTCCAGCTTCCTCCAGGCAAGCTCCGCGAATTCGCACAGCAAGGGCCGGGTGTCGCGCGGGTCGATGATGTCCTCGACATTAAAGCGTTCCGCGCTGCGGAAGGGCGAAGTGACCTTGCCCAGCCTCTCGCGGATTTCCTCCAGCATCGCTGCGTGATCCTCGGCCGCCTCCAGCTCCGACTTGTAAGCCACTTCCAGCCCGCCCGCGATGGGGAGCGAACCCCAATCGCCCGAAGGCCAGCAGAAGCGGTATTGAAACGCTTCCGCATTGCTCATCGCGCTGCCCGCGATGCCATAGGCGCGGCGCAGCACCACGCTGGCGAGCGGCACCGTGGCCTTGTAGATCGCGTTCATCGCATTGACGCCATAGCGGATCGTACCCGCCATTTCCGCCTCGCGCCCGATCATGAAGCCGGGATTGTCGACGAGGTGGACGATGGGCAGGCGGAACTGGTCAGCCAGCTTCACGAAGCGCTCAACTTTCTCGCTGGTCTTCGCCTCCCACGATCCGCCCAGGAAGCTGGGGTCGCTCGCCACCACCGCCACCGGCCAGCCGTCGAGCCGCGCGAGTGCGGTGATCGCGGCGCGGCCCCACATCTTGCCGATTTCGAACACGGTCCCGGTGTCGAACACCATGTCGAGGCAGCGTCGCATTGAATAGACCGCCTTGGGATCGCGCGGCACCAGGCTGAGCAATTCCTCTTCGCGCCGGTGGACCGGGTCGAGGCAGTTGGAACGCCGCGCCAGCTGGCCGACATGTTCGGGCATGAAGCTGAGGAAGTGCCGCGCGCGGGCGAAGGCCTCGGCCTCGGATCCTACCTCGTCATCGACCACGCCATTGCGGGTGTGGATGTCCGATCCGCCGAGGTTTTCCTTGGCTTGCTCATGGCTGGTGGCGCCGTCGCGATATGCCTCGCCGAGGCCTTCGACCACCGCCGGTCCCGCAGCGAAGATCTGCGACAACCCGCGCACCATGATCGAATAATGGCTGGCAACCGTGCGTGCCGCGCCAAGGCCCGCGGTCGGCCCGAGCGCCAGCGCCACCACCGGCACGGTGTCGAGGTTCTGCACTACATCGCCCCAGCCGGGCACGGCGGGAATATAGGTCGCGCCGATCTGCTCCAGCGTCTTGACCGAGCCACCGCCACCGGTGCCGTCAATCATGCGGATCAGCGGCAGCTTGAGCTCATGCGCCATCTTCTCCGCCTGCACCATCTTGCGGCTGATCCCGGCATCGGCTGCGCCGCCGCGAATGGTGAAATCGTCCGCCGTGGCAACCACCGGCCGCCCGTTGATCGTGGCTTTGCCGAACAGGAAGGGGGCGGGGGTGACGCCGGTGAGGTCGCCGTTTTCGTCATAGTGACCCTTGCCGGCGATCTTGCCGATCTCGCGGAAGGAGCCGGGGTCGCACAAAGCCGCGAGCCGTGCGCGCGCGTCCATCTTCCCGCGCCCATGCTGGCGGGCGACCTTGTCCGCACCGCCCATCTGCTCGGCGAGCGCCTCGCGGTGGCGCAGTTCTTCCAGTTCGCGTTCCCAGGTCATAAATCCTCCCCCATCGGGGGGAGGGGGAGCATGCGAAGCATGGTGGAGGGGTACAGGCCCAATGCGCGTCGTCAGTGGCGGGTGCCCCTCCACCACCCTGCGGGTGGTCCCCCTCCCCGTTTCGGGGAGGATCATTCGCTTGGCTCCACCACGCACAACAGCGCTTCGACCTGGACCTGCGAACCTGCGCTGACCGACAGCCCGGTGACGGTGCCGTCGAACGGCGCGGTGAGGGCGTGCTCCATCTTCATCGCTTCGAGCACCATCAGCCGCTGACCGGCGGTGACGGCCTGGCCTTCGCTGACATCGACCGCGATGACCTTGCCCGGCATGGGGGCGATGATGTCGCCGTCATGCGCGTGCTGATGGCCTGTTCCCCGCGCAGTGAGCGCAAACTCGAATGCAGAGCCTTCATTAAATACCACTGCAGTTTCGCCGATGACCGCCCCGGTCATCACGGGGGCATCGCCCGAGTCAGTGGAATACAGGTCACCGTCTTCCAAAACTACGCGAAGCGTGTCTGACCAAGCCTGATCAAGGTCAATGACCCGCATGTCGTCGAGACTTGAGATCGCTACTGTGTTGCGCTTCGGAGCGTTCAGGCGAAATCCTGCGAGCGGAGCTTCGTTGCAACGGTCGGTGGAAAGCATTGCCGCGACTTTCCATGCCGCCTCGTCGGGCTCGGTTAAAGGGACTAGCTTGTCGCCCTTCCGTTCGATGAAGCCAGTATCCAACGCGGCGTCGCGGAAATCTTCGTCGTCAATCGCGCGGACAACAAATCCTGCGTTCGTCCGCACTGGCCAAACCTCAGTGGTTGCCAGCGCGTATTTCAGATCATCAATAGCTTGCTCGCGAGTATCGCCGTGGCTGACGAGTTTGGCGATCATGGGGTCGTAGAAAGGAGAGATTACCCCGCCCTCTTCGACCCCGGTTTCGACTCGCTCGAGATCGCCAAACTTAAGATGCTCCAACCGCCCCGTACTCGGCAAAAACCCCTTCGCCGGGTCTTCCGCATAGAGCCGGGCCTCGATAGCGTGGCCGTTGATGCTCAGCTCTTCCTGTTTGAGTGGGATCGCTTCGCCGCTCGCCACGCGTAATTGCCATTCTACCAGATCGACCCCGGTGATCTCCTCGGTGACGGGATGTTCGACCTGAAGCCGGGTGTTCATCTCCATGAAAAAGATGCGGTCCGCGCGCAGGCCCTCGCTGGCATCGGCGATGAATTCGATCGTGCCCGCGCCCTCGTAATCGACCGCCTTCGCGGCGCGCACGGCGGCAGCGCAGATGGCTTCGCGGGTAGCCTCGTCCATGCCGGGGGCGGGGGCTTCCTCGATCACCTTCTGGTGGCGGCGCTGGAGCGAGCAGTCCCGCTCGAACAGGTGGACGACATTGCCGTGGCTGTCGCCGAACACCTGCACTTCGATATGGCGGGGGCTGGTGATCCACTTTTCGAGCAGCACCTCGTCATTGCTGAAGCTCGCCTTGGCCTCGCGCTTGCAGCTTTCCAGCGCCGCCTCGAAGTCGGCCGGGGCATCGACCTTGCGCATCCCCTTGCCGCCGCCGCCTGCGACCGCCTTGATGAGCACGGGGTAGCCGATTGCCTCGGCCTCGGCGGTGAGGCGTTCGACCGACTGGTCCGAACCGTCATAGCCCGGCGTTACCGGAACGCCCGCACTGCGCATCAGTTGCTTGGCCGCGTCCTTCAGGCCCATCGCGCGGATGCTGGCAGGCTTGGGGCCGACCCAGATCAGCCCCGCATCGATCACCGCCTGCGCGAAGCCCGCGTTCTCGGACAGGAAGCCGTAGCCAGGATGGATGGCGTCCGCGCCGGTTTCTTTGGCCGCCGCAATGATCTTCGCGCCCACAAGATAGCTCTCGGCAGCAGGCGAGGGACCGATATGCACCGCCTCGTCAGCTGAGCGCACGTGCAGCGCCTTGGCATCCGCATCGGAATAGACCGCGACGGTGGCGATCCCCATCGCGCGGGCAGTGCGGATGATGCGGCAGGCGATCTCGCCGCGATTGGCGATCAGGAGTTTGGTGATCATTCGGGCGGGATTAGCCACACCCTCCGTTCGTGTCGAGCGTAGTCGAGACACGTGAGCGCCATCGCCTCTCGACTTCGCTCGAGGCGAACGGAAATCAGCGTTCCGCCAAATCGCTGCGCCGCCAGCGCGGTTCGTCGCCCAGCTTCGGTGGACGATTGACCAGCGCCTCGAAAAACGCGGCGAGCGCATGGCCGATCTTCTGCGCCTTCGAGGTGTAGACGCGGTGATCCCACGCTGCCGGGCCCCGGGCCAGCACCTCGCGCCCGATCGCAGTGTAGATCCGTGCAGCCGACAGGATCGCCCAGCGGCAGCGGAACGGCAGGCGCGCGGCGCCAATGCGCGAGGAGGCGGCGTGCAGTTCCATCCGCCGCACCAGCCGCCCGGCCATGTCGGCCAGTTCCTGCCGGTGATGCGGCTTGGTGTGCTGGCCCGGCTCGATATCTTCCTCGACCAGCCAGATTTCGGGGATGTAGCAGCGCCCCGCCGCGTCATCTTCCACCACGTCGCGCGCGATATTGGCGAGCTGGAACGCAAGGCCCAGGTCGCAGGCGCGGTCAAGCGTGTCCTCTTCCTCGCGCTTCACCCCCATCACCAGCGCCATCATCACGCCCACTGCGCCCGCGACGTGCCAGCAATAGCGCATCAGGTCTGCTTCGCTGCGCGGGCGCCAGTCGATCGCGTCAAGCTCGAACCCGGCGATCACCGCTTCGGCATCTGCCATCGTCAGGCCCACTTCGCTGGCCACCTGGCCGAAGGCATCGAACGCGGGATCGGCGGTCGGCTGCCCGTCAAGCGCGGCCTGCGTCAGCACGCGGATATGCTTCACCCGCTCGGCAATGTCGGACTGGTCGCCCAGCGCGCCGCCCATGTCCTGCGCATCGGTCAGATCGTCGCAGCGGCGGCACCAGGCATAGAGCATCCACACCCGCTCGCGCGTTTCACGGTCGAACAATCGGCTGGCGGCGGAGAAGCTTTTCGAACCTTGCTTGATCGCGAGACGGCTCTTTTCGACCAGCGGCGCGCGGTTGCGCCCGCCGCCCGGCTCACGCGGAGTGTGCCGCATTGTCGCCGAAGGCACGACCATATTGGCCTCGCTCACAATTCCTCCGCTTTCATGCGGAAGATCGGCGTGTGCGGTTCGTAGGCTTCCATCTTCGCGATCAGGTCACCCATGGTGTCCGAATGGATCAATATGCCCTGATGCGCGGGGCGGACGAAGCCGACTTCGGCCATCTTGGCGTTGAACGCGATCAAATGGTCGTAAAAGCCCATGGCGTTGAGCAGGCCGACCGGCTTCTGGTGATAGCCGAGCTGCGCCCAGCTCATCGCTTCCCACAGCTCGTCCATTGTGCCGACCCCGCCGGGGATGGTGATGAAGCCCTCAGACAGGTCAGTGAAGCGCTGCTTGCGCTCGTGCATGCCCGAAACGGTGTAAAGCTCGGTACAGTCGTGGTTGGCGACTTCGGAATTGAACAAGGCCTCGGGGATCACGCCGATGACCTCGCCGCCTGCCTCCAGCGCGCCGCGCGCCACCGCTCCCATCAGGCCCAGCCTTCCGCCGCCATAGACGACGCCGATCTCGCGCAACGCCAGCGTGCGCCCGACTTCATAGGCAAGCTCGAGATAGCGCGGATCCTCGGGCGTGGCAGACCCGCAATAGACGGCGATACGGTTCATTGAGGCAGTTCTTTCGGTTTTGGCTTGCGCGAAAGTGTTCGTTTCGCCGGATCGTAAGCACCGAACTGTTCGAAGTTCAATCGCGCTTGGCTCAAACTAAACGCCCCATTGGGCCCTCCCCGCACGGCCTCAAGATCGTCTTCGCCTTGGCCGTCGTCTTCCCATAAGCACACCTCACAAACCTCGTATGATGCGGGCTCACCTATCGTGAGGAATCCACAGCATGGGCAGGGACGAAGTCTCATCCCGCCGCCTTTATCGCCAGATCCTCCAGCATCAAGCCCGCCGTCGCCTTCGCGCTGCCGACCACGCCGGGAATGCCCGCGCCGGGATGCGTGCCCGCGCCGACAAGGTAGAAATTGTCGATCACATCGTCGCGATTGTGGCCGCGCAAATAGGCGCTTTGCCACAGCACCGGCTCGAGGCTGAAGGCGCTGCCCAGATGCGCGTTGAGATCATGCGCAAAATCCTTCGGCGCATAGCTGAACTTGGTCACGATCCGGTCATGGATGTCAGGGATCAGGCGCCGCCCGATCTCGTCAAGGATGCGCTTTTCCAGGATCGGGCCGACTTCGTCCCAATCGACCGCGAGCTTGCCCATATGCGCCACCGGTACCAGCGCGTAGAAGGTGCTCTTGCCCTTGGGCGCCATGCTGGGATCGGTCACCGTCGGGTGATGCAGGTAGATGCTGAAGTCCTGTGGCAGCACGCCCAGCTTGTAGATGTCATCGAGCAGGCCTTTGTAGCGCGGGCCGAACAGGATCATGTGGTGCGGGATGCCGGGCCAGGTGCCTTCAAGCCCGAAGTGGACGACGAAAAGCCCGGGGCTGAAGCTCTTGCGCGAGAGCGATTTCGCGTAATCCTTGCCGCGCTTCGACCCGCTCAGCAGGTCGCGATAGGAATGCATGATGTCGGCATTGCTGGCGACTGCATCGAAGCGCTGTTTCCAGCCGCTCGCCGTTTCCACCTCGCTTGCCTTGCTGCCGAAAGTGTGCACCTGCACCACCGGATCGCCCAGCCGGATGGTGCCGCCCAGCCGCTCGAAATGGCGTACCATGCCGGCGATCAGCCGGTTGGTGCCGCCGCGCGTCCACCATACCCCGCCGTCCTTCTCCAGCTTGTGGATCAGCGCATAGATCGCGCTGGTGTTCATCGGATTGCCGCCCACCAGCAGCGTGTGGAAGCTCAGCGCCTCGCGCAATTTCTCGCTTTTCACGAAGCTCGACACCATCGAATAGACGCTGCGCCAGGCCTGTTTCTTGACCAGCGCGGGGGCGGCCTTGAGCATCGATTTGAAGTCGAGGAAAGGCACGGAGCCCAGCTTGACATAGCCTTCCTCGAACACGCCCGCCGAATATTCCAGGAAGCGCTGGTAACCGGCCACGTCTTCGGGATTGAGCTTGGCGATTTCGGCGTTGAGCGAGGCTTCGTCGTTCGAATAATCGAAGTTCGTGCCATCGGGCCAGTTGAGCCGGTAGAATGGCATCACCCGCATCAGTTCGACATCTTCGGCCATGTCGTGACCGGTCAGCTGCCAAAGTTCCTTCAGGCAATCGGGATCGGTCACCACGGTTGGCCCGCCATCGAAGGTGAAGCCTTCCTTTTCCCAGAAATAGGCGCGCCCGCCCGGCTTGTCGCGCGCCTCGACCACCGTCGTCGCGATACCTGCCGATTGCAGCCGGATCGCCAGCGCCATGCCGCCAAAACCCGATCCGATCACGCAGGCGCTGCGCCCTTCATAGCGGGCCGGGTCCACCACTTGCCGCGCACGCAGCGGGGTCTGGGCAATCGGGGTCTGGGCGGTCATCTGTGTTTCTCCAAGGTCAAGGGGTTCCCCTTGCTGGCCAGCGCGCGAAGTGCACGCGGGATAGGTACGGGCGGCCTGCCGATCAGGATGCGGGCCTTGTCGGCCAGCGTCGAATGGCAAGTGTAAAAACGTTCGATCAGCCTTTCAGGCAAACCATAGAACCTCTGGAAAATGTCTACGCGGCGTTCGGGTTCCGCCGCCTTGAACAACATTCGTCCCAGCGCGCGGTAGATCGCGGTTTTGCGCCAGTGCGCACGGGCGCGATTTTCGATGAAAGCGGCGAGCTGCGGCCCGGCCAGATCGCCTCGCGCGGCGATCGCCAGCGCGTTCTCCACCGCGATCGGCACGGTATAGCTGGTGAGCGGGTGGGTAAAGCCGCCGCGCGCACCCGCCATGGCAACGCCGGGCACGCGGATCGACGCCAGATAGGCCTCGAAATCGCCGCCGGTGATCACCGGCAGCACGCCGGTTTCATTGCCGATCGGCACGCCGTCCCCCCAGCCATGGCGCGCGGCATAACGATCGATCCGCCCTGACAGCAGGCTGCGATCGAGCGCCGGGTCATCGGCGTAATAGGTATCCTCAATGAAGACCTCTTGCGCTGCCAGCGGCAGGACATAGACGAAGCGATAGGCCGCGCCATTGCCCGCCGGGGCGGACTGAGTGACGGTTGCGTCCATGATCACCGGACGTTCCAGCCCGTGCGGATCGGGCAGCCGGATATGCCGCCCCATGAACACCTGCCAGCCGCCCAGCAAATGGGCTGAGGGCTGGAAGCTGCGGCAATCGATCACGGCGCGCGCCGGGATGCGCTCGCCGCTTTCCAGCGTCACCCCTTCCGCGTCGAGCGCCGCGACGGCGGTGTTCAGCCGGATCGCTTCGGGCGGAAGCAGGCGCTGCAGTGCGTGGTCGAAATCCTCGCTGGCGAGCGAGCGATAACCGGCATCCAGCGTGCGGCGTAGGCGCGGGAAGGCGACGTCATAGCCCTTGTCCCAATGGACCTGGCGAAACGGCTCCAGCAGCGCCTCGCCCGCGGGCGAAAGGTCGCTGGAAAACCAGCTCCAGCGATGGTTGCCGCCCAGCACGCTGTCGCGCTCGATCAATTGCAGGCGCCAGTCGGGATGCGCACGGTGGATGGCGAGCGCGATCAGCCCGCCGGCCAGCCCGCCGCCCACGATCGCCACATCGGTCATGCGCCCGTTCATCATGCATGGCCCTAGGGCAGGGCGCGCGCCGCGGCAATGGCGCAGCCGCTATCCCCGTCGCCGGAGTGCAAACTGCTTGCGCAAAGTTCGGTGCTGATTCAAAGTTTGAGCCAATGGGCAAGCTTATCCCGCATCGCGCTGCGATCCTCGCTTCCATCGGCATAGCGCTGGTGGCCGTCCTGATCCTGCTGGCGATGGATCGCCCGCCGATCTGCACGTGCGGCTATGTCAAGCTGTGGCACGGCGACATCAATTCGATGGGCAACAGCCAGCATATCGCGGACTGGTACACGCCCAGCCACATCATCCACGGCCCGATTTTCTATGCGTTTGCCTGGCTGCTGTTCGGCAAGTGGAAGCTGGGCGGCGAAGGCGCGGTCAGGTGGGGCCTGCCACTGGCCGTCTTCCTCGAGGCCGCGTGGGAAGTTCTGGAGAACACCCCCTTCGTGATCAACCGCTTCCGCTCGGTCACTGCCAATTGGGGCTATTCCGGCGACAGCGTGCTCAATTCCTTCGCCGATATCGGCTGGATGGCTTTCGGTTTCTATTTGGCGATGCGGCTGCCGATCAAGGTAACGATTGCGCTGGCCATAATCGGGGAAGTGGTGGCCGGGCTGGTTGTGCGCGACGGGCTGGCGCTGACGGTGATCATGCTGCTGTTCCCGATCGATGCCATTGCCCAGTGGCAGGCCGGGGGCTGACCGGCCCGGAACGGCAGCTGCTGCGGCGCGTTGTAACGACGGATCAGGAGCTTTGCCGTCATGAAATTCTGCCTGTTTATCGGACCTTTGGCAATGGGCGTGGCGGCCGTGCCGCTTGCGGCCCAGGATACGGCAGAAACGACCGAAGCCCCCGCAGTCGAAGCGCAAGCGCAGCGCCAGCTTGACGAATTCGCGCCCGGCACAGCGCGCCCGCCGCGCCCGGGGGGAAGTTCGGTCCTGTCGGGTGACTGGTTCGCGATCGGTGGCGGTTTTGTTTACGGCGCGAACTACAGCGGATCGGACGAGTACCGCCTGCTCGCGGTTCCGGTGATTGCCGCCAATTTCAAGAGCGTGGGGATCAGGCCGCGCGCCGCCGGGCTATCGGTCAATTTCCTTGAAGGGATGCGCGGCAAGGTCACCTTTTCGGCTGGCCCGACATTCCGCTTTCGCAGCGACCGCACCGGCAGTTTCAAGGACGAGGTTGTCGAAGCCGCCGGCAAGCTTGACACCGCGTTCGAGCTGGGCGCGCAGGCGGGCGTGTCCTTCAACCGTGTGTTCACCCGGTTCGATCGCGTTTCGCTCGGCCTTGACGTGCAGTTCGATGTGGCCGGGGCGCATGGCGGATCGGTGATCGACCCGGGCGTGTCCTATTCCAGCGCACTGGGTCGCGGGACAGTGGTGGCGCTCAGCGTGGGCGCGCAATATGTCGATGGCGATTTTGCCGACTATTACTATTCGGTCACGCCTGAGCAGTCGGCGGCGAGCGGCCTGCCGCAGTTCAATGCCGACGCTGGCTGGCACAAGGCCGGGGCGACACTGGCGGTGGGGCAGGACCTGAGCGGCGATTTCCGCGACGGCGGGCTGATCATCGGCGGCGCGCTGGGATACCGGCGGCTGCTGGGCGATGCAGCGGAGACGCCCTTTACCGCGCTGCGCGGCGATGCGGACCAGTTCACCGCAATCATGGGCGTCGCCTACGTCTTTTGATCCTGCGCAGCCCATCCGGGCTGCGATCTCCTCGCTCATGCGACCTGACGGTCGCGTCGCTGCGGGCGCGCGGTCGCGCTTGCGG
Source organism: Altererythrobacter sp. BO-6 (assembly GCF_011047315.1). Classification (NCBI taxonomy): domain Bacteria; kingdom Pseudomonadati; phylum Pseudomonadota; class Alphaproteobacteria; order Sphingomonadales; family Erythrobacteraceae; genus Altererythrobacter; species Altererythrobacter sp. BO-6. The sequence goes on along the minus strand of NZ_CP049259.1, from coordinate 1,171,605 downwards.
CTGCTAGCGCAGCCGAGACCGTCCCACGCAAAAAGGGGGCGACTTGCGCCGCCCCCTCTTCGATCTCAACGGTGAAGCGAGCGATCAGCTTTCGCTGTCATCCTTGTCCGCGGGCTTGGCGCCCTTGGCACCGTCAGCCAGCGTGGGCCGCGGCGCGGGCATCTTGGCCTTGCGGTTACCTGTCTTGAGGTAAGTGTCGAACCACTCCATCATCCGCAGATTGTAGTCATAGCGTGCGGCCGCCTTGCGGTTGCCATGCCCTTCGCCCGGGAACAGCACCAACCGCACCGGGGTGCCGGGCTTGCGGGTCTTCATGTGACGATAGAGCTCATAGCTCTGCGTGGGCGAGACGCGCGTGTCTTCCGCCCCATGCATGATCAGCAGCGGGGTTTCCGCCTTGTCGACATGGGTGATCGGGCTGCGTTCCATCAGATGGTCCCACTCTTCCCACGGCCACTTGCGTTCGTGGACGAGGTACATCTCGTTGGGAATGTCGGTGGTGCCGAACTTGCTGACATTGTTGGAAATGCCCACGAACATCACGCCCGCGGCGAATTCGGCGGAGTAGTAGGTCGAGCTCCACGCCGTGGCGAAGCCGCCATAGGAGCCGCCGGTCACGCCCACGCGCTTGGGATCGGTCACGCCCATCGCGACCAGCGCGCGCTTGCCATCGACCAGATCGTCGAATTCCTTGCCGGCATAGTCGCCCTGGTGCTGCTTGGAGAAAGCCGTGCCATAAGCGGTCGAACCACGATAATTGGGCAGGAACACGGCATAGCCCTGGCTCGCGGCAACCTGACCGGGTGAGCCGTAGGCGGTCTGCCAGCCGTTCGATTCATGCGCTTCCGGCCCGCCATGGACGTCGAAAATCGTCGGCGCGCCGCCCTTGGGCGCGCCGCCAACCGGTTCGATCAGCACGCCTTCGATCTGCTGCCCGTCACGCGCGGTGTAGGTGATGGTGCGCTGCTTGCCGAAGGTGATTTCGCTGAGCCAGGGGTTATGGCTGGTCCAGCGCTGGAAGGCGCCATCATCAATCACGAACAGCTCAGTCGGGTGGGTCGGGCTGTCCGCCGCGACCGCGATCTTGCCGCCCGCGGCATCCACGCGCGTCAGGATCAGCGAACCAGCGTCGTGTTCGTGATCCACGCTGCCATCGGCTTTGTAGACCCTGAGCAGGCTCTGCGCGCCGACATGGACAACCGTGGCGAGGCGCCCGTCGGGCAGCCATTCGGCATCGACTGTCGCTTCAGGCGCGCCGGCGTTGATCGCGCGGAAGGTGCCGGTGGCAACATCGGCAAGGTGCAGCGTGGTGGCAGCGGGATCGTTCGCATCGATCGCGGCGACCAGCGCCAGCTGCTTGCCGTCAGGCGAGATCTCGACATCGTCGAGCTTGCCCGGCGTCTTCACCACCGTGCGCACGGCGCCGGTCGAAAGATCCACCACATGCACCCGCTTCGAAGTGTATTCATCGTCGATCAGCGGCGTGGGCGCACTTTCGAGGATGCCGGTCACGCCATCGGGGCCGACCTTGAACGCACTGACATAGCCGGGCACGGCGATTTCGCGCGGCGCTTCGTCCACTTCCGGGCCGACCTTGGCGGCGAACATGCGGTTGAGCTTCAGCTCTTCCTCATAGACCACCGCGTCGAAGCCGCCCTTTTTCTGGGCGCTGCGCTGCTTGTCTTCCGCGGCATCGACCAGCAGGTACAGCGTGCCGCCATCGGGCGCCCACTGATAGGTCTGCACGTCGGCATCCTTGACCGCAGCCAGCTTGCGATAGGCGCCGCCGTCAACCGGCACGCCCCACACGGCACGATCCTCGTCCTTCTTGGTCCAGGTGAAGCTGATCATCCGGCCATCGGGTGAAAACTGCACGCTGCCCGGGCTGACGTCTTCCGGCAGATAGCTGCGCGCCATGTCCGGGCCCCAGGCCAGCTTCAGTTCCTGCTTGAAGCTGCCATTGTCCTCACCCTCGGTCACGTCGGGCAAGCTGGAGGTGGTGTAGGCGATCCGGGTGCCGTCAGGCGACACCGCGATCGTGCCCACGCTTTCCAGCTTGGCGACGTCTTCCGGGGTCATCGGACGGGCCGAGGCAGTGGCGGTGATCGAAACTGTTGCGAACAGTGTTGCGGCAGTAAGTGCCAAGCGGTTCATGCGAAAGATTGTCCTCTCGTGATTGTCTGTTGCGCGCCTGATAGCGGCTGCACAGGGAATTTCAAATGATCGAGAGCTGGCAGCCCCCCTTGAAGCTTAAATGCAGAAAGCGCATCAGAGGTCCCGAAAAGGGAGACGAATATGCGAGTGTTTTCAGGACTGATGGTGGCCGCTGCCGCCCTGATGGCAAGCCCGGCATTGGCCGACACAACCGTTATCCATGCCGGATCGGTCATCACCGATGCGGCGGGCCAGCCCAGCGGCCCCGCCACGATCACCGTTACCGACGGACGAATCGTCAGCATCGAAGACGGGTTCCAGCCTACGCCTGAAGGCGCGACCATGATCCACTTGCCCGATCACACCGTGCTGCCCGGCCTGATTGACTTGCATACGCACCTGTCAGGCGATCCCAGCGGTGAATTCTGGCGTGCTGCAACCACTCCCAAGGAATGGAACGTGCTGGTCGCTGCCAAGAACGCCCGCATCACCGCGCTGGCCGGCTTCACCACCGTGCGCGACCTCGGCTCGCGCACCGACCAGGTCACCCAGATGCTGCGCCGCGCCACTGCCGAAGGCATGTTGCCCGGCCCGCGCGTTGTTACGTCGGCGCGCACGATCGCGATCGTTGGCGGGCATGGTGACACCAACGGTTTTGTCGAGCATGTCAATGACGTGCTGGGATCGGATTACACGTGCACCGGCCCCGTCGAATGCGCGGAGATGGTGCGCAAGGCCTCCAAATACGGGGCGGATCTGATCAAGATCACTGCCACCGGCGGGGTTCTGAGCCAGCAGGGGCGCGGGCTCGAAGCGCATTTCTCGGATGCGGAAATGAAGAGCATCGTCGACACCGCCCGTTCGCTCGGCCTCAAGGTTGCGGCGCATGCCCATGGCGCGCGCGGGATGGAAGCGGCAGCACGTGCGGGCGTCGATACGATCGAGCACGGCACCTATATCGACGAAGCCGCGGCCAAGGCGATGCGAGAAAACGGCACGGTGCTGGTGCCCACGCTGATGGCCTTCCAGGGGATCAAGGATCGGCTTGGCCAGGGAATCTATACCCCGGTGGTTGAAGACAAGGTCCGCGCAGTCGGTCCCTATGCCGAAAGCATCATCGAGCGCGCGCGCAAATGGGGGGTCAAGATCGCCTTTGGCACCGATGCCGGCGTGTTCGATCACGGCAAGAATGCGGGCGAACTGGCGCTGATGCGCAAGGGCGGGATGAGCGACCGCGAAGTGCTCGCCAGCGCCACCAGTTTCGCCGCCGAAGTGCTGGGAATGGAGAAAGAGATCGGGCGGCTGTCCCCCGGCTTCTCGGCCGATATCATCGCGGTCAAGGGCAATCCGCTGGCCGATGTCAGCGTGCTGGAGAATGTCGACTGGGTGATGGTGCGCGGGCGCGTGATCGAATGATCCGCTGACCGCGCGGCGTTATTCCACCGCTGCCGCCAGGTTCTCGAAACCGGCGACGAAATCCTGCTTGAACTGCTGCACCACCTGACCGGCGGAGGTCACTTCGCGCACCAGCCCCACGCCCTGGCCGACCCAGTAGGAGCATAGCTCGCGCGCTTTCGGATTGCCGTTCACCGCGGCCTTGTCGATCGCGCGCAGCACCGGTTCGCTCAGCAGGCTCATCAGCGGCATCGGCAGCGCGGGCAGGCCCGCCTCGTCCCACATCGCGTGCCAGCCGGAGCGCAGCTGGCGGCTGTATTTGCCGGTGCGATACTTGCTGCGCACCGTGTCGCGGCTGGTCGCGGCGACCATTTTCTCGCGGAACACCTCGTGCGTTTCGGCTTCGGTCGTGGCGAGCCATACGCTGCCGCACCACGCGCCCGCTGCGCCCATCGCCATCATCCCGGCCATCTGCTTGCCGTTCATGATCCCGCCCGCGGCCAGTACCGGGATGTCCGCGCCCGCATCCTCGATCGCCTGCAGCACTTCGGGGATCAGCACCACGGTGCTCACGTCGCCGCAATGCCCGCCGCCTTCGCCGCCCTGTGCCACGATGATGTCGACCCCGGCCTCGATCTGCTTCATCGCATGTTCCTTCGCGCCGACCAGCGCGGCGACCGGGATGCCGTATTTCTTGCCCGCTTCGATCATTGCCGGGGGCGCGGTGCCCAGCGCATTGGCGATCAGGCGGACGGGGTGGTTGAAGCTCACCTCGAGCAATTCCTGCCCCAGCGAGGTGTTGGGCCGCTGCGCGCCGCGGATCGGTTGCGCGGCATCCTCGCCAATGCCGCATTCGCGCAGTATCTGGCGGGTGAAATCGCGATATTGCGCGGGGATCGCGGCGACGATCTCGTCCGCCGTCACGCTCATGTCGACTGCCTGCACTTCGGGGATCAGCACATCGACGCCATAGGGTTTGCCGTCGATATTGTCGTCGATCCAGCTGAGCTCGGTCTCGAGTTGTTCGGGGGTATAGCTGACCGCGCCCAGCACGCCGAAGCCGCCCGCGCGGCTCACCGCGGCGACCACGTCGCGGCAGTGCGAAAAGGCGAACAGCGGGAATTCGCACCCCACCATCTCGGTCATGCGGAACGGCATCGTCTCTCTCCTCTCGCTCGCTTATCTATCCATGGCACCGCGTGCTGCAAGCGCGACCTGTTACATTTGATCCCGATCAAGGTTTGACCTCGCCGGTTGGGGCATAAGTATGAAGGTAGAGGAGGGAGCCTGCATGTCTGACACATTCGATCCGGTGGCATGGAGCGCCACGCTGATGGGCGCATTCGCCATCGCGGTTGCCATCGGCGCGCTGCGCCAGCCGGGGATCTGGGGCAAGATGGTGGACGAGATCGAGCACTCGCCCGCGCTGCAATTGCTGTGCGGCTTTGCCGAACTGTTCATCGGTGCTGCGATCTACCTGCTCAATCCGTGGGATCCGGCTGACCTGCTGTCGATGGTGATGAAGGCAATGGGCGGGCTGATGATGGTCGAGGCGCTGGTGGTGATGGCCATATCCGACCTCTATTTCCAGGCATGGCTCAAGAACCTGGTGGCGATGCAACGTGGCTGGCCGCTGGTGACCCTGCTGGTGGGGCTGGTGCTGCTTGGCGCGGGAACGATGCGCTTCACATAGACCTGGCCGGCCAGGCATTTGATGGTGTCTCCGGTGTACTAATGCATAGTGCAGAGACGGAAATCCGCGTCGATGCCTTATGGATGGCGGCATGGTTGCGCCGTCTGAAATTCTCCGTGCTATCTTCTCCCATTACCAGCCTGGCAGATTCGCTGCGCTGGTAATCGCGCTGCTGCTGGCCGTATTCGCCGGCCAGCCTGCCTATGCGCAATACGAGGCACACCCTTGCCCCGGTGGCCCGGGCGCCGGTGAGGTGCAGGTGGCGGTGGCCCACGATGGCATGCCATTATGTCGCAGAACCGAGCCTGCGGCGCCGCCTCCACCGCCACGGATCTACAATCTCTTCGGTTCGATCGCCTGGCACCCGGACGCGGATGACGTTTGGATGTCCGGCAATTGGGATGGCCCTATCAGCGGGCAGGAGGAAGCCCTGGCCGCGTGCAATGCCGCCATGGGCGGCGGTTGCAGCTCGATAGGAGAATGGCAGAATTCGTCCATGGCGATCGCACGCGACTGGAACGGCAACCTTTGGAAAGGCTGGGGTGCCAATGGCGGAACGGCCCGCAAGGAGGCGCTGAATGTATGCCGGCAGGATCAGCCGATCCCCTGCGAAATCATCGGCACGTTCTCGTCCGGCAAGCGCCGGCATGCGCCGGATCCGGCACTGGCCCGCAAGCGTTATGGGGCGGGGGCCTGGCCTGAGGGTCAGGCATTGCGGTCTGCCGCCTGGATCGCGACCGGTCGTGCCAGCCAACGCGAGGCGACTGACGCAGCTGTTGCGGCATGCCAACAGGCCAATGGTGGCAAACCATGCGTATATGCGGCCGTAACCGGCAACGGCGTTGTTCAGCCATTCATTGCTGAAGCTGGATGGAAATCATTCCTGCCGGGAACCAGCGCCAAGCGCGCGGCAGAAACGGTCAAGGCCTATTGCAGCCAGAAACGTACCAAATGCACCGTGCAAAAATCCTATGACAGCCGTATTCGCGGCGATTTCGTGCATCGGTTCGATCAGTAAGTCTCTGGTGCGGTGACATCGCAATGCGGTTTGAGCATGTCTAGCCGCATCACCCCCACTTTGGTACGTACTAATACGTTGTAATACTGGTCATTCCCTGCTGCGCGCCCCACAAGGCGTTCACGCGCGCAGCGGGGTGTTCCTCGCCTGCAATCCAGAACAAGGCGCAGCGAGGAAACATGGTGGTGGAAGCGCTTCCGGCGGCAATGCCTGCCTGGACCTGTCGACGATACGGTGGGCCGGAAACTCTCGAACTGGAACGAATTCCGCTACCCCGGATCGGTTCAAACACGGTCCTGATGCGCATGCTGGCGACAACGGTATCCTCCGGCGATGCACGAATACGCGGCTGCCGCTTTCCGCCGGGAATGCACTTCCTCGGGCGGCTCGCGCTCGGCTGGAACGGGTTGCGCCGCCCGGTGCTGGGAACCGAGCTGGTCGGCGAAGTCCGCGCAGTCGGATCGGGGGTAACACGCTTCCAACCGGGGGACAGGGTGATTGCTTTCCCCGATACAAGCATGGGTGCCCATGCGGGCTTTGTCGCGATGGAGGAAGGCGGGCTGATCGTGCCCTGCCCGGCCGATATGCCGCTGGAACGGGCCGCCAGCCTCTGCTTCGGCGGGATGACCGCGTTGCATTACCTGCGCCGGGCCGAAATTCAGCCGGGCGAGCGCCTGCTGGTGATCGGCGCCAGCGGCACGGTGGGCAGCGCGATGGTGCAACTTGCCCGTATCGCCGACGCGCACATCACGGCGGTGTGCTCCACTGGCAATGTCCCGATCGTTGCGCCGCTCGGTGCAGACCGGGTGATCGATTACCAGCGCGAAGATTTCCATGCGCTGGGCGAACAATGGGATGTAATCGCCGACTGTGTGGCGGCGAGCGATTTCCGGCGCGTGCTTCCCGTGCTCCGCCCAGGCGGGCGATACCTGCCCATCGCCGGCGGTTTAGGTGACATGCTGGCGCGGCCGCGCAAGGGGCGCAGGTCGATCGCCGGGCCAGCCGCCAGCGACCCTGCGATGCTGGTGCACCTTACCGCCCTTGCGCAGCAGGGGGAATTTGTCCCGCTGATCGAAAGCATCCATTCCTTTGCCCAAATGTATGATGCACACCGCATCGCGGACAGCGGCCGCAAACGCGGCTCGGTCGTGGTGCTAGGCCCGGCGTAACGTTGCGTCACCCTGCGGCTAGCCTGGGGAGCGGACGTCCTCGACCAGTTCCCAGCAATCCTTCGTCGGATAGAACAGCAGGTAGCCGCCGGGGCCGGTCTGGACGAAGGACCCTTCGCCTTCGTTGATTTGTGGATCGTAATCCATCCGCCCGCTGACCCAGTCCACGCGGGCGCGCCCGTCACTCGCAACATTGATGTCCGGCGCGGCAATAACCAGCAATTGCGCATCGCCATCGGCTGCGTCGAATGCGCGGCGGCTGTCGCTGGTGACCCAATAGGTATCGATCATGGTGATCGGGAACAGGTTGCCAGCCAGATAGCGATCGCGCGTGACCGGCTTGCTCGCGCCGGGCTGGCCGTGCTGTACGCTTGCCGCAGTATGGCGGGCGCGCAGGATCGGCGAGCGCGCATATGCCGCAACGAAGCCAGTGAAATCGTTTTGCCGGCATGCGGCCTCCGCCATCTCCAGCAACAATTTGTCGCTTTCGGTCAGCGGACGCTGCGCGTCTTGCGCAGGCGCCGGGGTTGACGCGGGTATGGCATCCGCTCCAGCTTCGGGCGCCGCTCCGCCTGTCGCATCGCTCGCCTCTGCGGCGGGTTGTTGGCAAGCCGCGCCAGCCAGCAGCAGTGCGATCAAGATTGGGTATCGGAAATCGGGCATTTGCACTCTCGCGCTAAATGCCAAGGGTGCATTGCCGCGATGGCCGAAACAAGTGGGCCCGGTGCACTAGTTACCCCGGATGAACATGTTGATCGTCAGCCGCCCCTTGCGCGGGTCGCTCGAAAGCGCGACGGGGTCGGGGATGACACCCGAATGGAGCTGCCGCCCGCGATAGATGATCATGCGATCGGGCTGCGCCTCGACCTCTTCGATCAGTTCGAACCATTCGCTGTCGCCGTGGTAGTAACGCGGCGGGAGCATGCCGAATTCGGCTTCATCTGCGGCCAGCGCATCGAAGAACGCGCTTTCGCGCTGCGGCGTGATCGCTTCGAATCCGGTCCGGCGCTGCCGATAGAAGGCAGTGCCGCCGCTTTCCGGGCCCAGCAGATAGTGCATTATCCCGATTACCCGGTCGCTGGCGTGGTCGTAATGCGGGATGCGCTGCGGCGGGGTAAGCTCGGCTTCGGGCAGGGTGACCAGCGAGAAGGTCGATGCGTCCATCTGCACGCCGCGCGTCAGCCCGAACACTTGCGCCATGATCTGCATCATCAGCGGACGGCGAAGGTCGAGATAGCCCGGTTCGGCCCAGGCCCTGATGCCGGGATAGGCCGCGCCGGCATGCCGGTATTGCGCGGCATAACCCGCTTCGCGCAGTGCCTCGATCCTGCCGCTGAAGCCGTCGATCACCACCAGCGGCTCGCCTTCGCGGCCGATGCGGCGGACGGATACTTGCGGCTCGGGCAGTGTCATCGCCTTACCGAATGGCGCGCGGCTCAAGCGGTGTCAAATATGCGCCGCGTCGCCTTTACCCGGCGCGCGGTTGCGACTAGAAGCCTTGCATCCCCGGGGAGCCTGCTTTGGCTGAGAGGGATGGGTAAGCACCATCCGACCCGTCGAACCTGAACTGACTAACATCAGCGGAGGGAGTGGAGCGGTGCCTGCCAGAAATCCGCTCTCTCGCTGCAAGGAGAGACTTCGCATGGCCGACATCAACAGCCCCATCGAAATCGGCGTCACCACCGGGCCCATTCGCGGCAGCCGCAAGATCCATGTGGGCGCGCGCACCGGAAGTGGCATCCGCGTCGCCATGCGCGAGATCGACCTTGAGGGCGATGAGCCGAGCGTGCGGGTCTATGACACCAGCGGCCCCTACACCGATCCCGCCGTGCAGATCGATATTGCGAAGGGGCTGGAGGCCAAGCGGCGCGATTGGATCCTCGCCCGCGGCGATGTCGAGGAATATGACGCGCGCGAAGTGAAGCCGGAGGATAACGGCCAGTTGGGGCCGGACCGTTCGGGCGGCGTCCCGCCGTTCCCCAATGTCGCCAAGCGCGTGCTGCGCGCCAAACCCGGCATGAACGTCAGCCAGATGCACTATGCCCGCCGCGGCATCATCACGCCGGAAATGGAATATGTCGCCGAGCGCGAGAACCTCGGCCGCGAAATGGTAAAGGAGCTGATCGCCGCCAACCGCGAAGGCGCGCAGAGCTGGGGCGCGCAGATCCCCGATGTCATCACCCCCGAATTCGTCCGCGACGAGGTGGCGCGGGGCCGCGCGATCATCCCCTCCAACATCAACCACCCGGGATCCGAGCCGATGGCGATCGGGCGCAACTTCCTCGTCAAGATCAACGCCAATATCGGCAATTCCGCCGTGGCCAGCGACGTGGCCAGCGAAGTCGACAAGATGGTGTGGTCGATCCGCTGGGGCGCGGACACCGTGATGGACCTCAGCACCGGCCGCAATATCCACGACACGCGCGAATGGATCATCCGCAACAGCCCCGTCCCGATCGGCACCGTGCCGATCTACCAGGCGCTGGAAAAGGTCGGCGGGATCGCCGAGGAACTGACCTGGGAAATCTTCCGCGACACGCTGATCGAGCAGGCCGAGCAGGGCGTCGACTATTTCACCATCCACGCGGGCGTGCGCCTACCCTACGTCCCGCTCGCCGCCAAGCGCGTCACCGGCATCGTCAGCCGCGGCGGCTCGATCATGGCGAAATGGTGCCTCGCGCATCACAAGGAGAGCTTCCTCTACGAGCACTTCGACGAGATCACGGAGATCATGAAGGCCTATGACATCGCCTATTCGCTGGGCGACGGCCTGCGCCCCGGATCCATCGCGGACGCCAATGACGAGGCGCAATTCGCCGAGCTCTACACGCTGGGCGAGCTGACCCACCGCGCGTGGAAACAGGACGTGCAGGTAATGATCGAGGGGCCGGGCCATGTGCCGATGCACAAGATCAAGGAGAATATGGACAAGCAGCTGGAGGTGTGCGGCGAAGCGCCCTTCTACACGCTCGGGCCGCTCGTGACGGACATCGCGCCGGGGTATGACCACATCACCAGCGGCATCGGCGCGGCGCAGATCGGCTGGTACGGCACGGCGATGCTTTGCTACGTCACGCCCAAGGAGCATCTGGGCCTGCCCGACCGCGACGATGTGAAGGTGGGCGTGGTGACCTACAAGCTCGCCGCCCACGCGGCTGACCTCGCCAAGGGGCACCCGGCGGCCAAGGTCCGCGACGATGCGCTGAGCAAGGCCCGCTTCGAATTCCGCTGGCGCGACCAGTTCAACCTGTCATTGGACCCCGACACGGCGGAGCAATACCACGACCAGACGCTGCCCGCGGAAGGCGCCAAAACCGCGCATTTCTGCAGCATGTGCGGGCCCAAGTTCTGCAGCATGAAGATCAGCCAGGACGTGCGCGATTTCGCCTCGAAGCAGAACCAGGGCGCCGACGGGTTCATCGCCAGCATGCAGAGCGGGGCGGAAGCCGCCGCCGCGAGCCGCGAGGCGGCGCTTAAGGGGATGGCGGAGATGGCGGAGAAATACCGCGACGGCGGGGATTTGTATGTCAAGGCCAACAAGGCATGATGCGCGCGGCCATACTGGCGGCGCTGGCAGCGGTCGCCACCAGCGGCTGCTCGATCAAGCAGGACCCCGATCGGGAAGCGGCGGCAGCCGGGGGCGGCGCCACCTATCACGTCTCTGACCTGCCCTATCCCTTCTCCGACGCGGTGGAGGTGGGCGGCGTGCTCTACCTGTCAGGCGATATCGGCGTGAACGACGCGGGCGACGGCGTGGTGCCGGGCGGGGTGGAGGCGGAAACGCGCCGCATCTTCGCGCGCATGAAGCAAAGGCTGGCGCGGCATGACCTGACCATGGACGATGTGTTCAAATGCACGGTGATGCTAGCGGACATGAGCGAGTGGCCCGCCTTTAACGCGATCTATGCCCAGCAGTTCAAGGAAGGCCGCTATCCCGCACGCTCGGCCTTTGGCACGAACGGACTGGCGCTTGGCGCGCGGGTCGAGCTGGAATGCTGGGCGGTTAGGCGGTGAGGGGGGGATGAATTAACTCCCCGGAACCAGCTTTTCCACCAGCGCCCTGAGTTCGCTCGGCGTGGTGTGGCCGGCGACGATCTCGTGATAGCCGATGCCGGCCTTGCGCAGCGCTTCCTTTTTGACCGCATCGCGCGGACCGGCGCGCATTTTTCTCTTGCTATGTCAAAATCATGCGCCTACGCGATCCGTCCCATGATCGAAACGAAGCTCTTTACCACCGCGCGAATGCCTCTCGTCCTCCGACGAGGGTAGTCGTTCGCGCACGCTGCCCATCGGTGCAGCGTAGCTCAGTGGTCAGAGCGCGGCTCTCATAAAGCCGAGGTCGTCGGTTCAAGTCCGACCGCTGCAACCAAACCGATTTTTCCATCAATCATTCGCATGCATCGCTATGCCTGCGACGCGCGCCCCGGTAGCTCAACTGGATAGAGCGTCCGCCTACGGAGCGGAAGGTTGCAGGTTCGAATCCTGCCCGGGGCACCAAGGTGGAGTTGGTCTTGCCGAAGTAGCTCAGGGGTAGTGCGGTAGATTGAAGATCTGCGCGTCGGTGGTTCGATTCCGCCCTTCGGCACCAATTCCTTTCCTACACGCCCCCATCCGTGCCTTAACCTCGTGGATGAGCACGCCACCCGAACACCCCGCCCCCGATCGCACCCGCTGGACCGGCGAGAAGGCCGCAGCATTCCTCAAGGCCCTGGCCCGCAGCGGCAAGGTCGCAGCCGCCGCTCGTAGCGTCGGCATGAGCCGCGAAGCCGCCTATCGCCTGCGTGCGCGGGCGCCGCAGTTCGCCGCGCTGTGGTGCACCGCGATGGCAGCGGCCGAGGCGCAGCGCGCCGCCGCCCGCCGTCGCCGCAAACCCGTGCATCCCCTGCTGGCACGCGAAGTCACACCTCCCCCGCGCGATGTTGACACTCTGGCCCGCCGCGCGTCACACCTTGCCCCCGCACAGTCACACATCCGGCGTGGAAATTGACACTCCCGCGCGCAAAGTCACACTTTTGCGCCCGACAGTCACAGAAAGCCGCTTTTTGCCCCTGGACCGTGTTCCATGTGTTCCATGGGCGCCGGTTTTCGCGGCGCGATGCCGCGCATGGACAGGCCCGCCGCGCTCGATTATCGTCGCCTGACGGGTCGGCTCCTGTTCCTGGGGAGGGACGATCGATGCGCTTCACAACAGTCCGGAATTCGCGATGAGCGGTGCGCCGCCCCTTGTCCGCCCGGCCACGCGCCATGTGCGCTCACGCTATTTCGACAGCGAAGGGTGGGACGGGTTTCCGATCCGCCCCGACGATATCGTCATCTCGACCTATCCCAAATGCGGCACCACCTGGACGCAGCGGATCGTGGGCATGCTGGTGTTCGGCAGCGCCGATCCCTTTCCGGTGCAGGACAGCTCGCCCTGGCCCGATTTCCGCCTGCCGCCGCCCGGCGCCATGGCAGGGCTGGCCGAAACGCAAACGCATCGCCGCTTCCTGAAATCGCACCTGCCCTATGACGCGCTGCCAGTGCACGAAGGGGTCAAGTTCATCCATGTTGCGCGCGACGGGCGCGATGCGGCGATGAGCTTCTACAACCACAAGGCGAATTACACGCCCGATATCGTGGAGGATATGCGCACCAAGCACGCGCAGGATCCCAAATTCGCGGGCACCGAGTTTGCCTATATTCCCGAGAGCCCGACGCAGCATTTCCATGACTGGCTGGATGGCTGGGAAGACCATATGGGCGACGAAGGGGCGGGGTACTGGCACCTTGAGCGCAGCTTCTGGGAAGCGCGGCATGAGCCCAATGTGCTGCTGGTCCATTTCAACGACCTGAAGGCCGATCGCGCGGGCGAGATGCGGCGGATCGCCGAATTCCTGGAGATCGAGCTGCCGGACGAGGTCTGGACCGACATTGTCGAGGCGGCGGGGTTTGAGGCGATGAAAAGCAAGGCTACGGACTTGCTGCCCAATGCCGGCACGATCTGGAAAGGCGGAGGCAATACCTTCCTCAACAAGGGCACCAATGGCCGCTGGCGCGATGTCTATCGGGCGGAGGACCTGGCGGAATACGAGCGGCGCGTGGCGGCGGAGTTCAGTCCCGCGCTCGCGGCGTGGTGCGAACATGGCCGGCTGGTGGCGGGCGATCCGCGCAGCCTGCCCGATTGAGTGCGGGGTGCGTGCTGGATTTGGCGGCAGCATATGCTATGCCTGCCGGCGGGGTCGCTCCTGGAACAGGGGGGAAGGCCGCTCATGCCTAATCACGGATACATCATTTCGCGCCGCGCATTCACTGCGGGGGCCATTGCCAGTGCGGCAGGGGCCAGCCATGCGCTGGCGCAAACCATCACCACGCCTTCGCCGATCGGCCCGTTCTTCCCGGCCCATTATCGCGGCGAAACCGATGCGGACCTGACGCGGATCGGCATGAGCGCCGAACGCGCGCAGGGGCAGGTGATCGAAGTGATGGGTCGTGTCCTTGACCGGCACGGCAATCCGGTCAGCGGGGCGCGGCTCGATATCTGGCAGGCCAACCACTTCGGCAAATACGCCCATCCGCAGGATACATCGGATTTGCCGCTCGACCCCAATTTCCAGGGTTTCGCCCGGATCAACACCGGCGCGGACGGTAGCTGGAAGCTCACCACGATCAAGCCGGGAGCCTATGGCGACGGGGGCGGACAGCGCACGCCGCATATCCACATGGATGTAAGCGGCAGTTCGGCGCGCAACATCTACCAGATGTATTTCCCGGAAGAGGCCGAGGCGAATGCGCGCGACGGGCTTTATCGCCGCCTTGGCAATGGTGCCCCAACCTCGCTGGCGAACGCGCTGGGCGATTATCGCTATAGCTGGGATATCGTGCTGATCGAGGGGTAGCGGGTCAGGCGCGCGCCGGGCGGTGCGTCCAGGCGAGGCACAGCAGGCCGGTGATCAGCAGGACGCTGTATTCCATGCCGTTGCGCCCGGCGCCGACCACGAACCAGCCGAACGGCAGGTGGACCATCACCATGCCGACGGCCAGGATGGCGGCGTGCAGCAGCGCCAGCGGGGCGACCAGCCGCCCGGCCAGGATCAGCGGCGGGCCGACCAGCTCGATCAACGTCACCGCCAGCGCCACGGCATATCCGAACGGCAGGCCTTGCGTGCCCAGCCACTCGCCGAACAGGCCCACGCCCAGGCCCAGCTCGCCCGCGAAGGCCCGGTGCAGCCCGTGGATGAAGATCAGCACTGCCAGCACGCTGCGCAGCGCCACCAGCGCCTGTACGGACGCCCGTGGATCCGGTGCAGTCGCTTGCAGCGCAAGCAGCCTTCTGGCGGTGAATTCGGGTTGCTCTGCCATCGTGTCTCTACCCCCGGTTGGAAATTTGATGGCAGACTAGCGCGAAATGGCCGCCACGAAACTTCGTCGCGATGTAGCGGTACATCTCCGGAGAAATCGCTGGATTTGCGCACTTCCATTCCCATCTTGAGGTAAGAGAAGACATGATGAGAGGAGCAGGTCGATGCAGTTCCAGTTCAATTCCGACAGCAGTGTGATGGGCACGGAAAATGTCGCCGAGCGGATCGAGGCGCAGGTGCGCCACAAGCTTGAACGGTTCGAGGATCGCCTGACCCGGCTCGAAGTACATGTCAGCGATGAGAACGGACGCAAGGGTGGCGGTGATGACAAGGCCTGTACGATCGAGGCCCGCCCGCGTTCGGGCAAGCCGCTGGGAGTTACCGCACATGCCGCCGATGTCGACAGCGCTGCACGCCAGGCCGCGACCACACTGGCACAGCGGCTTGACCGCCATTTCGGTAAGGCGGAACGCCATGGTCACGACCCGCGGCCCGATAAGGTGATGTGACGCGGCAGATCGCACTTGCTGCGCGCTCCCGGCCTGCCTAGTCTGGTAGGCTAGAGAGCAGGGGAGGCTTGGCGTTGCGCAGTCGCGGATCGGTGACACTGGTGATGGCGCTTGCACTGGCTTGGTCCGCTGCCGCCTGCACAAACGGATCGGGCGAAGCGCCCGGGGACGTGCCCGCTTTCGATGGGATCGGCGAGAATGAAGCGATCACCGCGCTTGGCACTGAACCGTTCTGGAGCGCGAAGATCACTGGCAACACGCTGACCTACTCGACGCCCGACAATATCGACGGCGTGCAGATCGAGGTTAGCCGCTTTGCCGGTAATGGCGGGCTGGGTTTCAGCGGCACGCTGGACGGCGCAGCGCTGAACATGGCGGTGACGCCGGGCGATTGTTCGGACCAGATGAGCGACCGCACCTATCCCTATACCGTTACACTGAAGATTGGCGATGCGCAGCTTGATGGATGCGCATATACCGACCAGCAACCCTTTGAAGGTGAGGAGACACCCTGAACATGAGTGAATATGGAGATGCCGGGCGCGGCTGGCGGCTGTTTTTCTGGATTGCTGCGGCGTTCAATTTCCTGATCGGCCTTGCCGGTATGCTGATGCCCGAATCCTCGATCGACGGGCGCACGATCGGCCTGCTGATCTTTGCATTCGGCCTGGTCTATTTCATCGTGGCGAGCGATCCTATCCGGTATGGCAAGGTGCTGTGGGCCGGTGTGCTGGGCAAGGTAGGCGTCGTCGCACTTCTGGGCCCGTCCGAATTCGGCGGCGAAGGCAGCGCGCTGATCGCGGCGGTGCTGACCGGCGATGCACTGTTCGCCTTCGGCTTCCTGGTGTTCCTGTTCACCAAGGCGGACAGCCAGCCTGGCTAGGCGCGCAGCAGTGCAAGAAGGAGACATCAAATGGGTCTGACCGGAGGCTGCCTGTGCGGCAAGGTGCGCTATGAATTGACCACCGACCCGCTGATGTGCGTCACCTGCCATTGCAAGAACTGCCAGCGGCAGGCGGGCAGCGCGCTCTCGATCATCATCGGCGTGCCTGAAGGCTCGGTGAAGGTCGAAGGTGAGGTCAAGACCTATGACGACACGGGCGATAGCGGCGCCACGGTCAAGCGGCAGTTCTGCGACAATTGCGGCTCACCGGTGTTTACACGCGTGGCGCATCCGCCGGGCGTGATGTTCATCAAGGCCGGGACGCTGGACGATACCTCCAGCCTCAAGCCTGCCTTCCACTGCTACACGAAGAGCAAGCAGGACTGGGTCGACCTGGGCGACATTCCCGGTTTCGAGACTGTGCCCGACGGGCTTTAGGCCTGCGGGTCAGAACAATCCCGGGATCTGGTGCTGGGCGGCAGACGGAGCTTCCGGCTGCAGCAACTGCCGCCCTGCTCCAACCGATTGCGCAGTACGCTGGGTTCCGCCGGAAATCGCGGTGCAGCTGCGGCCTGCGAGGAAGTCGAGCGCGGTGGCGATCGAAGCCTCGGTTGGATCGCCCAGCGGCTTGAGCACGTCATCATTGGCGCGGCAGGTGTTGGTGAAGAATGGCGGGTTTGCATTGGGGTCTGCAAGGCCATTGAAGTATTCGCCCTGGCCCGCGGCATTGTCGGTCTTGAAGGTCACCACGCGCAAGCGCAAGTCGCACGCGGCAACGTCGAATGCGCTCTGCCCCACCGGCTTGCCGGACGTATTGGTGCCGATCAGCGCCATGTTTGGCCGAAGGTAAGCGAGCATCGAATTACTTACGAGCTCGCTGGCTGACGCAGTGCTCGTTGTGCCGATGATTGCCAGCTTGGTCGGGGCGATCGAGTTCGGCTCCGAAAGGAAGTTGCGGGTCGAATTTCGCGAAGCCTTGCTGGCGCGCCACACCGTGTTGCTGAACACCTGGCCTTCGCGGGTGCGGCCAAGCAGGTCGCCCAGCGTCTCGGCTACGACGACCAGACCGCCACTGTTGTAGCGCAAGTCCAGGATGACTTCGGTCACGCCCTGGCTGCGGAAATTGGCAAAGGCCGTGCGCAACTGGTTTGAGGCATCGCTGACGATAAAGGTGCGCAGGTTGATGTAGCCGACCCGCTTGCCGCCATCGTTCAGGATCAAGGCGCCATAGCGGTCGGACACCGGATCGAGCGAGTAATCGGCTTTCGTTATGCTGCGCTCGTTAGTGACGCCGCCAGCCGTACGGAACTGCAAGACCCGGGTCGTCCCGGCGGTCGATGGCCCCAACGCATTGCTGACGGCTTGCGGACCGCCCGATGCCATCAGGCTGCTGACCGACTGCAGGTTGCTGCTCGATGTGCCGATCGCCAGCAATTCCGTGCCGCGGTCTATTCCGGCGGGGAATGCCGGCGCGGTCTCGTAAGCTTCCAGCACGAAAACGCGGTTGTTGACTGTGTCATAGCCAAGCCGAATGCCGAAGCCAGCGTTTGAACCTGAATTGATCAGCGCGTTCTCTTCCGCGATCGACGTGGCGAAGTTGAAGAAGTCATCCTTCCCCGCGGCCCTTGCCGGTGCGGTCAGTGCGTCCATGTAGGCCTGGAC
The DNA here is from genome assembly GCF_011047315.1 of Altererythrobacter sp. BO-6. NCBI lineage: Bacteria > Pseudomonadati > Pseudomonadota > Alphaproteobacteria > Sphingomonadales > Erythrobacteraceae > Altererythrobacter > Altererythrobacter sp. BO-6. Next base: position 1,153,785 of record NZ_CP049259.1, on the reverse strand, counting down.
TGTCGTGAAGTTCGCCCGGTTGACATTGGTGGCGATCAAATCGGGGAAGAGATACCATTCGTTGATCGCATCGAAAGCGAACTGCTGCTGCTGCGATACTGCACAGGCGGTAGAGGTCGGTGTCGGCGTTGGGGTGGGCGTGCCGCCAATGGGAGGCGCGCTTCCTCCCCCTCCTCCTCCTCCGCAAGCGGCGAGCGAAATGGCAAGTGTTGTGCTTAGGGCAGTGCGACCGAGACCCATCACAGTCCTCTTCGATTGATCGGAAACGCGTTTCCGTTGCGGGGGAAGAAGCGACAACATGCCGCCTCGTTGCGCGCACGGCAATCCCGCAATTTTGGCGTTTGGCCTGCGAAATCGCGACAACCCGGCGAATTACCCACAGTTTAAGCCCGAAAAGCGGGGTAAATTCACCTTAATCGCCTCGTCACACCAGACTTTAGCGCCTAGTTTTGTGTTCGAATATTGCGCGAGAGGGATCGACTACCTGTGTCTGCTTTGCCTGACTGGCTCCATGCTTCCTTGCCGCCCGCGGCTCGCCATGGCGGGCTGGCGATTGCGCGGCTTGGCAGTGAGCGTTCGTTGGGGCGCGGCGGTTTGCAGCTGACCAGTCCGGCGTTCCGTTCCGGCGAAGCGCTTGATCCCAGCTTCACCGCTGACGAGGAAGATGCGGTCGCGCCGCCGCTTGAATGGACCGCGCCGCCCCCCGGCGCGATGGAACTGGTCGTGATCGTGGAAGATGCCACCTCTGCTGGCGATGATCCGCGTTGCCATTGGCTGGTCTGGGGCCTGCCTGGCCAGCGGGGCAAGCTGCTGGAGGGCGAAGTTCCGCCGCGCACCGGCAAGAACGCGCTCGGCAATTCCGAATGGCTCCTGCCCGATCTGCCAGAGGGCGAGACCCATCATTTCGTATTCCAGTTGTTTGCGCTCGAACTGCCGCTGACCCTGATGCCTGGGGCTTCGCGGGCGGACCTGCTCGCAGCAATGGAAGGGCAAGTTGTCGCCAGCGCGTTGCTGGTCGCCCAATACACCCGGTCGCAGGAGGACGAGGAAGACTGGGGTGATGACGACTTCGAATTGTAACGGCCATAACATGGAAAGGAATTGAACATGGCTGGAAACGCGCTGCAAAAGCCCGTGAACCTGTCGGATGCACTTGAAGCAGTGATTGGCAAGGGTCCCATGACCCGCGCCCAGGTCACTTCGAAGGTGTGGGAATACATCAAGGCGAATGGCCTGCAGGACAAGACTGACAAGCGTCAGATCAATCCCGATGCCAAGCTTGGCGCGGTGATCGGCAATGCGCAGATCTCGATGTTCAAGATGACCGCTGCGGTGTCCAAGCACCTCAGCTAAGCCATTGGGCAAAAGACAAGGGCGGCACGGTTCCCTTCGCGGAGCTGCGCCGCCCTTTTTTGTGCCCGCAATTTGGCCAGAGGCTTTTCATTGGCGGCTGCGCCAGTAAGGTTCGTATCCGCTTGCTCGACACACTCCAGGAGAATTTGATGAAGTCCGTATCCATGATCGCGGCTACCCTGCTGCTTGCCGCTCCCGTCATGCTGGCAGCGCAAACGCCGGAAGAGGTCGCCGCGGCAGCACTGCGGGCAGCACCGGTGATGGACGGCCATAACGACGTGCCGATCCAGCTGCGCGGGCGGTTCGGCAATGTCATCGCGGACTTCGACTTCCACGATACGACGGATACGGCAAGCACCGAACCGCGCCGCGCCGCGATGCATACGGACATCGCGCGGTTGCGCGAAGGCAAGGTGGGGGCGCAATACTGGTCGGTCTATGTGCCCGCTTCGCTTGAAGAGCCCGAGGCGGTGCAGATGACGATCGAGCAGATCGACGTCACCAAGCGACTGATCGAACGCTATCCTGACGATTTGCAGCTGGCGCTGACCGCCGACGATGTCGAATCCGCGCTGGCCGCAGGCAAGATCGCCTCGCTGATGGGCATGGAAGGCGGCCATTCGATCGGCTCCAGCCTGGGCGTCCTGCGCCAGATGTATGATCTGGGCGCGCGCTACATGACGCTGACCCATTCGAAGAACACGCCCTGGGCCGACAGCGCCACCGATGCGCCTGCGCATAACGGGCTGACCGATTTCGGGCGGGACGTGATCCGCGAAATGAACCGCCTGGGCATGCAGGTGGACCTCAGCCATGTCAGCGAGAAGACCATGCATGATGTGCTTGATGTGGCGAAGGCTCCGGTGATCTTCAGCCATTCGAGCGCGCGTGCACTCAATGGCCATGCCCGCAATGTCCCGGACAGCGTGCTTCAGCGCCTGCCCGCTAACGGCGGCATTGTCATGGTGACCTTCGTGCCCGGCTTCCTCAGCGAACCCGCGCGCCAATGGAATGCCAATCGCGATGCGGAAAAGGCGCGGCTCGAGGCGCTGTGGCAAGGCCAGCCGGAGCAGGTCGAGCAAGGCTTGAAGCTATGGGACGATCGCAATCCCTTGCCGCAAGCATCCGTCCGCGACGTCGCCGATCACATCGATCATGTCCGCGCAGTGGCCGGTATCGACCATATCGGGATTGGCGGCGATTATGACGGCATCCCGTTTGCGCCCCCCGGGCTTGAGGATGTCAGCGGCTATCCCGCGCTGTTCGTGGAGCTTGCCCGGCGCGGATACAGCCAGGCCGACCTGGAAAAGATTTCGCTGCGCAACGCTCTGCGCGCCTTGCGCGGAGCGGAAGCCTATGCTGCCAGCCAGCGCGGTGCACCGGCAATCGAAACGGTTGTGACCGGAGGCTAGGGCTCAGGCGGTAAGAGCGGGAATGACCCAAACCAGCGTCATTGCGATGATCGCCAGCAACAGCCCGATCGCCAAAACCCAGCGCAGGCCCGTGTTAGTGACGGCTGCGCGTGCGTCATCGTCTTCGATGTGAATTTCGTCACCGTTGTTGTAGCTCATACGGCCTCCCTTTCGAGGTAATCATACCCTAGCCAACGGGGCGCTGTCATCTTCGTTCCGAAACTGCCGGTCAGTCGCGCAGAAGCTCGTTGATCCCGGTCTTGGCGCGGGTCTGCGCATCGACCGTTTTGACGATCACCGCGCAATAGAGCGACGGGCCGGGCGACCCGTCCGGCAGTGGTTTGCCGGGCAGCGATCCGGGCACGACCACCGCGTAGGGCGGCACTTCGCCGCGGTGGATTTCGCCCGTGGCGCGGTCGATGATCTTGGTCGATGCGCCCAGGTAAACGCCCATGGAAAGCACCGCGCCTTCGCCCACGCGAACCCCTTCTGCCACTTCGGCACGGGCACCGATGAAGGCGCCGTCGCCGATGATGACTGGCCCGGCCTGGAGCGGCTCAAGCACGCCGCCGATCCCGGCGCCGCCGGAAATATGCACATTCTTGCCGATCTGCGCGCAGGATCCGACCGTGGCCCAGGTGTCGACCATCGTGCCTTCATCGACATAGGCGCCGATGTTGACGAAGCTGGGCATCAGCACGACGCCCTTGCCGATGAAGCTGCCACGCCGCGCCACCGCGCCGGGCACCACGCGGAAACCCGCTTCGCTAAAGCGGTTGTCGCCCCAGCCGGCGAATTTGCTCGGCACCTTGTCATAGGCTGCTTCGCCGGCCGATCCGCCTTCCATGACGCGGTTGTTGTTCAGCCGGAACGAGAGCAGCACAGCCTGCTTCAGCCATTGGTTGACCTTCCAGCCGCCATTGCCGTCAGGTTCGGCCACGCGCGCGCCGCCGCTGTCGAGCAGACCGATGGCTTCGTCGACGATGGCGCGCACGTCCTGGTCTGCGGGCGTGATTTCGGTGCGGCGCTCCCACGCCTGTTCGATCGCGCTGGCGAGTTCGCTGGACATGTGTGGGTACTCCGCAGGACGTTGGTGGCAATTCAGCGCTGCTAGCGGGCGTGAGGGAGCCCGGCAAGCTTTCCGGCGCACAGAAAATCTTGCTTCGCCGATAACCTTGGACCTATGGCTATCGCTTAACGGGGGCGGGATTAGGAAGGTCGCACGATGCCCACGGCTGTCTCCCCTGTCTTCGCGCGCGTGCGCCTATTGCCAGCGATATCGGCCTTGGCGCTGCTTGCTGCCTGCGGCGGGGGAAGCGGAGCCGCACCGTCGAGCACGCGGCCGCCGCCAACTCCGACACCAACGCCCACTCCAACGCCCGTCCCGACGCCAACGCCCACCCCGACGCCGCCTCCGACGAATTTTGACACGCGCGAATTCCGCGAATCCGATGGGCCCGGCTTCCACAATGCGATCACTGCCTGGCAGGCCGGGATAACCGGCGCGGGATCGATCATTGCCATCGTCGATAGCGGGATCGACAGCGACAGCCCCGAATTCGCGGGGCGCATTCATCCCGCCTCCGCCGATGTCGCGGGTAACCGCGGGATCGATGGCGAGGACGATCATGGCACGAACGTGGCGCTGGTGGCCGCTGCCGCGCGCGACGACACCGGAATTCTGGGCATTGCCTTCAACGCCCAGTTGCTGGCGCTTCGGGCGGATACTCCGGGCAGCTGTGCCAATGATACGCCGCAGGACCCCTCGCTCAGCTGCCTGTTCGATGACCGGGCGATTGCGCGCGGCATTGATGTAGCGGTGAGCAGCGGCGCCAAAGTCGTCAATCTCAGCCTTGGGGGCGGCGCTGCGTCACGTTCGGTGCTCGATGCTGTGGCACGCGCCGCCAACGCCGGAATTGTGGTTGTGGTCTCGGCGGGCAATGGCGGGGACGGCAGCGAGCCTGGGATCGATCCGAACCAGCCCGATCCTTTCGCCGCCAGCCTGCGGCAGGCGGGCGGGAACAATGTGATCATTGTCGGTTCGGTCGATGCCAACGGGCAGCTATCAGACTTCAGCAATCGAGCAGGGAATGCTGCCGCATCTTATCTTTCCGCGCGCGGCGAGCGGATCTGTTGCGTCTATGAAAACGGCCGCCTGTTCGTGGAAAACGTCAACGGGCAGCAGTTCGTCACGCTCTTTTCAGGTACCAGCTTTTCCGCGCCGCAGGTGTCGGGCGCCGTTGCCTTGCTGGCGCAGGCCTTTCCCAACCTTACCGGCGCGCAGATCGTCCAGATCCTGCTCGATTCCGCCCGCGATGCCGGATCGGCGGGCACCGATGCGCTTTACGGACGCGGTATCCTCGACATCGCCCGCGCCTTGGCCCCGGCCGGAACGACGACCATTGCCGGCCAATCTGCAGCCTTCGCGCTGGACCAACGGGTAGCGGTGGGTTCACCGGCCATGGGCGATGCGCTGGGCCGGGGCTCGCTTTCGACCATTGTCACCGATCGATATCGCCGCGCCTACAATCTGGAACTTGGTGCCGGAATGGCGGGAGCCTCCGTGGTTCCTCGCTTGCATGGCGCCGTTGCGCAATATGGCCGATCGCTGGCGGCGGGCGGGCGCGACGTGGCGTTGGCTTTCCAGGTCAGCGACCGGTCCGGAGCGGACCAGTTCCTGCGCCTGACAACCGATGAAGCGGAAAGCGCACGGGTGCTGGCCGCACGGATTGCCGCGCGGATCGCACCGGGCACACAGATCGGCCTGGCAATAGCGCAGGATGCCGACGGGCTGGTGGCGCAGCTCCAGGGCCGTTCGGGAGCGGCTTTTCGGATCGCACCGGGGGTGCAGCGCGACACCGGCTTCCTCCAGCAAGGCGATACGGCGCTGGCGCTGCGGCAGCAGGTTGGAACTTGGGGCGTGACCTTTCATGCCGAGCGCGGCGAGGTGCGGCAAAACTATGCCCCGCGGCTTTCGGAGGTGTTGGACCGGCAGCGCGAGCGGTTGCCGGTGCAAAGCTTCGGCCTGGCATTCGATCGCAAGATGGGAGCGCTGGCGGCGACGCTGGGGCTAAGCTGGCTGCAGGAAGACCGCAGCGTGCTGGGTGCATGGTTCAACCCGGCGCTGGGTCAGCACGGTGCCGACACGTGGTTTGTCGATGGAGCGGCGCAGTGGCAGCTTGGCACCGACTGGACCCTGGGCGGGGCGACGCGCGTGGGGCTCACGCGCGCGCGATCCGGCGATGTCATCGCGCAGGGATCGCGCATGTTCAGCCATGGCTGGGCCATCGACGTAACGCGCAGCAATGTGCTGGCGACTGGTGACAGCCTGGGCCTTCGTGTCAGCCAGCCGCTGCGGGTTGAACATGGCGGGCTGCGCGTAAACCTGCCGACCAGCTATGACTATGCCAGCGAAACGCCGGGCTATGCGATCCAGCGCTTTTCGTTTGCGCCCGATGGCCGCGAAATAGTCGGCGAACTGGCCTGGCAGGGGCCGGTGATGCGCGGGCGCGGCGGGGCGAGCCTGTTCTACCGCCACCAGCCCGGGCACTATAGCAATGCGCCCGCCGATGTTGGCGCGATGGTTAGTTTCAGTGCAGGCTTCTGATCGCGGCTATTCGGGCATTCCCGCCGACAACGCGAACTCGTAAGCCCGCTCAATCAGCGGGGTCACGCGCTCGCTCATTTGCCTGGCATGGGCAGACGATGCCGTGCCGTCAATCACGCGCTTCTTGATCCCCTGCATGATGCCGGCCAGCCGGAACAGGTTGTAGGCGAAATACCAGTCCATCGGCGGAACGGGATAACCCGTGCGCGCGACATAGCGCTCGACCGCTTCCTGCTGGCTGGGGATACCCAGTTCTTCCAAATCCAGCCCTAGCAGGCCCGCGCGGCCATCGGCCGGATTGTGCCAGTTGAGCATCAGATAGCTGAAATCCGCAATCGGATCGCCCAGCGTCGACAGCTCCCAGTCGAGCACCGCGATGATCCGGTTCTCGGTCTTATGGAAGATCACATTGTCGAGCCGATAGTCGCCATGCACCACGCTGGAATTGTGCTGCGGCGGGATCGTTTCAGGCAGCCACTCGATCAGCCGTTCCATATTCGGCTGGTGCTCGGTTTCCGATAGCTTGTACTGCTTGGTCCAGCGGCTGATCTGGCGCGCGCAATAATCGGTCGGCTTGCCATAATCGCCCATGCCGATCGCCTGCGGGTCCTTGAGGTGCAGGTCCGCCATGGTGTCGATCAGCGCGTGGTAGATTTCGCGGCGCTCGTCCTTCGAGTATTGCGGCAAGGCGCCGTTCCACAAGCTGCGCCCATTGGCCATGCTCATCACGAAGAACTTGGCGCCGATCACCTCGGTATCCTCGCACAGGCCAAAAGTGCGCGGTACGGGGAAGCCGGTCGGGTAAAGGCCGGTCATCGCCGCATATTCGCGGTCGACCGCGTGCGCACTGGGCAGCAGCTTGCCGAAGGGCTGGCGGCGCAGCACGTAGGAAGCGTCGGGCGTGTCGATGCGGTAGGTCGGGTTCGACTGGCCGCCCTTGAACTTGGTGTAGCTGATCGGCCCGGCAAAGCCTTCGACATTGGCTTCGAACCATTCGGTCAGCCGATCAAGGTCTAGCCGGTCCTTCTCCGGCACTTCGACCGTGCCGACCATTTCCTTGTCGAAATCGATCGGAGCGGGATCCTGCGCCATCAGTCGAACACCACCACGCTGCGCGCCGAATGGCCGCTGCGCATCTTGTCGAAGCCCTCGTTGATCTGCTCCAGCGGGATCCGCTCGGCGATGATCGTATCGAGATCGAGCAGCCCGCGCATGTAGAAATCAACCAGGCGCGGCAGGTCGACCGGGAAATGGTTCATCCCCATCAGCGCGCCCATCAGCTTCTTGCCGCCGAGCAGGTCCATCGCGCCGAGGCCGACCTTGCAGTCGAGCGGCATCATGCCCAGGATGATCGCCGTGCCGCCGCGGCGGAGCGAGGCGACGGCCAGGTCTGCCGAGGCTTGCCGGCCCACCGCTTCGATCCCGTAATGCACGCCGCCACCGGAAATTTCGATGATCTGCTTGGCGGCATCGGGCGCCATGGCGTCAACCGTGTGGGTCGCGCCCAGCGCCTTGGCCAGCTCGCGCTTTTCCGGGATCGGATCGGCGGCGATCACCTTGCCCGCGCCGGCGATTTTCGCGGCATTGATCACCGCCAGGCCGACGCCGCCGCAACCGATGACAGCCACGGTCTCGCCAGGTACCACCTTGGCCGCATTGAAGATCGTCCCCGCGCCGGTCGTCACCGCGCAGCCGATCACGGCGGCACGGTCAAGCGGCATATCTTTGTCGATCGCCACGCAGGCATGTTCGTGGATCAGCATCTGTTCGCTGAAGGCCGAAAGGTTGAGCATCTGCATCACAGGCGAGCCATCGGCGCGGGTAATGCGCGGCGCGCTGCCCGATCCCCGCCGCGTGTCGGCGCCCATGCACAGCGCCATCCGACCTGTTACGCAGAATTCGCAATGCCCGCAGAAGGCGCTGAGGCAGGAGACCACGTGGTCGCCCGGCTTCACTGTCTTCACTTCGCTGCCCACCGCGCGCACCACGCCTGCCGCCTCATGGCCGGGAATGGCCGGCAGCGGGTGGGGATAGGCGCCGTCGATGAAATGCAGGTCCGAATGGCACAGGCCGCAGGCCTTGGTGTCGATCAGAACCTCATGCGGGCCGGGATCGGCCAGCTCGACCTCGCCGATGACGAGGCCTTGGCCGGGTTGTTCAAGAATGGCTGCTTTTGCCAATGGTCCGCTCCCTTAACGCGCCACGCCCATATCGCCCGAGCTGAAGCCCGCCTCGCCCATTGTCGGCGCCTTGCCATCGCGCAGGGCGTTGGCGGTCGGCCCGGGCTGCGGCATGTGCTTGGCGAATTCCATCCGCGCGATCGAGCGGGCGTGGACTTCGTCCGGCCCGTCAGCCAACCGCAAAGTGCGCTGGTGGGCATAGGCATTGGCGAGGCCATAATCGTCCGACACGCCGCCGCCGCCATGCGCCTGGATCGCATCGTCAATGATCCGTAGCGCCATATTGGGCGCCTGGACCTTGATCATGGCGATTTCCTGCTTGGCGCTCTTGTTGCCGACCTTGTCCATCATGTCGGCCGCTTTCAGGCAGAGCAGGCGGGTCATGTCGATATCGATCCGGGCGCGGGCAACCCGCTCTTCCCACACCGAATGCTTGTAGATCGGCTTGCCGAACGCTTCGCGCTCTTGCAGGCGGCGGCACATCTTGGCGAGCGCTTCCTCGGCGACGCCGATGGTGCGCATGCAGTGATGGATGCGGCCCGGGCCAAGGCGGCCCTGCGCGATCTCGAAGCCGCGCCCTTCGCCCAGCAGCATATTGGTCACGGGCACGCGCACGTCCTTCAGCTCGACTTCCATGTGGCCGTGCGGGGCGTCGTCATATCCGAACACCGGGAGGTGGCGCAGGATGTTCACACCCGGCGCGTCCATCGGCATCAGGATCATCGATTGCGCGGCGTGGCGCCCGGCGGAAAAGTCCGTCTTGCCCATCACGATCGCCACCTTGCAGCGCGGATCGCCCACGCCGGATGACCACCACTTGCGACCGTTGATGACGTAGTGGTCACCGTCGCGCTCGATCCGGCATTCGATATTGGTTGCGTCAGAGGAGGCGGTATAGGGCTCCGTCATCAGGAAGGCCGAACGGATTTCGCCGTTCATCAGCGGGCGCAGCCATTCTTCCTTCTGCTCAGCCGTGCCATAGCGGTGGAACACTTCCATGTTGCCGGTGTCCGGCGCGGAGCAGTTGAACACTTCACTGGCAAAGCCGATGCGGCCCATTTCCTCCGCGCAGAGCGCATATTCGAGGTTGGTCAGGCCTGGCCCTTCGAATTCGAACGTGTCGTCGACATGGTGGTGGCTGTCATTGCGCGGCGGCATGAACAGGTTCCAGATGCCTTCGGCCTTGGCCTTGGCCTTGAGGTCTTCGACCACCTGGATCACCTTCCAGCGCTCGCCCTCGGCATCCTGCGCCTTGTAGGTGGGAACTGCGGGGCGCACGTGGCTCTCGATGAAGTCGCGCACCCGATTGCGCCAGTATTGCTGCCGTTCGGTGGGTTCGAAATCCATGGGGGCGTTCCTCTCAAGTCCTGATTTGCAATCGAATCTGTTGGGGCGACCGTGGCAGAGCCAATCCGCCGCGCCAAGCTCTCATTTGTACAATGTCACGGGGTTATCGCATGCGCGTCGGGATCGGCGCGCGCGGCCGCGTTGAGCGTGGCAAGTCGCGTTTCGTGCTCATGCCGGCTGATCGGGAAGCGGCCCAGCCAATAGGCCGCGATACAGGCCAGTACGATACTCGCTCCGCAATAGAGCGCGATCATCTTTACGATCACAGCCTGCTCGATCGCGCCCGGAACAGCGTCGAAGGGCAGCTGCGAAGCGGCGACGATCTGGCCGGTCAGGAAGATGCCAAGCCCGGTGGCGCACTTCTGGACCAGCCAGTTGCCGGAATAGAACGCGCCCTCGGCACGCCGCCCGGTCTTTTCCAGATATGCTTCGACGATCTCTGCAATCATCGACGATGCGGAAATCATCACCACGATCCCCATCGTGTTGCCCAGCAGGTGTAGCGCCAGGTACAGCCCGGTGGAGGCCCAGGTGCCGACTTGCGGCCACACCCCTGACAGCAACAAGCCATAAGGCAGCAGAAACAGAACCAGTGCCGAAAGCGCACCGATCGCGGCACTTTTGGGCTTGCCGAAGCGGCGGTGCATGGGGCTGACGATGAAGAACATCAGCACGACAGACAGGAACAGGATGCCGGGGAATGCCGTCAGGGCTGCGCGGTCGAACTGCCACACGAAGACATTGAGATAATTCGTCATCGAGAACGACATGCCCTGGCTGACATAGGCAGCCAGCCCGCCTAGCGCGAAAATGACGAAAGCACGTTCGCTGAAGGCCTCGATAATTTCCGAAAAAGCTGTCTTGAGCGAGAATGGCGGAGGCTTGGTTGCCGGATAACCGGCAACAAGGCGGTGCTGCCCGAAGGCGGAGCCCATCACTGAAACGGCCATCAGGATGGCGCCGAAAATCCCGAATAGCGCGTAACCGTCGCGCTGCAGCAGTCCCTCCGGCCCCGGCATGAAAACGGTGTAGGCCAGCACCATCATCAGGATCCCGCCCGACCAGCCCGACAGATAGCGATAGCGGAACAGCGTGGTGCGCTCGTCATAGTCGGCGGTAATCTCTGGCAGCAGGCTGACCGAGGGCACTTCGCAGGCCGACAGCAGCACCCGCACGACCACCGCGATGCCCAACAGGCCCCAGAAGGTCGGCGGCTCGGCACCCGGCGGCGACCACAGTGCGATCCAGGCGAAGGCCAGCGGGATCGGCGCGAGATACAGCCATGGCAGCCGACGGCCCCAGCGTGTGTAGGTCCGGTCGGACAGATGGCCCAGGATCGGATCGACCACGGCATCCACCAGCAGCGCCACCAGCAAGGCGAGGCTGACCACGCCTGCGTCCATGCCCAGCACCTGGTTGTAATAGAGCAGCAGGAAGAAGCTGAAGCCCGAATCCTTCACTCCGAACGCGACTGCGCCGAAGCCGTGGATCAGCTTCAGCCGCAGCTGCAGGGAGCCTGTGACAAGGCTCACGCCGCCAGGCCTCCGGCGCAGCGAATCATCGCGAAACCACTCATCAAGCCTCTCCTCTCGATTGACGTTAGCGTAAGCGAACGCGCGGCCCCGTCAACGTAAACACGCTGACGCTACGGCATGGCCAGTGAGCACTTCGCCGCGAAATCCGTCCTTGCTTGCAACCCGTCAATGCCCCTAACGTAAGCGTCAATCAGGAGACATGAGAGGAGAGTCGGACATGTCCGATCTGGATAGCTTCCGCAGCGAAACTCGCGCCTGGCTTGAAGCCAATTGCCCCCCCGAAATGCGCGAACCGGTGCGTGACGAAGACGATGTTTACTGGGGCGGGCGCAACGCCAGCTTCAAGAGCGACGCACAGAAGGCGTGGTTCGAAGCTTGCGTGGCCAAGGGCTACACCGTCCCCGCCTGGCCCAAGGCATATGGCGGGGCTGGCCTCAATCCGGCCGAGGCGAAGGTGCTGCGCGAGGAAATGAGCCGCATCAACGCCCGCCCGCCGCTGTCGAGCTTCGGCATCTGGATGCTTGGCCCGGCGCTGCTGCACTTCGGCACCGAAGGCCAGAAGCAGCGCTTCCTCAACGAGATCGCGCGCGGCGAAATTCGCTGGTGCCAGGGCTATTCGGAACCGGGCAGCGGCTCCGACCTCGTCTCGATGCAGACTTTCGGCGAAGACAAGGGCGATCACTGGGTGGTCAACGGCCAGAAGATCTGGACCTCCTATGCCGACAAGTGTGACTGGATTTTCTGCCTCGTCCGCACCGACAAGGATAACAAGTACCAGGGCATCACCTTCATGCTGTTCGACATGGAGACGCCCGGGGTCACCACCAAGCCGATCAAGCTGATCAGCGGCAACAGCCCGTTCTGCGAAACCTTCTTCGACGATGTGGCCGTGCCCAAGAGCTATGGCGAGGATTGCCCCGGCTTTGTGGGGCAGATCAACCGCGGCTGGGACGTCGCAAAGTACCTGCTTGGCCACGAGCGCGAGATGATCTCGGGCGCGGGCGGCGGCGACCGTACCGCGGCGATCGGTGCGGCGATGAAGCGCGCTACTGCCAAGGAAGGTGGCGAGCTTGACCCGATCCTGCGTGCCGAGCTGGCGATGTTCGATGTCGATGCGCTGGCCTATGCCTGCATGGGCGAGAAGTTCCTCGACGAGATCAAGGTCGGCAAGGCGCATCCGGCGCAGCCCAACATGATGAAATATGCCGGGACCGAGCTCAACAAGCGCCGCCACGAGCTGATGATGAGCGTGGGCGGATCGCGCAGCCTGGAGTGGGACAGCGATGACACCGACGGCGGCAAGCCGGCGCGCAACTGGCTGCGGACCAAGGCCAATTCGATCGAAGGCGGCACCAGCGAAGTCATGCTGAACGTCATTTCCAAACGCATTCTCGACCTGCCGGGAGCCTGATCCATGCCGCTGTATCATAATGAAGACCAGGCGATGCTGGCCGAAACCGCGAGCCAGTTCATGGCCGAGGAAGGCGCCATCGCCAAGCAGCTGCGCCATTGGCGCGACCGCGAATGCAAGGACGGCTTCGGCCACGCGCTGTGGAAGCAGATGGCCGAACTCGGCTTCACCGGCATCCTGGTGGGCGAGGAAGACGGCGGGCTGGGCATGGGCCATGTCGAAGCCGGGATCGTGCTCGAGGAAATCGGGCGCAACCTCACCCCTTCGCCGTTCCTGACCAGCTCGGTACTGGCGGCGACGGCGCTGAAGCACGCCAGCGAAGACCTGCGCGGGCGCTACCTGCCCGGGCTCGTTTCGGGCGACAGCGTGTTTGCGGTTGCGGTGGACGAAGGCGCCAAGCACCGGCCCGAGCGGATCGCGTGCAAGGCCGAACGCTCGGGCAACGGCTTCAAGCTGTCGGGCAAGAAGGACTTCGTGATCCATGGCGCGAGCGCCGACATGATCGTGGTCGCCGCGCGCACTTCGGGCAGCGACAGCGATGCTGACGGCGTCACGCTGTTTGCAGTGCCCAAGGATGCGGCGGGCATGAACCATAACGCCGTGCGGCTGGTCGACAGTTCGATGGCGACGCATACCACTTTCGACAATGTCGAACTCGATGGCGATGCGGTGATCGGCGAAGTCGATGGCGGGCGTGAAGTGCTCAATGCGCTGTTGATGGCGGGCCGGGTCGGTTCTGCCGCCGAAGGCGTGGGTGTCGCCCGCGGTGCGATGGACATGACGATCGACTATCTCAAGCAGCGCAAGCAGTTTGGGCGGCTGATCGGCGAATTCCAGGCGCTGCAGCACCGTGCCTCGCACCTCTATTCCGAAGTCGAGATCGCGCGTGCGGCGGTGATCAAGGCCCAGCAACTGCTCGACGCGGGCAGCGAGAAGGCCGATCTGATGGCCTCGGTCGCCAAGGCCAAGGTTGCCAAGGCGGCTGGCCTTGCGGTCAAGGAAGGCGTGCAGATGCACGGCGGGATCGGCATGACCGACGAATATGACATCGGGCTCTACATGAAGCGCGACCGCGCGCTGCAGGAGTTCCTGGGCGATGCCTATTACCACGCCAACCGCGTGGCCGAGCTGAGCGGGTACTGAGGGGATCAGAGCAATGGATATCCAATCACTCTTCGGCCTCGACGGGCGCATCGCGCTCGTCACCGGCGGCTCGCGCGGGATCGGCAAGATGTTCGTCGAGGGCCTGCTCGCGGCGGGCTGTGCGCGGGTCTACATCTCGGCCCGCAAGGTCGAGCAGATGCAGGAGACGATCGACGAATTCGGCGCCGATCGGGTGATCGGCATTCCGGCCGACCTGTCGCAGATGGACGGGATGCAGCAGCTCGCCGATGCGATCGCCGCGCGTGAAAGCCAGCTCGATATCCTGATCAACAATGCGGGTGCGGCCTGGGGGCAGGATTACCTCGAGTTCAGCGAGGCGGGCTGGCACCGCACGATGGACCTCAACGTCAAGACCCCGTTTTTCCTGACCCAGAAGCTGCACAAGCTGCTGGTCGCATCGGCCTCGTCAGGCCGCCCGGCCAAGGTGATCAACGTCTCTTCGATCGACGGTTTCCGCATCAATCCGTGGGAAACCTACGCCTACCAGGCTTCGAAGGCGGGCGTGGTGCAATTGACCCGCCGCGTGGCCGCGCGGCTTATCAAGGACAATATCGTCGTCAGTTCGATCGCGCCGGGCGCTTTCCCGAGCGAGATGAACAAGGCGGCGAAGAATGCTCCTGAGGCTTCGGCTGCGGGCATCCCGGCGAAGCGGATCGGCACCGCAGAAGACATGGCGGCGGCGGCGATTTACCTGTGCAGCCGAGCGGGCGATTATGTCGTCGGAGAGACCGTGATCGTCGATGGCGGCGTGGTAAACGCCTATCTGCCGGATTATTTTAACGACCCGGCAGGCGGGCACTAAGTTTACTGCTATTCCACCTGCGCCATTCCAGCCTGTGCCGGCCTGCGCGCAAAGCACTGTAAAATAACCATAACAAACAATCCCTGTCCGGCACCAACGCACGCCGCAACGGGGCTCGTGCTCCAAAGGCTGCCAGCAAATCGCCATGTGCCGTTCCTGCGAGGGCAAAGGGAAGGTTCCGTTTACCTTAACTGGTTATGACAGGACCGGTTGAGGGAACATGTTTTGCTGGAACTGGTACAAAGATTCTTTGTGAACGAGCGGCTGCGGCACGCGGTCATCGCGATCGTCGTTGCGGCGATGGCGGCGTTCATCACGATCTTGCGCCCGATCGATGTTACTATCTGGTCGCTGCAGTCCAAGCTATTCAATCATAGTCCGAGTGGCGAAATTGTACTCGTGACGGAGCGCTCGGATCGGTCCGACAAAACCGGTGCCGAGTTCAATCGGCATCTCGGTAACGCGCTTCGATCGCATGAGCCAGGCAGGCGTCAGCCGGATCGTCATCGATACTCCGATGCAGTTGAGCGGCAATTCCAGGGTCGATCGCGACCTGCGATTGGCGCTGGAGCGCAACAGGGAGCGTGTCATCCTGTCGCGGCCGATCCGCGACGATATCGATGAAAACCGGCTGATCGAAGATGGAAGTGAGTTCTTCGAGCGGGGGATGCGTATCGCCGCCAGCGATATCCAGCCGGACTTCCTTGGGTTTGTTTGGGGCATCGAGTCGGAGTATTCGGACGGAAGGTCTGCCTATCCTGCGGTCTGGAATGTGATTGCCCATGGCGGCGCTACGACAGAAGCGATTTTTCCCGACTATTCCGTCGACACAAGCCAGGTTCCCCAGATCGACCTATCCGAACTCGCAAGAGGCAACGGCCTGGCACTGAATGCTGTGCAAGACAAAACCGTGGTCATCTGGGGAAGTGGACGCGACAGGCGCGCGATCAAGGCTCCTGATGCGAACTATGGCGATGTATCCGCTGGCCTGATCCAGATTGTGGCGGCGGAGACCGCGCTGCGCAATTCAGGGCAGTTTGTTGGGTCATCGATAACAATTGCTGCATTCGGCTTGCTGCTCCTGCTGGGTCTCGGGATAGTGCGTGGGCGGCGCAACCGAATGCTGGTGTATGGGCTCTGGGTAGCTGCCCTCGTCACTTTCTTTGTTCTCAGCGCCTATCTTGGCTTGCGCGTAATGCTATCGGAGGCGCTTTTTCTCGGCACCTTCTATGCGACATTGCGCGCAATCTACAATTACCGGCGCCGGCATATCTTTATCGATCCGCGCAGCAAGTTGCCGAACTTTGCGGCCTTGCGCCGAGATCTCGAATGCCAGGAAGATGTCGCTGCATTTGCTATCGTCGTGGCAAAGGTGGCACGCCTTGACGCGGTGCTGGCGACCCTCAGCCAAAGCGAACAGCGCCAGTACATGCGCCAGGTCGCCACCCGGCTGAACCTTGGCGATACGCAGCACACTGTCTATCATGACGGCGGCAAATACTTTGGCTTCCTGGTTCGCGCGCAAGATTATCCTGACCTGAAATCGCATCTCGAGGGCTTGCGCGCGGTTGCATCGCAAGCTGTTTCCGTCTCGAAGCGCACGCTTGATCTTTCCATGACGATCGGTGTCGACCATTCGAAGAACAAGTCGCCATCCAGCCGGATCAGCTCGGCGATCGCCGCAGCTGACCAGGCGCGCGAGGCGTATCGCCCCGTCTTCATCATCACCAATTTCGAGGCCGACAGCGAAACCTGGGATTATTCGCTTCAGGCACGCCTCGAACAGGCCCTCACCGAGAACCGCATTTCGATCAAGCTGCAACCCCAGATCGAACTGCAGTCCGGCCGGATTATCGGCGCTGAGGCGCTGGCCCGCTGGGTTGATG
This sequence comes from Altererythrobacter sp. BO-6, assembly GCF_011047315.1. Lineage (NCBI taxonomy): Bacteria > Pseudomonadati > Pseudomonadota > Alphaproteobacteria > Sphingomonadales > Erythrobacteraceae > Altererythrobacter > Altererythrobacter sp. BO-6. The sequence goes on along the minus strand of NZ_CP049259.1, from coordinate 1,137,088 downwards.
AGGAGCGAGGCGAAATCTCTCCCGCCCGGTTCATCCTTCAATGCGAGCGCGTTGGGCGACTCGATGAACTGACAAAGCGGCTGCTCGGCCTCAGTTTTGCCGCATCCCGGTCGCTGCGAGAAAAGGGACTGCCGGCGCGTGTGTCGGCCAACGTCTCAGCCATCCAGTTCGTCGACCACCGGATCGCCGATATGATCGAGACTGCGCTTGCTGAATCCGGCGCCGACCCCGCCGATATCATTATCGAAGTAACGGAAAGCGCCCGCATCGAGGATTTCGCTGTTGCTCGCGACATTATGGAGCGACTTGGCAATTCAGGCATCCGTTTCTCTATCGACGACTTTGGTATTTCATCCGCCAACCTGGATGCGCTGTATCGCTTGCCATTCTTTGAACTGAAGATCGATCGGATGTTCGTCAGCGCCCTAACCAATGACCGTTCCGCGCGCACGATCGTCGAAAACATGCTCAGTCTTTCCAGCGGTTTGGGACTCGTCTCGGTAGCTGAGGGAATCGAGGACCTCGCGACCCTTGAAATCTTAAGAAATATGGGCGGTGACCTGGGCCAGGGCTATTGCATTGCCCGCCCGCAAACGCTCCCGCTCTTGCAGGAAACCATGCGATTACAGAGGGATAACGGTTTGCAGCGTAGCGGTTAAGGTTAACAGTTTACAAACAAGCATGGTTAATTTATTTCCTAGGCTCCATTTGCAAAAGGAGTCTGGGTCATGTTGCGTTCGATTTGGGACTGGATTTTCGCTTAAGTCGAAGTCCAATCAAATTTGAAAGGCCCCCTTTGTGGGGCCTTTTTTATTGCCCAAGGCAAAGCGCGCACGCGGCCTTGAGCCAGACTCGAGGGCGCAGCGGTGGATGTGAGACGCCCGATGGCAGGGCGATTCTTTCGAACCTTGGCGCAGGTTCACACTTTTGGCTGATCATGCGAACATGCTCGTCAGGCCTGTGGCTGGGGGATGCAGCAACTTTCGGTTCGCCGCAGGCCCGCCTCAAGCCACCCTCGCAATGGCGGGGCAGGCCCGTCTCGTTCATCTGCCAGAAAGGTTTCTCCGAACACGCAGAACGTCAAGTGCGTCAGATATGTGCCTGTTGGGCGCACGCCTTGAAGGAGATTTTTAGGGGGTTTTGACAGCCGGACGTGCCATGGTGGGGGGACGGTCGCCTGTAGGTCGTGCATGTGCGAGACCGGCTGATGAGGATTGAAGGAGTAATTGAATGATTTCTATCTCGACACGACCGGCGGCGCTCGCGGCGCTGGCCCTGGTTGCCATCCCGGCAACCGGTACCCTCTCAGCCCAGACGGCCGATGGCGGGCAAACCCAGATCGATGTTTATGGCTCGCTGCCGACCGATCTTGATGCCCTGCCTGACGGGCCGGAACTCGAAGGCTTCATCACGGCGCGCAACGGCAACCGCGTGCAGGTCACCACGCCAGGCGGCGGCGCGACGGTCTTTAACGTTGCCCCTGCGACCGAAATTCGCACCAGCGGTGGCTTCCTGGGGCTCAGCCGCGAGAAGCTGGGCGCCGATTCGCTGCTTAACGGCCTGCCGGTCACGGTTTCGACCGTGCAATGGGAAGGCGGTCTGGTCGCCAGCAAGATCGCGCTCAAGAGCAAGGACCTGAAAACCGCAGCGATGATCCGCAACGGCACCGACCAGCGCTTTGGCGAGAATGAAGCTGCCATCGCCGAGAATGCCGCTGCCACCGAAGCACTGCGCGGCCGCATGGCGGATATCGACAAGTACAACATCAAAGGCACGACCAACGTCTATTTCGACACCGGCAAGTGGAACCTTTCGCCCAGCGCCGAGCGTGAACTGTGCGAAGCGGCTTCCGAAGCCGAAGCGATGGACAATGCGCTGCTGCTGGTCGTCGGCTACACCGATTCGGTTGGCAATGAAGACTACAACCAGGAACTGAGCGAGAAGCGCGCGGGCCGCGTCGTGAACTTCCTGCAGCAGAAGTGCCGCTGGGCTCCCTGGCGCATGCTTTCGCCGACCGGCATGGCGGAGTCCGATCCGCTGGCGGACAATGAAACGGAAGCTGGCCGCGCGCAGAACCGCCGGGTGTCGGTCAACATCCTCGTCAGCAAGAGCGTTGACGGTATCTGATTATCGGAGATTATCCGCTTATCGGCAGGGGCGGGCTTCGGTCCGCCCCTTTCCTTTGAGGGCAAAGAGCGCCCGAACCGCCTGCGCGCTAGGCCATCAATCCACGCACAAACGGGATCAGCCCGGTCTGGCGGGTGCGCCGCATCCGTTCGGCATGCAGGATTTCGCGCACCTTGACGAAGCATTCGTCCACGTCGTCGTTGATCACGACGTAATCGTATTCGGCCCAATGGCTGATTTCGCTGCGCGCGCGCTCCATCCGGCTGTCGATCACCTGCTGGCTGTCCTGCGCCCGGCTTTCCAGCCGACGCCGTAGCTCGGGCAGGCTGGGCGGCAGGATGAACACGCTGACCACGTCCTGCTGGTCTTTCTGGTAGAGCTGCTGGGTGCCCTGCCAGTCGATATCGAACAGGAAGTCCTGGCCCTCTTTCAGCCCTTTGCGGATATAGCCCTTGGGCGTGCCATAGCGGTACCCGAAGACATGCGCCCATTCGTAGAAGTCGTCTTCGGCGACCATCTGGTCGAATTTTTCATCGCTCACGAAATGGTAGTCGACGCCGTCAACTTCGCCGGGGCGGCGCGGGCGGGTGGTGGCTGAAACCGATAGCTGGATCTCCTCGTCCGCCATCAGCAGCATGTGCGATATCGTCGTCTTGCCCGCGCCCGAAGGCGAAGACAGGATGAACATCAGTCCGCGGCGATGCAGGGTATCTTGGTCAGCCATGAGCGCTGTTGGCGCAAAGCGGGGTCAGGAATCAAGTGCGGCGGGCCGCGCAATCGACCTATTTCTTGCGGCCGAAATCAACCGTGACCACGTTGGAGCCGTCATCGCTGCCGTCCGGCGTGTCGCCCTCACCGTCATTTTCCGCGTCTTCGTGCGCTTCGGGTTCCATCTCGGCGACGGTCGCCTGGAACTGCAGGCCGAAATCGACCGCCGGATCGACGAAAGCGGTGATCGCGCTGAACGGGATCGAAAGCTTCGCCGGGACCTGGTTGAAGCTGAGCCCGACCGAAAAGCCGTCCTCGCTTACCTGCAGGTCCCAGAACTTGTTCTGCAGCACAATCGTCATTTCATCCGGGAAACGTTCGCGCAAATGCGGCGGGATCGAAACGCCCGTCGCGCCGGTCTTGAAGGTGATGTAGAAATGGTGGTTGCCGGGCAGTTCGCTGCCGCCTTGCACGATTTCGCCCAGCACGCGGCCCACCACGGCGCGCAGCGCTTCCTGCACGATCTCGTCGTAGGGGATCAGGCTGTCTGGCGTTTCATCACTCATATCGCCTGAATCGTGACGCTGTGCGCGGCTGCGGTCAAGCGGCAATCGACATCGCAGTTGTCGTGCGCAGTGCTTGCACACGGGCAAAGAGCGCTTATAGCGCGCACATGCGCACTGCCCGGATCGAGCGAAACACTGCGGAAACCGCGATTCTCGTCGAGGTGAACCTCGATGGCACTGGAAAATATGACGTTTCCACCGGAATCGGCTTTCTCGACCATATGGTCGAACAGTTTTCCAAGCATTCGCTGATCGATGTCACCATGAAGGTGAGCGGCGATCTGCATGTCGACCAGCACCATACGACAGAAGACAGCGCGCTGGCGCTGGGCCAGGCGATCACCCAGGCGCTGGGCGACAAGGGCGGGATCGGGCGCTATGGCAGCGCCTATTCGCCGATGGACGAAACGCTGTCGCGCGTCGCGCTCGATATCTCGGGGCGCCCGTATTTCGTGTGGCGGGCCGGCTTTACGCAGGAAAAGCTGGGCGAATGGGATACCGAGCTGATCGAGCACTGGTTCCATTCGGTGTCGCAGACGGCCGGGCTGACGCTGCATGTCGAACTGATCTACGGCACCAACAATCACCACATTTGCGAAAGCATCTACAAGGGCTTCGCCCGCGCGATGCGCACGGCGGTAGAGCTTGACCCGCGCAAGGGCGGGGCGATCCCTTCCACCAAGGGACAGCTGGGTGGCTAGTAAGCTCCAATCGGCTGCGAAGCAGCCGCAAGGGCGACTGCCCGCCCGCAGCGATGCGATCTTTGATCGCTTGAGCGAGGAGGTCGCGCGCCCGGACGGGCGTGCGGAACAACAATATGGCTGAAGCTCTGGCCCTGATCGATTACGGCGCGGGCAACCTTCACTCGGTGCACAACGCGCTGAAGGCCGCTGGTGCGGAACATATCGCCGTTACCTCAGATCCGGACCTGGTGCGTGGCGCGCGGCGGATTGTGCTGCCGGGCGTCGGCAGCTTCAAGGCCTGCGCCAAGGGGTTGCGCGGCATTCCGGGCATGGTCGAAGCGCTGGAAGAGCGCGTGCTGGACCACGGCGTGCCGTTCCTCGGCATTTGCGTGGGGATGCAATTGCTGGCCACGCGCGGGCTTGAACACGGCGCCACGCGTGGACTGGGCTGGATCGAGGGCGAGGTGCACCTGATCGAGCCCTCCGATCCGTCGATCAAGGTGCCGCATATGGGCTGGAACGATGTCGCCCTGCTGCCGCATGCCAAGCGCCATCCCGTGCTGGAAGAGGGCGAGGCCTATTTCCTGCACTCCTATCATTTCGCGGCGAGCGACGGCCATGATGTGGCGGCGATGACCGACCATGGTGAAGGGCTGGTGGCGGCGGTCGCACGCGACAACATCGTCGGCGTCCAGTTCCACCCGGAGAAAAGCCAGGCATACGGGTTGGCGACGCTGGAGCGGTTCCTGGAGTGGCGCCCATGATCGTTTTCCCCGCCATCGACCTGAAAGGCGGCGAAGTCGTGCGCCTGGCCGAAGGCGATATGGATCGCGCCACTGTCTATGGCGACAATCCGGCGGCGCAGGCGCTGATCTTTGCCGAGGCAGGCGCGCAGCACCTGCATGTGGTCGATTTGGATGGCAGCTTCGCGGGGCGCGCGGAAAACCGCGAAGCGGTTGAGGCGATCATCGAAGCCTTTCCCGGCTACGTCCAGCTGGGCGGCGGCATCCGCACGCGCGAAGCGGTCGAGGGCTGGTTCGACCTGGGCGTGGCGCGGGTGGTGATGGGCTCGGCGGCGCTGAAGGACCCCGAATTCGTCAAGGACATGGCGCGCGAATTCGAAGGCGGTATCGTCGTCGCGGTCGACGCAAAGGACGGCATGGTCGCGACTGAGGGCTGGGCCGAGGTGTCGGACGTGCCCGTGGTCGATCTTGCGCGCCGGTTCGAGGATGCCGGCGTTGCCAGCCTGCTGTTCACCGATATCGGCCGAGATGGCCTGCTGAAAGGCGCCAATATCGACGCGACGGTCGACCTTGCCCGCCGGGTCGATATCCCGGTGATCGCGAGCGGCGGGGTCAAGGGTCTCGACGATATCCACGTCCTTTCGCTCCACGCGCATGAAGGGATCGAAGGCGTGATCACTGGTCGCGCGCTCTATGAAGGGCGGCTCGATCTGGCGGCGGCACTGGCGATGGCGGCCCGCGCATCATGACCGTCCGCATCCGCGTCATTCCCTGCCTCGACGTCGCCGACGGGCGCGTGGTCAAGGGCGTCAACTTCGTCGATCTGAAGGACGCGGGCGATCCGGTCGAGCAGGCCAAGGCCTATGACGAGGCCGGCGCGGATGAACTGTGCTTCCTCGACATCTCCGCCAGCCACGAAGGGCGCGGCACGCTGCTCGATATCGTGCGGCGCACGGCGGAGGTGTGCTTCATGCCGCTCACCGTGGGCGGCGGGGTGCGCAGTGTCGAGGATGCCCGCGCGCTGCTGCTGGCCGGGGCAGACAAGGTGGCGGTCAATTCCGCCGCGGTTGCCCGGCCCGAACTGGTCGGTGAAATTGCCGCGAAATTCGGCAGCCAGTGCGTGGTCGCCAGCATCGATGCACGGCGCAGCGGCGCGGGCTGGCAGATTTATACCCATGGCGGGCGCAAGCCGGCTGGCATCGATGCGGTCGAGCATGCGGTGAAGTTGGCCGAGCTGGGCGCAGGCGAATTGCTCGTCACTTCGATGGATGGCGACGGCACGCAGGCCGGATACGATCTGGCGCTGATCCGCGAGATTGCCGACAGCGTCAACGTGCCGGTGGTTGCCAGCGGCGGGGTGGGCACGCTGCAGCATCTGGTCGAAGGGGTGACGCTGGGCCATGCCAGCGCGGTGCTGGCCGCCTCGATCTTCCACTTCGGCACCTATTCGATATCCGAGGCGCATGCAGCGCTGCGGGCTGTCGGCCTCCCGGCCCGAGGCGTTTAATTCTAGACCGCCAGTTGAAAATTCGTCATCGCGAGCGTAGCGACGCGATCCAGAAGCGGCCCCAACTGGATTGCCGCGGGCCTGCAGCCCTCGCAATGACGAGATAGAAGTGTCGGATACGCTCTCCAGACTCGAACAGGTCATCGCCGAGCGCCGCAGCGCTTCGCCTGACAGCAGCTATGTCGCTCAGCTCAACGCGAAGGGCCTGCCCAAGATCGCGCAGAAACTTGGCGAGGAAGCGACCGAGGCGGTGATTGCCGCGCTGTCAGGCAGCCGCGAAGAGCTGGTCGGCGAAAGCGCCGATGTGCTGTTCCACCTGCTGGTGCTGCTCAGCGCGAAAGATATCCCGCTGGCCGATGTTCTGGCCGAACTTGACCGGCGCGACGGAGTGTCCGGCCTCGACGAGAAAGCCGCACGGAGCGAATAATGCCGATCGACGCGACCCAGCCCTATGATGACAACAATATCTTTGCGAAGATCCTGCGCGGGGAAATTCCCTCGACCAAGGTTTATGAAGACGAATGGGCCTATGCCTTCGAGGATATCAACCCGCAGGCCGCGATCCATACGCTGGTGATCCCCAAGGGGCGCTATGTCAGCTGGGACGATTTTTCGACCAAGGCGAGCGCCGATGAAATCGCCGGTTTCATCCGCGCGGTGGGCGAAGTGGCGCGGGCGAAGGGGCTGGTCGAGCCGGGCTATCGCCTGCTCGCCAATATCGGCGGGCACGGGCATCAGGAAGTGCCGCATTTGCATGTCCACATCTTCGGCGGGCATCCGCTGGGGCCAATGCTCTCGAAATAACTTCAGGTCGTCGCTTTTTCGTCGAGGGTAAAAATCCCATACTTGCGGCGCGAGTCGCCCCTCCGCTAAAGCAACTCGCGAATGGTCATGCCCAATCCCCCCGGTGGCGTTTTCGATAGCGCGCGGCATCTTTATGCCGTGCGGGTCTATTACGAAGACACCGATCTTTCGGGGATTACCTATCACGCCAACTATTTGCGCTGGTTCGAACGCGCCCGGTCTGACCTGTTGCGGATGCTGGAGATCGACCAGCGCGCCGCGATCGAAGCGGGTGAGGGCGCCTATGCGGTGTCCGAAATCAACCTCAAGTACCTGCGCCCGGCAAAACTCGACGACGATGTGGTGATAGAGACCACCTGCACCGAGCTGGGCGCCGCAAGCTGCCGCATGCACCAGCGCGCGGTGCGCGGCGAAGAGCTGTTAAGCGAAGCGACATTGCGCGTCGGCTTTATCACGCCTGACGGGCGCCCGCGCCGCCAGCCTGACGAATGGCGCGCGGCGTTCAGGAATTTCATGGAAGACAATCTCGCATGACCACCAGCCTGCTTACCCTGATTGCCGCTGCACCCACCCGGCTCAACCCGCTCGACCTGTTCCTGCAGGCAGATATCGTGGTGAAGGCGGTGATGATCGGCCTGATTCTCGCCAGCATCTGGGTGTGGACCATCATCGTGTCGTTCAGCGTGCGCATGGGCAAGCTGGAACGCGGATCGCGCGACTTCGAAGCGGATTTCTGGGAAGCAGAGGAATTTGACAGCCTCACCACCGGCCGCGCGCGCAAGGACCTGCCCCCCGCGCGGGTCGCCGCGGCGGGTGTGGCCGAATGGAAACGCTCGACCCAGCATCCGCCGGTCGATCGTGATGGCACGCGCCAGCGGCTTGCCAGCACCATGGAAAGCCAGGTTGCCAAGGAGGCGGACGATCTTTCGGAACGATTGAACTTCCTCGCCACTGTCGGCTCGGTGGCGCCCTTCGTGGGCCTGTTCGGCACGGTGTGGGGCATCATGAACAGCTTCTTCCAGATCGGCATGCAGGAAAGCTCGTCGCTCGCCGTGGTCGCGCCGGGCATCGCCGAAGCGCTGTTTGCCACCGCGATCGGCCTGTTCGCCGCGATCCCGGCGGTAATCGCCTACAACCGCTTCAGCCACCGCGTGAACCGCTTTGAAGCGCGGCTGCAGCGCTTTGCCGACCGGTTCCATGCGAGCCTGAGCCACGAGTTGGATAAGGCGTGATGAAAATTGAGAAGCCGTCATTGCGAGCCCAATTTCTATTTGGGCGAAGCAATCCAGAGCGGTGCGCACCAGCATCCTGGATTGCCACGTCGCCTGCGGCTCCTCGCAATGACAAAGGCGGAAGGGTAGCTCCATGGCCATGAACCTCGCCTCCTCCGGCAAGTCCGGCCGCCGCTCGCGCCGTGCGCCGATGGCGGAAATCAACGTCACGCCCTTTGTGGACGTGATGCTGGTGCTGCTGATCATCTTCATGGTCACGGCGCCCTTGCTCGCATCGGGCGTGCCGGTGGAATTGCCTGAAAGCCGCGCCAATCCGATCGACCAGACGCCCGACCAGGTGACGATCTCGATCGATCCGACCGGGGCGATCTACGTCAATGACAAGCGGGTCGAGGCCGGCGGACTGCCCGATGCGCTTGAGGGCATTGACCGCGGTACCGATGGGAAGGGCCCGGTGATCGTGCTGCGCGGCGATCGCAGCCTCGATTATGGCCGGGTGATGGCGGTGATGGGTGAGCTCAACCGCGCCGGCTTCACCTCGATCTCGCTGGTCACCGACAGTTCAGTTTCGCCGCCATAACTCCATGGCCACGATGGAAACCACAGCCCTGCGGCAAGACGAGAAGATCGGCCTGGCGATTGCGCTGGCGCTGCATCTTGCGTTGGCGGGGGTGCTATTGTTCCAGCCGGGGCCGGGCGAAGGGCTGGAAGCGCCCGAGCGGATGACGGTAAGCCTCACCACCGAAGTGGGCCTGCAATCCACCGCACAACAGATCGCGCCGGATAGCCGCGCCGCGCTCGCCCCCACTGTGGCGGAGGAAGTGCAGGCGCCGGTCGAGGCCTCGCCTGACAGCGCACAGCGGCCCAATCGCCAGCCGCCCCCGCCGCGCACCAATGCGCGCAATGCCGTGGCGCAGCCACAGCGCCCGGCGGCGCAGACTCCGCCGCGCCAGGCCACGGGCACGCAAGTGGGCGAAAATTTCCTCGAAGGCGTGGGGTCGAGCCGTAACAGCGACGATACGCGCCTCCCCGCCGACCAGATCGGTGCGAGCGCGCAGGCATCGCTGCGGCAGGCGATCAACCGGCAATTGAAGCCGCATTGGAACGCGCCGCAGGGCGTGGATGTCGAACAGCTTGTGACAATTCTGGCGTTTCGGCTTAATGAAGATGGCAGCTTGGCAGGCAGGCCGCGCCTGGTCAGGCAGTTGGGGATCAACGACGCTAACCGCGCGCAGGCCTCGCTCCACGCCGAACGCGCAATTCGCGCCGTCCAACTTGCCGCACCTTTCGATCTACCACCTGAATATTACAACGCCTGGAAGAACATTGCAGAATGGCGTTTTGACAGAAGGCTTTGAGAATGAAGAAGTTGATCGCTAGCCTGATTGTGCTGCTTGCCGCGCCAGTAGCCGCGCAGGATCTGGCCCAGCCCGCGACCGAAGGCGGCGTTGTCGAAACCGAATTCCAGGCAGAGGGCGGCCTGACCGGCGCAACTACCGATGAAAGCGACTGGGCGGACCTCGGCATTGCCATCCCCGGCTTTGCCGCCGATCGCGATGTGGCGACGCCGGCCAATGCCAATGGCACCGCCGCGCTGGGGCGCGAGATCGCCCGCGTGATCACCGCCAACCTCCAGAACAATGGCCTGTTCAAGCCGGTCGGGCCGAACAGCCTGCCGCAGCCCAGCTTTGCCGAGATCACCGCCCCGGCGTGGGGCAACTGGCGCGGGCGCGGCGCGGAGATGCTGGTGCATGGCTATGTCCGCGCGCGGGCCGACGGGCGGCTGGTGGTCGGCTGCTATCTCTATGACGTCGCGCTGCGGGACGAGCTCGTGCGCGAGGGCTGGGTGGTCCCGCCCGCCGACTGGCGCCGCGCGGCGCACAAATGTTCGGACATCATCTATGCCCGGCTGACCGGCGAGAGCCCGTTCTTCGACAGCCGCATCGCCTATATCGCGGAGACCGGGCCGAAGGATCGGCGGGTCAAGCGGCTCGCGATCATGGACAGCGACGGTGCCAACCACCGCTTCCTGACGCTCGGCAGCGCCACCGCGCTCACCCCGCGCTATTCACCCGATTACAAGCGGCTGCTCTATCTTTCGTATGTCGACGGTAACCCGCGGATCTATGTCTATGACATCGGCACCGGCCGCCAGACGCTGGTGACGCAAAGCACCAATCCCACCTTCGCCCCGCGCTGGAGCCCGGACGGGCGCTATATCCTCTATTCGATGGCGATTGCCGGCAATACCGATATCTACCGCGTCCCCGCGACCGGTGGGCAGAGCGTGCGGCTGACCGATACGCCCGGCATCGACATCGGCGGCTCCTATTCGCCGGACGGCAAGCAGATCGTGTTCGAAAGCGACCGTTCGGGCAGCCAGCAATGCTATGTCATGAACGCCGACGGCACCAACCAGCGCCGCATCAGCTTTGGCGGCGGGCGCTGCGCCACGCCGGAATGGAGCCCGCGCGGCGACCAGATCGCCTTCACCCGGATCGCGGGTGACTTCAACATCGCGGTTATGAGCCCCAACGGGCGCAACGTGCGCGCGCTGACCAATGGCTGGCAGGACGAAGGCCCGACCTGGGCGCCCAATGGGCGGATCGTGCAGTTCTTCCGGACCGAACGGAATACCGGTAAGTCGGCGCTGTGGCAGGTCGACCTGACTGGCCGCAATGAACGCAAGCTTCCCACCCCGGTCGATGGATCTGACCCCGCCTGGGGACCCATCCTCCCTTAAAATCGTAAGTGTGCTATAACCCCCTAAGGGTCCAGCGATGGCCCCTATTCCGAGAGGAACCCCCACCATGAATACACGTGTTGCTACTGTGATGCTGCTGGCTTCCGCCACCGTGCTGGGCGCCTGCGCCAAGAAGGCCCCGGAAGAGCTGCCGCCTCCTCCGCCGAACCAGGGTGAGACGGCCACTCAGCTGCCCGATCGCGCGCCGGTTGGCCCGCAGGTTGGCAGCCAGGCGCATTTCGTCGAGGCGGTGAATGGCCAGAACGTGATCTATTTCGATACTGACCGCTTCAACATCGACAGCGCCGACGCGGCGGCCTTGCAGACGCAAGCGCAGTACCTGGCGCGTTACCCGCAGGTGCGCATCACCGTGGAAGGCCATGCCGACGAGCGCGGCACCCGCGAATACAACCTTGCGCTGGGTGAACGCCGCGCCAATGCGGCGAAGAACTATCTCGTCGGCCTGGGTGTCGATGCCAGCCGCGTGGCGACGGTCAGCTATGGCAAGGAACGCCCGGTCGCACTCGGCTCGAACGAGCAGGCCTGGGCGCAGAACCGCCGCGCGGTCAGCGTGGTGATCAACTAGTCGAACAAGGAAAACGGACGGGGCAGGTCGGGGGCGGGCGCCTCCACCTGCGCCGACCACAGCCCGCCGCCGCGATGCAGGTCCGCACCTGCAGGCTTATGCAACAGCGCCATCGCCGCCATGGCGAAGATTGCGAAGCTGCTGGATATGGCGAGTTGCTTGCTCATCGGACTTTCTGTGCGGCGCGCCTAGCACCAGTTTGTTTACGATCTGTTGCAATGCAACATTTCACGCTGAAACTGGTTCCCGCATCTTTCAAAGCGGCGCAACCATCCCTAGACTGAGCGCAATGCCCACCCGACCAACTGCATATCATGCCTAAGGCGACCCGCTCCAACGACTGGGGTTTCCCGCGCTGGCGCGGCTATGGCAGCTCGCGCGAGGCAACCAGCGTGCGCCTGTGCGACCGGCACGGGTGTGACGAGCCGGGCGATTGCCCCGCGCCCAAGGCGCCCAACAGCCCTGAGCGGTGGTATTTCTGCCAGCAACACGCCGCCGAATACAATTCGAAATGGGATTATTTCGAAGGGCTCGACAAGGCCGAACGCGAGGAGCGCGCGCGCAGCGAACGGCGCGACAATTCGGGCTATGCCGAGGCCTCGCATTACGGCTGGGCCGGCTCGGGTGACGGCAGCCGCAGCGCCGACGAAATGCGCGCGCTCGAAGTGCTCGAGCTGGAAGCGGATGTGGACTTTGCCGCGATCAAGAAGGCCTGGCGCGAAAAGGCCAAGACGGTACACCCCGATGTGAAGCCCGGCGACAAGGACGCCGCCGCCGAATTCCAGAAGCTGCAGGTGGCTTACGAAGTGCTGAAAGCTGCCGAGGAACGCCGGGAGTGGCGGGGTTAGGGCTGAACTGACGGCTTCCGCGCTAATCGCGGACGTCACAGCTAGCCGTTTCTGGCTGCGGTTTCTGTCGTCACGCCGATTTCAAGTATCTCATGATGGCAACCAACCTTCAGCTTGCAGCGCCGTCCAGATTTTCTGAATTACCTTTCCGCCACGCTGCATGACAGCCGTGCCATCAGCGACCTGTAACTGACCGTTGCGGACTTGCAGGCGGCCTTGCGTCATCACGTGTCGCACTTGCGGGCCACTTGCATACAAAAGGTTGTTGAGCGGTTCAGGCGGCAATGCTCCTGCACCTACAAGGAATCCACTAACGTCGACCGCGATCAGATCAGCCAAGGCGCCTTCCTCGATCCGTCCCAGATCACTTCGTCCCAGCGCCTCTGCCGGATAGAGCGTGGCGCCCTTGATCGCCTCAAGCATCGTTGGCTCCACAATTGGCAGCTCCGAATTGTTCTTGAGGAGGTGATACCGCGCTTGCCCCGTGATCACCGCCAGCTTGAGTACTTCGAGATAGTTGTTGGAATGAGTATCGATCCCGACATTGGTCCTGATACCGTGACCTAATGCCTCAGGATAAGGCTGGGTCTTGCCACCAAGGCCGCTCATTCCGGGACAATGCGCGTATATCGCGCCTTTCTGGCTGAGAAGGGGCGCATCCACACTCCAATCCGGATAGCCCATGTGTGCGCCGAAAAACGGACCGTCCAAAAGGCCAAAATCATCAAGCCACTGTGCTGAGGTTCGCCCCCAGCGCCGCTGCATGGTCGGATTTTCCATCGGGTGCCATGCGAGGTGCGTATGTATTCCAGTGCCCAGTTCGCTCGCGGCCTTGGCGATGGCTTTCATGGTCTCTGGCGTATGGAAATCAGCTGCCATCGGCGACATCATCGGCATGATCCGGCCATCTGCTGCGCCGCCGTATTTCCGTCCGAATGCGAGGTTCTGTTCAATCTCCTCAAGCGTACCCGCCTCCGCTTGGTACAATGCGCCGTCACCGGTTGCAGTGATGATCGGACCAAGCCGGGTGAGGTTGGGGAGCATTGCCCCGGGATAGCCTCTCGCGCCAAACCGAGATGCGACGCGCACATAGGATTCTGCCTGTCGCAGGGTGCAACTCATTTCAAGCTGCGTGGTGCAACCACTCAACAAGAGTTCGGCGAGATTATACTCGGTTAGAGCGTCGAGTTCCTCGTTGTCGAGCAACGCCTCCACCAGTTCCAGAGGTCTTAAGTCAGACCGCCCGGACTCGATCAGTCCGCGTGTTGGGGTCCCTGCCGAGACATGGGTGTGGCCGCTGATAAAACCCGGAAGCAGCAGGCAGTTGCTCATTTCAAGCCGCGGGATCGAAGCAGGCAGAGGTTTGGTCTGGACGGCCTCAATACGTCCGCCCCGTACAAGAATTTGGATGTCACGCTCGATCAAGGGCTCGCCATTCTGCCAGCGCAGCACCATGCCCGGCTCAAGCACGAAGTCGCGAGTCTCATCGAGACCAGGTGTCGCTGCCAGTGCCGATGGGAACTTGCCAGACGAAGCGGCCAGAAGCGCGCCGCTCGCGCCAATTCTCAGTAGCCCTCTGCGCGATAGACTTCTCAATGGCATAATGGTCCGATCTTCTGCGTGGGGAAGCAGTTTGACCGACTTTCCCATGCTTTGCTTGGCTAGATCAGAACAGTTCGCCTGTTGGACAACTTTTGCCGCGAGAAATTCCAGATGCTCTCGCACCACGCCCATCCTCGGACATTTCCTACATCGCGCGAACCCGCTAATCGGGCGGGGCTCTTTCTCTCCGTCCGGCCTTCCTCGCAATGTGCGTGAGTAACCGCGCGCTGCCTGATACCTGTGCCCCAGCATGGTCTCACTTTGCGCCCGCGCAGAGTCACACTTCGGCGCGCAAGGGTCACACTCGGCCCCGCCAAAGTCACACTTGGGGCCGCAGAGTCACACTTTCGGCACCCGACAGTCACAGAATGGCTTTTTAGCCCTTGGACCGTGTTCCATGTGTTCCATCGGGCCGGATTTCGAAGCCGTCCGGCTCAGGTTTTTGGCCCTGCAGATCCCCTGCCGCTGGCGTTGATCGCGGGATCGGGATTGTCGTTCCACCACGGCACGTCACTATAGGGCCGCACGTCCAGCTCATGCGTCCAGCAATTCTTCGGCTGCTGCGCCAGGTGCCAATAGGTTTCCGCGAGCACCGCCGGATCGATGATCCCGTCTGCGCCCTTGGCCGCCTCGAACGCGTCCCACTTGTCGCCCAGCAGCTTCACCAGCGTATCGGGCGAGCGGACCGGGCCGTCGACCACGACATGCGCGACATGCACGCCCTTGGGCGCGAATTCGGCGTTGAGCGTCTGACACAGCATGCGCCGCCCGCCCATCGCCGCGGCATGGCTGTGCTGCCCGGCATTGCCGCGCACCGCAGCCGTGGCCGAAGTGACCAGCAAGGTGCCTTTTCCCCGCGCGACCATCGCCGGGAACATCGCATGCGCCAGCCGGAACACGCCGAAGCAGGCGAGCCGCCAGCCGAGCTCGAAAATGCGGTGCGGCGTGTCTTCCAGGCTGCGATTGCCGATTTGCGCGCCGAGATTGTAGAGCGCACAATCGATCGGGCCGATGTCGCGCTGGGTCCGCTCGACCAGTTCCTCGATCGCGCCATCTTCCGCCGCATTGAGCAGGGTGCCACTGGCGCTGCCGCCCGCCGCCTCGATCTGCCCGACCAGCCGCGCCAGGCCCTCCTCGTCGCTGCGCCGGGCAAGCACCGCGTGATAGCCCCCGGCGGCAAAGCGCGCGGCGGCGTGCCCGCCGATCCCCGCGCCCGCGCCGATAACGAGAAATACCGGTTTTGTTGCAGCCATGATGTCGCTCTCCTTTCGGTGCGGCCAAGCTACACTGGCAGGCGTCGCTTCCGGCCTGGCGGTTGCAGCCTGGCAGGCGGTTCATCCACTGTCACTTTGGCGTGTTGCCCGTACGGATATCGCCAGCTGCAACCTGGCGATCGAAAATGACAACGCCGTCGAATAGTTGGGACCAGTCTTCAACAATCGGCAAATAGCTGAACAATCCCCCAGACCGTGTTCCGGCCTTGGATAGCGCAGCAGCGTCCAGCAAGATCGCTCCATCACGGGCGATTGGCCCGGTGAAGGTTTCAAGCGAACCCGGTGCCGCAGCTTCAATAATGCGGGGCTCCGGTCGGCCGCGCGTTGTTCCCCCTTGAGCGGCGAAGCCCAACATAAACACCCGATCACCGTACAGGTCGGCGAGATAGGAGCCAAACGGCTTCACCCCTTCAAAGCGTTTGTGGCGATGCTGCGCGCGCTGCGTGCGAATTGGCGGTCCAGACAATGGCTTTGGTCTTGGCCGGCCAGCGGGCCATCCAGCGCTGGAAATTGGCGAACATCTCCTGGTCGCGGCTTGTGGAGTAGCTGTTTGCGTCGGCCGAGTTAGCAGCCGCGAAGGCTGACAGGTTGGCCAGCATTTCCTGGCGCTCGCGGCGGACATCGGTATCGGCAGAAACGGGGAGCGCTCCTATGGCCTCAAGGCATAACGCGACCGCTTGCCGACGCTCGGAGTTGCTGCCTTTGAACAGCAAATCCCGGAAAGCCTTGCGGCAGTTCTCGCGCTCCACCGGCACAAGTTCGCCCGAAAGCTCGGCGATGACCCCGAAATTGGTGAAGTCCTGTCCTGCTCCTCCCAACTGGAAATCGAAGCCGCCAAGCCGGATCGCCCCGTTGGTTGCCTGCTCTGCCAGATAGGCGAGCAAGGGCTGGAATTCCTCGTCGAACTTCCATAGCCCGCCAACCGCAGTAGCAATCTGATCGGGCATTACCGGGCGGTCTGCACGGCGCGCCCGATCGAGCTGTACAAATTCGAAGAAGCTCGCTTCGAACAGCACAGCAGAAAAGCCGCAGTGTGCAACCAGGCGCGTGATCAACGCGGTCTTGAACATCTCGGTACGTGCGTCGCCGTGTTCAGCTTCGCCTAAGACTGCGACTTGCCGGTCACATAGGGCCGCAGCTGCCGATTCAAGCACAGCAGCTTCTGAATGTGGCTCCCCCCTGGGCCAAGGCGGGTGCTGGAAGGTTCAGGGCCAGTAGTGCGGCGAGGCGCAGCTTCATCGGTCGGTCAAACTTTCGCCAGTGCCTGATCGAAATCGGCGATCAAATCGTCCGGGTCCTCGATCCCGATGCTGATGCGCACCAGATTGTCGGTGATGCCCAGCGCCGCCTTGCGTTCGTCCGGCACCGAAAGATGCGTCATCGAAGCCGGGTGGCTGGCGAGCGTTTCGGTCCCGCCCAGGCTGACCGCGAGCTTCGCCACTTTCAGCGCGTCGAGGAAGCGGAAGCATTCCGCCTCGCCGCCCTTGATGAAGACCGAGAAGGTGCTGCCCGCGCCGGTGCAATGGCGGTTATAGATGTCTTGCTGGCGCGGATCCTTGATCATGCCGAGATAGCCCAGCCCTTCGACCTTGGGATGCTGGCTCAGGAACGCGCACACCCTCTCCGCATTCTGCCCGGCGCGCTCCATCCGCAGTTCGACGGTTTCCAGCGAACGCAGCAGCATCCAGGCGGTGTTGGGATCGGCGATCCCGCCCATGGTGTTGCGCAGCGCGCGGATCGCATCGATGAAGCGCTTCTTGCCCGAAACGCTGCCGGCGACGAGGTCCGAATGGCCGCCGACATATTTCGTCAGCGAATAGACCACCAGGTCCGCACCCTGATCCAGCGGGCGCTGCCACAGCGGCCCAAGGAAAGTGTTGTCGATCGCGATCGGGCAGCGATCCGGGTCGAAATGCGCGTCGCGGGCGGTCTTGACCGCTTCGACATCGACCAGCGCATTGGTCGGGTTGCCCGGGCTTTCGAGATAGATCAGCGGGACCTCGCCGCCTTGTGCCTCGGCCTGCGCCTTGGCCTTGCGCATCACTTCGTCGAGCTGTTCCGGCGTGGCGCCGGCCGGGAAATCGACATAGGTCACGCCGTATTTGGCCATGATCTTTGCGACGAAACCTTCGGATGCGGCATAGAGCGGGCCGGAATGGACGATCACGTCGCCTGCCTTGCACGCGGCCAGCATGAGGATCGCGATTGCGGTCATCCCGCTGGAAAAGCTCAGCGCTTCTTCCGCCCCGTCCCAGATCGCGAGGCGATCCTCCAGGATTTCCTGGTTGGGTGCATTGAAGCGCGAATAGACGAGGCCCTCGGCGCCGCCCGCGCGCTTGCCGGTGATGCCTTCGAAATGGCGCTTGCCCGCCGCCGCATTCTCGAACGCAAAGGTGCTGGTGAGGAAGATCGGCGGCTTCAACGATCCTTCGGACAGCACCGGATCATAGCCATAGCCCATCATCAGCGTGCTGGGCTTCATCGGGCGCCCGCCGATCGTGGTGATCAGCTCTTTCGGCTTGCGGCGCGGGGTGGGCTGGTCGACGGGATCGATCGCGTCGGTCATGGGGACGATGTCCTTCCTTTTACAAGCGCTCCCAGGAAGGCAGGAGCCGAATGGGCCGCCGGGGCGCCCGTTCCTAACCTCCGCAGGAACGCCTCTCCACCAGCCAGCCGGATTGCCGTCCGATTATCGCGCACTGGTTGCAGTTGCAACCATCTAGGCGAGGGCGGCCACAGCCCACACCGCGCCGACGATCAGGAAAATGCCGATGATGTCGAGCGCCAGCCCCGCGCCGACCATCCGCTCGATCCGGATGCGTCCGGTGGCCCAGCCGATGGCATTGGGGCCGGTCCCGGCGGGTAGCATGAAGCCCCAACTCGCAGCGATCGCGGCCGGCATGGCGAGCAGGATCGGATCGACCCCCAGCGCCACGATCAGGCTGGCAACGACCGGGATGATCCCGCTGGCGGTGGCGACATTGCTGGCGAACTCGGTCACCAGCACTACCATGGCGACAATGGCGAGCGCGACCAGTGGCAATGGCACGTTGCTGAGCGGCAGCAGCGCATTGCCGAGCCAATCGGCAAGGCCGGATGTCTGCATACCCGCTGCCAGTGCCAGCCCGCCGCCGAACATCATGATCACGCCCCAAGGCGCACGGTCAGCTTCCTTCCATACCAGCAATGGGCGCCCGGTGCCGTCAGGGATCAGGAACAGCGCGAGCCCAGCGATGATGGCGATGGTGCCGTCTTCCCAGCTTCCCGCGGGCAGATAGGGTTCGACCAGCGGCACGCTCATCCACGCGAGAAAGGTCAGTGCCACCAGCGGCACCAGCCGCTTTTCCGGCAGGGTCCATGCGGCGTGGGTGTCAATCGCGGCGCGCGCCTTGCCAACGTCGAAGGGGTGCGCGCTGACCCTTTGCGCCCGCGCCACGATCCAGGCGGCGATCGGTACGCCGACGATCACGATCGGCAGGCCATAGAGCGACCATTGGGCAAAGCTGATGCGGACCCCGGCGATGGTCTCCAACAGGCCCACCGCGATGGCATTGGTGGGCGAACCAACCACGGTGCCTAGCCCGCCGATACTGGCAGCAAAGGCGATGCCGATCGGCAAGGCGCCGGCCAGGCCTTCCTGATCATCGTCAGACACCCCGCCACCCGCCAGCACTGCCAGCGCCATCGGCATCATGATCAGCGCGGTCGAGGTGTTGGAGATCAGCATCGAAAGCAGTGCGGCGCTGATCATGAAGGCCAGCAGCAGCTGTGTCTGACCGCCGCTTGTGCCGACCAGCCGCAGGATCGCAAGGCTCAGCCGCTTGTGCAGCCCGGTACGCTCGATCGCCAGCGCAATGAACGCGCCGCCGAGGATCAGGAACAGGATCGGCGAATAATAGCTGGCGGCAACCTCGCGCGCGCTGCCGACGCCGCCGAACGGCAGGACGATGAAAGGCAGCAGCGCGGTGGCGGTGAGCGGGATCGCCTCTGTCATCCACCATGCTGCCATCCACACCACCAGCCCCGCGACCAGCCAGCCCTCGGCCGGCATGCCGGCAGGGGCCGGTGTGAATGCAGTGAAAGCGAAGGCCAATGGGCCGAGGATGAGGCCGATCTGGCGGGCTGTCATGTGTGAAATTTCCCCATTTCCAGCATGCTAGCCACGAAGCTGCCGGTTGGCGAGACCGCGCATACGAAAAGGGCGCGCCAATCAGGCACGCCCTTCAAAAATTCGGGTTTCGCTGCCGTGGTTTACTTCGGCGCGAGCACCATCAGCATCTGGCGCCCCTCAAGCCGCGGAAAGGCTTCGACCTTGGCGATTTCCGCCACATCGTCCTGCACCCGCTTGAGCAAGTTCATGCCCAGTTCCTGGTGCGCCATTTCGCGTCCGCGGAACCGCAGCGTGACCTTCACCTTGTCGCCGTGCTCGATGAACTTGTTCACATTGCGCATCTTCACGTCATAATCATGCGTGTCGATGTTGGGACGCATCTTGATCTCCTTGATCTCCTGCGTCTTCTGGGTCTTGCGGGCTGCGTTGGCTTTCTTTTGAGCCTCATATCGGTACTTGCCGACATCAAGGAATTTGGCCACCGGCGGGTCCGCATTGGGCGATACTTCGACCAGGTTCAGGCCAAGCTCGTTCGCCTGCTCCATCGCTTCGCGCGTATACATGACGCCGAGGTTCTCTCCCTCGTGGTCGATCACGCGTACTTTGTCGGACTGGATGAATTCATCGTAGCGAGGGCCGCTTTTGATTGGCGGGGCCATCGAACGCCGGGGTGGACGGGCTATGGGGTGTTCTCCTGTTTCAGCCGTGATTCTGTGGGTGCTATGTAGTGGTAAAGCAGTCGGAACGCTAGGGGTTAGGCCGCGCTACGAAAAAGCCGCAATTGCACCAGCCTTCCCTTGGCAGGCAGCACGGCGTCGATCGCGTTCGCAGGGCTGAGCGCGGCGCGAATTTCCGGCGCGCCTGCGTCCATTCCTCCGGTAAGCGCGCCGAAAGCTGGCAGGATCATCCGGTCGCCGCTTGTCTGGCTGCGACTGAGGACACCGCAAGGTCGGCTGATATGACGGTTGCGGATGTTCACCCGCACCTTGGGGTGGAAATGGCCCGACAGCTCTGGCCGGGTTTCTCCTGGCTGCGCAATATGCCGCAGCACGATCCCGCCGATCTCCAGCTCCGCCGCCAACTCGCCACCGAATGTGCGATGCATGTGCTCGTCATGATTGCCGGTGATCCACACCCAGTCGAGCGCGCGGGTCAGCGCTTCCAGCATTCCCGCAGCATAAGGATCGAGCCGCGACGTCCCTTCACTATCGTGGAAGTTATCGCCCAGCGTGATCACACGCCGCGCACCAGTCTGCTTCACTGCATCCGCCACCCGCTCCAGCGTAGCGCGGCTGTCATAAGGCGGCAGCATCTGCCCGCCCCGCGCATACCAGCTCGCCTTCTCCAGATGCAGGTCCGCCACCAGCAAGGCCTGTTCGCGCGGCCAGTAAAGCGCGCGGCCATCGACCAGCAGCATTTCCTGATTGGCGAACGAAAGGGGAACCATGGTTGTGACTTGCCGTGCGCGCGGCGCTTTGGCAAGACGTCAACTGGATCGTATCAGGGGAATGTATGGCTGACTGGACACCGCACACCGCGCGCGCAAAGGAATGGTTCGAAAGCTTGCGCGACCAGATCTGCGCCGCGTTCGAGGAAATCGAGCGCGAGACGGGCTCTGATGCGAGCTTCCAATATACCCCGTGGCAGCGCGAGGAAGAGGGCAATCCCGATCCCGGCGGCGGGGTGCAGGGCCTGATGAAAGGCAAGGTGTTTGAAAAGGTCGGGGTCAATGTCTCGACGGTGAAGGGCAGCTTCAGCAAGGATTTCGCCGCTTCGGTCAACGGTGCTTCGCCCGAGCATCCCGGCTTCACCGCTACCGGCATCAGTCTGGTCGCGCATATGGCCAACCCGCATGTGCCTGCGGTGCATATGAACACGCGCTTCCTTACCACGCAGGCGGCGTGGTTTGGCGGCGGGGCGGATTTGAACCCGCCGATCCCCTACGAGGAAGACACCGCGGATTTCCACGCGCGTTTCCGTGCGGCCTGCATGGCCCACAACCCGACCTATTATGAACGCTTCAAGAAATGGGCGGACGACTATTTCTTCATCCCGCATCGCGGGGTGCATCGCGGGGTCGGCGGAATCTTCTACGATCACCTCGAATGCGCTGACGACGCCGCGTTCGAACGCAATTTCGCCTTCACGCAGGATGTCGGCAAGGCGTTCCTCGACATCTACCCGCAGCTGGTGCGTCGGCGGATGGAAAGCGAGTTCACGCCGCAAGACAAGCTGCAGCAACTCGAATGGCGTGGGCGCTATGCCGAATTCAACCTGGTCTATGACCGCGGTACGCTGTTCGGGCTCAAGACCGGCGGCAATGTCGATGCGATATTGATGAGCCTGCCGCCTGAAGCAGTGTGGAGCTGATTACTCCGCTGGCTTATCTCCAGCGGGTGCATAGACCCGTACCCAGTCTACCAGCATCGCAATCTCGCCGGTCTTGATCTGATCGACCGTTTCCTCAGGCACGCCCACATATGGCTGTTTGATGCCATTGGTCTTGAGCGGGTAGATCCCGCCCACGGCGAAATTCAGGATCAGGTGCTGCGGCGTATCGAAGCGCCATTCGCCGTAGAATTCGACCATCGGGCGGGTCACGCGATAGATCACCTGGCCGTCAATTTCGAACTCGATCGAGTCCTTCGTCCATTCGACCGCATAGACATGCCAGCCGGTTACATCCTGCCCTTCAGGGAAGAAATATTTGTTCACCAGCGGGGTTTCCCCCGAATAGCCGGGGCCATGCATTGCCACGCCGATCCAGTCCTTCTCGCCGACATATTCCATGATGTCGATCTCGCCGGTCTCCGGCCATTTGCCATTGCCGAGCAGCCACCAGGCCGGCCACACACCGGTCGCATCGGGCAGCTTGATCCGGGCTTCGGCACGGCCATACGTAAAGTCGAACTTGCCCTGGCTGTTGATCCGGCCGGAGATGAAATCGGCCTTGCGGTCCTTCCGCGTGTCAACCCCGGGCTTGTAGACCGGGCGCAGGACCAGCACGCCGCCCTCTGCCCCTTCGATGTCATCGGCAAACCGGATCGTCTCCGGGCTGTCGAGATAGGCCTGCTGTTCGTTGTTGACCCAGAATTCGGGGCCAACCACGTTCCACTTCGATCGGTCGAGCGCTCCATCATCGAACTCGTCGGCAAACACCAGTGTGCGGGCCTCTGCGCTCGCGCTGATCGGGTGGTGATCCGCCTGGGCGGGGTGAGCGGCGAGCAGCGCGGCGCTTGCGCTGACCAGGAACTTGCGTGCGAACATCGGGGCCTCTCCAAAAGTCACTCTGTGAACGTTCACAATGACGCGTATGGAGATTAAAGTCCAGCCTGCAATGCTATTTGGGTTCGCTGCCGCCACCCATGGCACGGCTGCGCTGCAACTGCTCGAAATAGTTCGTCGCGTCGTCCTTGTTCTCGCGCTCGAGCTGGCGGATCGCATCGCTGATGTTCTTGCGGCACTGGTCGCCCGCATCGCCCTTCAGGCATTTGTCCCGCTCTCGCTCTAGCTCGGACATCTTCTTCGCACGCTCAAGCATCCGGTCGCTGATCGCACGCATTTCATTCAGGTCCATTGCCCCGCCTGCTGCGCTGGCTTCGGAGCTGGCTTCAAGGACATTGCGGAAATCGCGCGCCATGCCATCGCTGCCGGTGACGGTTGTGGCGGTGCCCGGAGCACCGGAGATAACAGTCCCGTCGCCATAGCGGATGCTGCCATCGGGCTGCAGCACCCCCGGTTGCCCGTCGGGGCCATTGGCAGGGACGCGCTCGCCATTGGGCAGGGTGACCCAGCCATTGCTAGCGGTGTCGGTGCCGCCACCAGCCGGCCCCTTGTCCGGCGCGTCGCTGCTGCTGGCCGATCCGTCCGGCCGGGTGACAACGGTTTCGCCCTTGCTCCCCATCCCGACCGTGGTGCCATCGGGATAGGTAACGCTGCCGTCGGCGTTCTGCTTGCCGCGCTGCCCACTGGGGTCGGTGGCGCGCACCTGCTGGCCATTGGGCAGTTCGAATGTGTCGGGCGGCGGCTGGCTGCTGGTGCTGCCATCGGCGCGGCGCACCACAGTGCTGTCGTTCGCGCCGACGCCCACGGTCGTGCCGTCAGGATAGGTCACGCTGCCATCGGCATTGACCTTGCCGCGCCCGCCATTGGGGTCAGTGGTGCGGACTTTCTGCCCATTGGGAAGGGTGAAGTAATCCGTCTGGAGCGCCGCCAGAGGCAGCGGTGCGGCAAGCGCGAGCGCTGCCCCTGCCAGCAGCGCCAATTGCCTCAAGGCGCGATCTCCAGCACGTCAACATAGGCGACCTTGCGGTTGAGCGCGATCGAGACATAGACCGTGGGCTGGCCTTGCTGCGCGCGCCTGGCGGTGAAGTATTCGGTGTCTCCGGCAATGCCCAGATTGATGCCATTGACCGGTACGTAACCCGCGCCAAGCTGGTGGTAGGAAGAGCTGCCGCATTGTGCCTTGCGCGAGCACTGCCATTCGATCACGAAGCCCTGCCGCAGCAGCGGCTCACGCCACGCAGCGATCATGGCGGAAGCGGTCTGCCCGCCGGTCAGTTCGTATTGGGTGCGCGTCAGCAGGCCGGTCTGGTCCTGATAGCTGATCTGCTTGGGCTTGAAGCCGGTGATGCGGCGATAGCTGGACAGTTGCCCGGCCTGATGATCGACGGCTGTCGCCCCGGCAATCGGCGGAACGGAGAACGGGGCGGCCGGCGGACTGGTTTGCGCCGCGAAAGGATCGAGCACTCCGCCGTTTGCTGCTACGGGCGCCGCAGGAGCAGCGGCGGGCGCGGCGGCAGGTGCGCCTCCGCCGCCCTCCTTGCCGGGATCTTCAGGCAGGCAGTCCCGCGCGCCGGTCACGCATTGCACGGCCTCGCGCGTGCGGCGATCGGCCTGGCGCTTGGTTTCTCGTTCAGCAGACTTCTTTATCACTGTGCCCAGGCTTTGTGCGCTGAGGCCGCTTGCCGGGATTGCAGCCATGACACTGGCTGCAATCAGACCCGAGATGAAACGCATCGCAGTTCTCCCGCTATGAGGCGGCCAACTCTGCAGCCGCGAATGTCGAACACGATGAGAAATAACCAGAATTTGCACCCGATGCTTGTTCGAATGCGACATCACGCCCACATTCCGGCCCATGGCGAAAGCTATCGTCCGGCAACGGTGGATTTCGCATTGCAATAAGTCGCGCTGCACCGCACATTTGCTGAACGATGCTGCGGCAATACGAACTTGTTGAACGGGTCCTGGGTTATGACCCTGACGCCGATGAGGCGGCGCTGAACCGTGCCTATGTCTACACCGTGCAAAAGCACGGCACGCAGAAACGCGCATCGGGCGATCCCTATTTCAGCCATCCGGTCGAAGTCGCCGGGCTGATGACCGACCTCAAGCTCGACCAGCAGACCATCATCACCGCGCTGCTGCACGACACGGTCGAAGACACGCTGGCGACTATCGAGGATATCGAGGCCAATTTCGGCCAGGATGTGGCGCGGCTGGTCGACGGTGTGACCAAGCTTTCCAAGATCGAGCAAATGCCCGAGGATGAGCGGGCGGCGGAAAACCTGCGCAAGTTCCTGCTGGCGATGAGCGAGGATATCCGCGTGCTGCTGGTCAAGCTGGCAGACCGGCTCCACAACATGCGCACGCTGCATTTCATCAAGTCGCCGGAAAAGCGCCAGCGGATCGCGCGCGAAACGATGGATATCTATGCCCCGCTGGCAGAGCGCGTGGGGATGTATGAATACATGCGCGAGATGCAGCTGCTCGCCTTCGAACAGCTCGAGCCCGAAGCGCATGCCACGATCACCAAGAAGCTGGAGGATCTGCGCAGTCAGGACGGCGGGCAGGTCGATGCGATCGCGCTCAAGGTCAAGCAGGCGCTGGCCGAGGCGGGGCTGAAGGTCGAGGTTTCCGGCCGCGAGAAGCATCCCTATTCGATCTGGAAGAAGATGGCCGAACGCCATGTCAGCTTCGAACAAGTAACCGATATCATGGCCTTTCGCGTGATCTGCGAGAGCGAGGCCGATTGCTACGCTGCCCTGGGCGTGCTTCACACCACCTGGCAATTCCTGCCCGGGCGCTTCAAGGACTATATCTCGACGCCCAAGTCGAATGGCTACAAGTCGCTCCACACCTCTTTGATGTACGAGAATTCGATGCGGGTGGAGGTGCAGATCCGCACCCGCGCCATGCATATGACCAACGAGTTTGGGTTCGCCGCGCACTGGGCCTACAAGCAGGGCGACAAGCCCGATGGCGCGGTTGGCTGGCTGCGCGACCTGATCGAGATCGTCGATGCCAGCCATGATGCCGAGGAACTGCTCGAACACACGCGGCTCGCGATCTACCAGGACCGGATCTTTGCCTTCACCCCCAAGGGCGGGCTGTTCCAGCTGCCCAAAGGTGCGACCCCGGTCGATTTCGCCTTTGCCGTGCACACCGATCTGGGTGCACGTGCGGTGGGTGCGAAGATCAACGGGCGCCACATGCCGCTGCGCACTCCACTGAGCAATGGCGACGTGGTGGAGATCATCAAGAGCAAGAATGCCGAGCCGCAGCTGTCATGGCTGGGCTTCGTCGTCACCGGCAAGGCGCGCGCGGCGATCCGCCGTGCGGTGCGGCTGAAGGAGCGCGCGGAAATCGCGGAAATCGGCCGCAAGCTGTTTGACGAGATCGCCACCAAGGTCCCCGCGCGCATCGGCAAGAAGGCGCGCGATGCTGCGGTCCAGCGCCTGGGGCTGATGGACGAGGAAGACCTGATGTTCGCGATCGGCGCAGCCAAGCTGACCGACCGTGAAGTGATGGAAGCGCTGGTTCCCGGCTGCACTGCCGATATCGACGAGGATGACGATTGGACCCGGCGCGAGCACGCCATCTCTATCCGCGGCCTTACGCCGGGCGTCGGCTTTCAGCTGGCCGATTGCTGCCACCCCGTGCCGGGTGACCGCATCGTGGGCCTGCGGCGCAAGGGTGAGGGGGTGGAGGTCCATGCGATCGGCTGCTTCGAACTGGCCAATGGCGTCGATGCCGACTGGCTGGACCTAAGCTGGGGCAAGCGTTCGCAAGGGGCAGTCGGGCGGCTGCGTGTGACGCTTTATGACCGGCCCGGTACGCTGGCCGAGATGGCGGGTATCTTCGCTCAGAGCCATGCCAATGTGAAGCAGCTGGGCCAGATTGAAACCGATCATCCCTTCGCCACTTACGAGTTGGACCTTGAGGTGCAGGACTTGGCGCATTTGACGCGTATCCTCAGCGCTTTGCGCGCCAGCGATGCGGTGGCGCAGGCGGAACGTATCTGATGGCCGTGCGCTCCTGCGAAAAGCAGGAGCCCGGTAGGTAGCGCAATGCATCGGGGTTCCTGCTTTCGCAGGAACTCACAACAGCTCCAACTCCATCGTCACCTGATCGCCTGCCGCCAGATCCTCGGCCCGCATAACCTTCTTGCTGACCAGCAAAATCCATTCGCTGGCCTTGTTCTGCGGAAAAACTGAACTCTTCCAAGTCGTCTCGCCCAGCCGCGCGATCACCTTGACCGAGCCGAACCCGCGCCGCGTGCCATATTCAAGCCGGAGCAGGCGTGCGTGCATCGCAATGGCTTCGGCTGCATCGCCGGTAATCACGAGAAGGTGATAAACCGCCTTCTCCCCCTGCCAACGGGCAAGTTGCGTGGTGTGGCTAACCCGCTCACCCTGTGCCTGGCCGATAGTCACTCGCCGGGAATGCGCCGCACCGGCACCGGGATATTGCAGATATCCGCGCCGCCAGCAGGATGGATGAAGAACGCGTCGCGGCGGTTGGCACGCGCCTCGGCATACTTCGCAAAGCTCTCGCTTTCGGTACTGAGATATTCGAATGCGGGCTGCGGGATCTCGTGCAGGTCGCTGGCAATGCGGACCTGCCGGATCGGCGTGCGCCTGTCCTTTTCGAAATCGGCGTAGAAGCCCAGCTCCCCTTTTCCGCGCGGGAGCGAAGAAAGATGCTCCATCCCCTCGATGATCCGGCCCACAAGTGCGATATTGCGATCGAGCTGGCGCGGCGCATGGCCGATCACGGTGTAAAGCTCCGCGCCAGAGCCGGTGTCGGGAGAGTAGTTCCGCCCTACGCCGACCATGCCATAGCAATGGACGGGCCAGCTCGAACCTTGCTCGGTGCCCGCGATGGGCCAGCCTTTTGAACTGATTCTTGCCCAGTCGGCATAGGTATCTTTGGCGCCGTGAACCCGCAGCACCCGACCGGTCCCGTCATGATAGGGAGGCGTAACGTATTCTGTCTCTTCCAAGACCCTTAGTCCCTCTGGCAGTGGCTTGGTTTCCCCGGTCGCCTCAGGATTGTCGTAATTGGGATCGCCCCATTGCACGACGTAATTGTCCTGCACGCGGTTGACGCTGATATTGTCGTACCAGCCGCTCTTCGCGAGCAGCTTGATGTTGTGCACCCAGCCCTGGCTGAAGGGGGCGGGGATCAGCTGGATCACGACACGGCGCTGGTTGCCTTCTGCATCGGGGGCGAGGTCCATCACCAGCAGGTCTTCCGCCGGGATCTGCACCCAGTCCGATGGTGGCGCGGCGGCAACGATCTCATTGGGCGAGGGTGCGCTGGCTGGTGCTTCTTCAGCGCACGCTGCCGGGGACAGAGCGAGGGCGGCAAGGCCGATAACGAGGTTTTTCATCTGCGGAGGTGTGCCACTGGATTGCGCCTTGCGAAAGAGGGTTCGTCCCGCTATCCGCGCGGGCCTGTCTCAAGCCTCAAGTAGCGCACGGCGCGGTAGGCCAATAATTGGGGCATGCGGAGCAGTGGCCGAGTGGTCGAAGGCGCACGCCTGGAAAGTGTGTATACGGCAAAACCGTATCGAGGGTTCGAATCCCTCCTGCTCCGCCACCTAGTCTGCGACTTTCCCTACACGTGAGAATTGACCCCTCAGAACCCCGCAGTTCTGCGGGATTGCGGCTGTGAACCCGTACCACAGAGAGCGGTATTCTGAGAGAAAGGCCGGCCGAAAGCCGGGTTTTCTCCGCGGCCCTTTGGCGTGGTACCGTCTTAGGGTCTTTCCGTGTTACCGGCCGAAAAACACGGAAAAACGCAAAAAGAACACGGAACGGTATGCGCTCGACATCAAATTGCCGTTAGAAATCAGTTGAGTGATCTGGAAAGATATCGGGCTGGAACACGCAATGGCCCGATCCGCTTGAGCAGATCGGGCCATTGGCCGAGAGCCGATCGCTATCGGACTAGTGGTATTTCAGGAACATCTTGAACTGATGCTTGTCCGAGGCAGCAAGAAACTGGGTTGTTGAATCCACCTGATCATCGAACTTGCTGTGCGGGAAGCTGAACAGCTCGGCCTCATAGGCTGCGAGCCATGGCGCTTCGATGGGGAGCCATACTTTGCCCTGCTCGAATTTAAGCGACTGCTGTTCGGTTCGTTCGACCTTGCCTGTGGAGGGCGAGAGGTAATCCAACCACCGCTGCTGGTCCTTGAGGCGGATTTCCTCGATCAGGCTGATCCCGCTCGCCTTCTTCTCGACGATGACCATCTTGGCCTTGTATTGGGCTTTGAGCTCGTAGACCTTCTTGTAGAGCGCCGACAGGATCGGCCTGCCTCGCCAGACGTCGAGCAGGTAGAACCCATCAGGACAAATCGCCCAAGTCGTACACACGCTCCATGATTGGTCTTCATCGCCCTGATAGGCGGTGTCCCAGCTCTGGACGATCGCGATTGTCTGGGACGGCTTGGGCGGGATCTCGTAGCGCTGCACCCATTCCTCCTTGATGACCGCGCCACCGGGCGGCAGCGGGTTCTGGTTGAACTGGGCCTCGAAATCGAACTCCCCCATCTCCTTCTTAAGCTGCTCGAGATCCTTTAAGTCATGGCGCTCGGGCTGAAGGACGCGGCCAGCCTTGAAGCGGACCTTGAGGCCACCCTCGACGATGTCGAAATCCTGGGTTGTCGGCTGGATCGCCGGCAGGATCAGCTCGATCCAGCCTCCGGTCTCGATGATGTGGCCGGGCAGGTCCTCCTGGTGGAGCCTTTGCGCGACGACGATCAACCTGCCCTCCTTGGGGTGATTGAAGCGCGTGTGGATGGTCGATTTGAACCACTCGATGCATTTGGCACGAGCGGTGGGTGAGTGTCCCTCGCTGGCCTTGATTGGATCATCGATGATGATCACGTCTGCGCCGCGTCCAGTGAGCGTTGCCCCTGTAGAGGTGGCAAAGCGGTAGCCACCCACCGTGGTCCCGATCTCGGTCTTGTTCTGCTGTTTGGGATCGAGATGGGTGTTTGGAAACACCCGCCTGTACCATGGTGACTTCATCAACTTGAGCGTATCGGCGCTGAACTTCTCGGCCAGATCGGTTCCATATGAAGCGCAGATGATCCGCATCTTGGGATCCTGGCCGAGCAGCCAGGCAGGATAGGCAATCGAGATCAGATAGGTTTTTAGATAGCGCGGCGGGATGCAGACGAGCGCCCGCCTGACATCGCCTCTGAAGATTTTCATCAGCAGGAAGCAGATGATCGCGATATGCGGTGCCATATAGAGCTTGCCCGGCTCGAGGATCGGGAAAGCGCGAATGGCAAAGGCAAAGAAGTCCTTGCGGCAAAGGTCATCGACGATCCGGCGCAGTTCGAAGGGATCAGCCATTGTTTTCCTCCTCGTCTGATTGTTTGAAGACTTTGAATGTCTCTCGCAGTTTGAACCATTGATCGAAGGTGTCGAAGTCGGCAGCGGATTCCGCCTTGGTTGGAGGGATAGTCTCACCGGGGTCGAACTTCTCATCGAGGCTCATCTGCATGGCGATAGCCTTGAGGTCGCCGGATGCGGCCTTCTGGGCGAGCTGATGATAGGTCAGTTCCTGTTTGGTCATCTTCTGGGTCTCACCGTCGAAATTGACGGTGATCTTTTTCTGGACTGCCTCCTTCCACAATGTCTTCTGGTTCTTCGAACCCTTGGGCCGTCCCTTGGGATTGGGGGATGGGTCGCCCTTCTTCCACCAGGTGTCAGGGTCAGTCTTGCCCTTGCCCCATTTGGAGGGCTTCTTGTTGGGGTCCTTAGCCATGGCTCGCCTCCCTTTCCGACAGACGAACCCTTGCGAGCTCGTCGAAGGTCAGCCCGGTCTCGATGTGAATGGCTGGTATACCCGTCTCGCGCTCCCAGCGGCGGATGGCCCGGTCGACATATTTGGGATCGAGTTCGATGCCGCGACAGATACGCCCAGTGCTCTCGGCAGCGAGAATGGTGCTGCCTGATCCGATAAAGGGATCCAGCACGATATCGCCGCGATTGGTGACATCAAGCAGGGCATCCTCGACCAGCGGTTCTGGCTTGGGCGTGGGATGGTCAGCCAATGCCTTGGCCGAGGAGGATCCGGGACGATTGGCGCCAGGATAACGCCAGATGTTGCAGCGATCGCGCCCATGTCGGCCAAGTTGAATGTTGTTGGTGGCAGGGGTATTGCCATTGCAGAAGACCGCAACGAACTCATGCGCGTTGCGGTAGAGGCCACCCATGCCTCCCGATCCCTTGTCCCATACGGCAATGTTCTTGCGGGTGAGGCCAACATCCATCGCGGCGAGCAGCAGAATGTCGATCTGCCTCCAATCCATGCAGGCAAAGATGATGGCGCCAGCTGAGCTGAAGGCCTTGCAGTGCCCGAGATAGGCCGTGAAGAACTCCTGGAGTTCCCCGCGATCCATATCACCCGCTCCTTCAAGAAAATTCAGGTGCTTGTGCTTGCCTAGGCCGCTTACAAAGCCTTCTATCTCGCAGCCATAGGGCGGGTCGCTGAAGATGCATTGGGCAAGCTCGCCTGCAAGCAGGCGCACATACGAGTCCATCTCAAGCGCATCGGCGCAGTGGAGCCGATGCACGCCGAGCTGATACAGGTCGCCGAGGCGAGAGATGACGGACATGTCGTCTTCATCTTCCTCAAACTCATCTTCATCACCATCGCCCTCAGCCGGTTCGGACAGGATTGTGATCTGGTCGATCTCGGGCAGCGTGAAGCCAGTGTTTGTGAGATCGATCCCTGCTGACTCGAGCCTGATCATCTGTTCGCGCAGCAGGTCCGTGTCCCAGGTGCCTGTCTCGCCGACGCGATTGAGGGCGAGTGCGAGCGCTTCGATCTCGACCTCGTCGAGATGTTCGACCGACAGGCAAGGCACTGTCTCGAAACCGAGCTGTTCCGCCGCTTCGCAGATGACATGGCCCGATATGACCATGTCGTTGCGATCGATCAGGACCGGCATGACCAGCCCGAACTGCCTTATTGAGGTGATCACCTTCTCAAGCTGTTCGGGGGTGGTGACGCGCGCGCGGTTGGGCGATGGCTGAAGGTCGGCCAGAGGCTTTTCGATGACGACAAGCCTGGGTTGGATGTCATTGCGCGCGGGGCGGGACGCAGCACCAACGACCCTTGTCTTCGCCGCCTGTCCCTTTCGCCGGGCGCGAGACTTTTCCTGCAGCTGCTCTTTCACCCTGTCAGAGAACATCTTGCGCTTGGCAGCAGGCTTCTTGCTGCTGCCAGCAGTTGTTCCAGTCGTTGGTGACGTGTTGCTGGCCTTTGCGGCCGACGGGCTGGTGTTCTTGGGATGCTCCTGGTTTTTCATCGTTTCCTCCGTCCGTTAGTTCCGGCGGAGGAGGAGCTGAGTGCACAGTTGGTCCTGCCTCCACGCGGGAGTTTCAGGACCTGACCCCATGACTTAGGGGCCTACATCCATTTGCCAGTGAGCCGGAAGCTCAGTGACAAATACCGTGCCAGGTCTATGCCCTATTACGAGCCACAAATGCCTGCGGCTTGCAAGTGGTTTTTGCAGCCTCAGGTTCATCGCAACAGTTTATGGGCTTTCGAGCAGTATCGGAGGCGGTGAGCATAGGCAAAAGGTCTGCTTTGCGCCCCAATCCAAGACGTAGCGTTCCGATTTCTTAGTTCCCAAGAGCGGACGTTCTCCGTGGCCATTCCGGCCAAGGAGAATGAAGATGGCATACTCGCAATTTGCAACAAAACGAACGACCTTCCCCGCAAAGTACCCGGATTGTAAGAGCTACGTGGTAAGCTACGGGAGCGCTTATTATCGATCGACTGCAGAAAGCCCATTATGGCGAGCTTATGCCGAGTTTTTCAAAGCTATTTTATCATGGATATTTATAATGCTTTCACGCAGCCATGTGTGCCCCAAGTCCTGATCCATTCTTTTATTCCACATCATAAAGACGGGTAATTCGATGTGGACCGGTGCGGGGACAATTTTTAGATCATGTGCGGCTGCATAGGCTTGCGCCATGGGCTTGGGCAAAGTGGCGACCATGTCTGTCATGCCTACGATCCTTGGCATCTGAGAAAGGCTGGACACAGTCATCGTCCGCTGTCTCGTAAGTTTCTTTCGCCAAAGTTTGCGGTCAATGAGCGGCGGACCATAAGCCCCAGCCAGTTCAAGAACCACATGTTTCATTTTCGCATATTTTTCGAGAGTAATGTGATCACTGATCTCCGGGTGCTCTTTTCGTACCAAGCATACTTCCTGCACAGTGCCAATTTGAACGGAGCGAACCATCTCGCTCTCAATCGGGATCAACCAAAGATAAATATCGATGTTCTCAAAATGCAACTCCCGCTCAATATTTAGCCCAAGCGCCGATGTTGTTTTAATGTGCACCGAGGAAGCTGCTTGCTCCAGCAGCTTGGCGATTTGGGGGACAAGGAGCAATTCTCCATAGTCACTCAGTGCGAGGTTGAAGCTACGCTTGCTTTTGGTGGCATCAAATTCGGTGCGGTGCTCGATCGCCGACGACACAATTGATAGCGCTCGTCGAATGGGATTCGCCAATTCCAATGCGCGTGGAGTCGGCTTCATTCCCTGACCAGTGCGCGCAAACAGGCGATCCCCTGCGATATGTCGGAAGCGGTCGAGGGCAATGCTCATCGCCGGTTGGCTCATGCCGATTTTCTGGGCCGCACGCGTAATGCTTCTTTCAGTCATAATCGCATCAAAGATCGTCAGAAGGTTGAGATCAACATTCCGTAAGTTCATCGCTTTGGCTCCACGGCAATCACATTATTTGTACGGCAAATAACGATGATATTAAATATGAAGTTCTCTTATGACAAGCTCCTCCATAAGGGCGCTCCATAGGCAATTTGCTTGCGTATGGGAGAGCCGCTCACGTCCACCTGAAACTACTAGGCTGAGGTGAAGGCGGAAGACGGGGCAAATTCAATTTTCAGGGGAGAGAACGATGTTCAAGAACAAGAAACTGTTACCGGGTGCCAGCATTATGGCTTTGGCGCTGTCATCCGCTTCTGGGGCAATGGCGCAAGATGTGCCAACTGACAGTGAGCGTGCAGCTGAACGCGCATCTGACGATAACGTTATTATCGTCACAGCAACGCGGCGAAGCGAAGGGCTACAGGATGTTCCGATCGCCCTATCTGTGGTCAGCGGCGAAGCAATTGCTGAACAAGGCATAGACGATCTTGAAGCTCTGTCTGATCTCATCCCCAATGTTCATATTGGGAAATCCGGAAGTTCAAATCAAATATTCATTCGTGGCATAGGCTCCGGCAACAATCAGGGTTTTGAACAATCCGTCGGCATGTTTGTGGACGGTGTTTATATGGGGCGTGCCCGCAATTCACGGGCTGCGTTTCTAGACATCGAGCGTGTAGAAGTCCTGAAGGGCCCGCAATCGACCTTGTTTGGGAAGAATACAATTGCTGGTGCGATTAACATCACTTCCGGGCAACCAACCAATCAACTCGAAGGCTACGTAGAAGCAAACTACGAGACCGAAGTGAATACCTTTGGCGTAACCGCCATGGCTTCCGGACCATTGTCAGACCGCTTTAGAGCGAGGATCGCTGCTAACTATCTCAACTCGGATGGCTGGATGCGTAATAGTGCGCCAAATGGTGAAGATGGTCCGGGGCAGGAAAATATTGCCGTCCGCGGTATTTTTGAATGGGACGCGGCAGATGCGCTCACACTAAACTTTAAGGCGGAGCATGGTGAATTCGACATTGTTGGACGCGAACAGAAGCTGACGATTTCCACGCCCACCTCAGACTTTCTATTCGGACTGGGCAGCGATCCTAATTTTGCCAGCACCACCGGATTCAACCGCAACAAGTCTGATGCCGGTTTCCCTGGACGACCGCTGCTTGACAATACCAAGTCAAACATTTTTCAAATGACTGCGGATCTGGAAGTTGGGGACCACACGCTGCGCTCAATTTCCGCATTTACAAAATATGAATATCAAAACTGCACTGATGCGGATTATGCGCCGGTAAACTTTATTGATCGTTGCCGTAATGAAGAGCATAAGCAATTCACGCAAGAAATTCTGCTGACCTCTCCATCGGGGCAAACAGTTGAATATTTGGCTGGCGTATATTATCAAGATGCCGATCTCAGAAGTGATGCCAGTACGACGGTGGCGCTAAGTTCACTGCCACCCATTGAAAATGCCATTTTGGGCCTTTTGGGTGGCGGTGCCGCTGGCAGTTTGGATACGGAATTTCTCAACTTCTTTCGGCAAAAGTCTGAAACATGGTCAGCGTTTGCGGAGCTGACTTTCAACCTAACCGATAGTTTTCGCGTTACCGGCGGCCTGCGCTATTCGGATGACAGCAAAAATGCAGTGAAACAACAGATCACCGCTGTACCTGGTGGCACCACCTCCGATCCGTTTCTGGCATTCATAATGAGCTCCGCAGTGCTCGGTTTCGCCAACCAGTATTCTTATGATTTGGACCGGAGCGAAAATCACTGGACGGGTAATTTGAACCTCCAATATGATTTCAATGACGACATCATGGGCTACTTCAATTTCGGAACAGGCTATAAGGCCGGTGGCTTTGATGCGGACAATGGCCTGGATCGTTCGCGTCAGTTTGAAGATGAAACGGTAAAGTCTTTTGAAGCTGGCCTGAAAATGGAGCTCCTTGACCGGCGTGCCCGCATAAATCTCGCAGCATTCATCAATAGCTATGATGACGTGCAAGTGAGCTCTTTCGAGACAGTCGGCTTTATCGTCGGCAACGCCGCTAAAACCAAGGTTCAGGGTATCGAAGGCGACTTTGTCTTTGCGGCCACTGATGAGCTGTCTTTCCACGGCGCATTCTCGATACTTGATGCCAAGTATGACAAGTTTACCAATGCCGCATGCAGAATATCCCAAATCCAGGATGGCAGTTGCGCCGCCAATGGAGGATTTCAGGATCTTTCGGGTCAGCCATTGCAATTTGCTCCCGATACTTCGGGTAATATCGGGTTCTCTTACGATAGAAATATAACCGACGGCCTGGTAGTTTCGCTTGGAACGGATGTCCTTTGGACCGACGACATAGTTGTTGCGCCAGACGGCGATCCCAATGTCATTCAAAGCGCTTATGCTAAGGTCAATGCGCGCATCGGGATCGAGGCGGACGATGGAAGTTGGTCACTTGCGGTTGTCGGGAAAAACCTGACCAACAAGACGACCTTTAATTGGGGCAATGATGCATCGCTTTCAGGGACAGGGTTTGGATTTGAAAACGCCTATTTCCATCATATCCAGCCGCCTCGCACATTTGAACTGAGGGCACGATTGGCTTTCTAAGGGCGCCAAGGAAAATTGCGGGCACTTTTTGATGGCCCGAAATGATCGGAGGTGTGACCGGTCTCCCTGACACCCGTTGCACCTCCGTTGTCCATTTGCCCCAGTCGATGAAAGCCATTGGATATATTGCAAAAATCAAAGGGCGGTTTGGCTCATTTCCTGACGGGTTCTTACGGGAATTTCAGATATGATCCTCAAAGCAAAGCCGCTGGTTGTATTGTGCCAACATGCTGAAACTGCATAGTGAGGCTTAGTCAAACAGGCGAAAGCACTGCCGACAGATTGCATGCGTTTCCCTTCAGAACTCCAAGTCATTGATGGCTGAACTCAATAGCGGGACTAGAACCATAACTACAAAAGCGAGGCACTGTCCGATGAAAACTTTGAATTTGACGCGCTACGGAACTAGGTGGCCGCAAAGGGTCTTGTTGACCGGCCTGGCCATGCTCGCCTTCGTACTTGTCGATGACCTGACGGTTTTGGCACAGTCGGAGGATCTCGATACCAATATGGCAAAAGATCCCCAGGAACTGATCGATTCAGTCACAATCCCAGCATTCCTGCCACCCGACGAATATGAACGGCAATCATCAGAGGCGGCTGATAAGCGCCTTTTCCCGATTGGCCTGCCTCCTCTGAGGCAACCGCGCAACATTCTCGATGACCCGAGATCGCAGATCAAGGCTCCCGAAATCGAGGGCTATGCTGACAAGCTGATTGAATTTGCTGAACAATCGCGGCTTGATGGAAATATTCTCTGGGGACGCATTGAAGGAACCAAATATGAGCAAGCTGCACATAGCTGGATATTTACAACCCTGAAGAGCTTTGGAATCGAAGATGTCCAGTATGACAAGTTTCCAACGTACGAATCAATCTGGTTTCCCTCGGCAAACAGTCTGGACGTTGTTCAGGCGCCCGGATTTGATGATGGGCAGACATTTGCAGTTGAAGGCGCAATTACCCCCTTTCCATCGAAAACCACGCCAGCAGGCGGCCTCCAGGCTGAGCTAATATATGTCGGCGATGGGACTCCAGCAGAACTTGCCGGGCGGGATCTGACTGGCAAGATTGTAATGGTTCGCGGGCGGGCTGAATCCAGCGCACTATTCAGTTCCGTGCGCATTGCTTATTCGCGTATCGCCACAGGTCAGTGGGGCAAGCCCGCTGGTTTTATCGTTTGGTGGCAAATTCCCGGCGTTAAACAAGTCGCGGGACGTGTAGGCGCTCCCGGAGGCGGTGACCAGCTTGGCGAGGTCATTCCATGGATAAGCGTCAATGACGAAAACGGGTATTATTTGCGGAAATTGATTGACCGCGCGACCCAATCCGATCCGGTCAAAGTTCGTATGGTAGTAGAAGGCCGAAACCATCTGCCATCAGAACTGCAAACAGGTAATGTGTATGGTATCCTGCCCGGCAAGTCGGGCAAATATATCATGATGTTTACCCATGTTGACGGCTATTTTTATGGACTGCACGACAATGGCGCGTCGGTGGCCGCCAATCTGGCGCTGGCGCGATATTATGCGTCAAAGCCGCTGGAACAGCGTGAACATGGGTTTATCTTTCTATTTCAAGGCGGGCATGAACGAACGGGGGTTGGCGGAACAAGGGATTTTGCGACCAAATATGCCGATCTAATGAGAAACGATCTGTTGCTTGTGTCGCGTATGGAGCACCTGGGGTTTACGCAGCAGCTGAAAGAGGGATTTCTAACCGGCCCGACCAATAGCGGCTCACCAATATTTTTGACGCTTTCCAATCGCAGCCCGCTGCTGCTGAACCTCTTCCAGGAGGCTGCGAGCGAATATGGCATCAGCATGGCCGATGTCTATTCAACAGATTTTGCGACCGATGAAATCGCATTCTATCCGCCCTTTAATGATTTTGGAGCGCCGGTTTTTGCAGGCTGGTTACAAACGGGCCCCTATTATCACACCACCGCTGATGTAGACATGGACGGGATAAGCTATGCAGAAATGGAGAAAGTGGCGCGCGGCATGGCATTTATCTTCGATCAGCTTGGTAATCATACAGTCGAGGATTTACGCGAGGGAGAGTCGCCATTGACCAACGACAGCGTCTATTCCAGCGAGGCATTCAAACTGTTTTTGGGCAATAATTAACGTCAACCAAGCTCGGAAAATCAACGTGACATGGCATCATAAAAGGCTGTCTCGCCGTACCCTGCTTCGATCAGCGGGTATGAGTGCGGGTGCGCTCCTCATCGATCCATTTGGCCAAGCCTTTGCCAAGCCACATCAAAGATCAGACCAACTGGTCGAATATGATGCCTTAGGCCTCGCAGAGCTCATAAAGATGAAGCAGATATCTAGGACTGAGCTCGTCGAAATTATAATCAGACGGATCGATGCGATGAATCCGTCCCTGAATTTCATGACTGGAAAGGCTTTTGATCGGGCCCGCGAGCGGGCTGGTTCGTCAGCATTTGCGGGCGACAGCCGGTTTGCCGGGGTCCCTATATTGATGAAGGATTTGATCAGCATCAAAGGCCTTCCCTTGACCCAGGGATCGAAGCTCTTTGCAGATTATTATCCCGATAAAAGTGTCCAATATGTCGATGCGCTGGAAGCCTCGGGATTGAACATCATTGGTCAAACAAATGTACCCGAAATGGCCAGCTTCATCATGACCAGCAATGCGCTGTTTGGAACAACCCACAATCCATGGGACATGGACTATTCAGTGTTTTCATCAAGCGGTGGGTCGGCTTGTGCCGTAGCAGCCGGTGTGGTGCCTATGGCTCATGGTACTGATGGCGCCGGATCGAACAGATTGCCCGCATCGGCCACCGGTACGTTCGGCATGAAAGCCAGCAGGTATCGGCAATTGTCAGGCGAAACCGATGGCTCGAACGACATCGCCAAGACCAACCAGATGATTAGCCGCACGGTACGCGACAGCGCCGCAGCACTGGATGCAACCGAAGACAAGTCTGGTGCTCATTACAAATCCATTGGGTTCATAACATCCCCATCGGTCCGCCGGCTAAAGATCGGCTTTGTGACCAGCCGGGACGATGATCTCCTGCCGGTGGAGCCGGAGGTTCGACATGCACAAATTCGGACCGCCCAGCTGCTTGAAGATATGGGCCACCATGTTGAGGAGATTGCGTGGCCAGTCGACGATCATGCAATGGCCGAAAATTATCTCAAATTCACCGCCAGCAAAACAGCGCCTCTAGTCGATCTGATCCGCCGAAAATTCGGAGATAAGGATTTACTCGAATTGGGATTATTGACGCCTTTGCTGGCATCAAGTTTGCAATCTTATTCCAAATATACAGCGGCCGATATCGCTCAGGGTATGGCTAATCTGAATGGCCTGGTTTCCGTATTTGACGCTGCCTTTGACAGGGTAGATGTTATGCTAACTTCCGTATCTCCTGTCGTTTGCCCTCGGCTGAATGAGCACAGCTACAATGATCTTTGGGATGAAGAGATCGAAAATTTCATATTGGCCCGATTGAAATTTACTTCACCAACCAATTTCGGCGGCGTGCCCGCGATGTCAGTGCCATTAGGCATGAGCGCATCGGGTTTGCCCATCGGCTCCCATCTTATAGCGGCCAGAGGAAATGATCAGATGCTATACGAACTGGCCTATGAGTTGGAGGAGGCAAGCCCTTGGAAAAACGTTTGGGCCCCAAACTCGCTCCACTATTCCATGAAGTAGTATTTCTGGATTCTATTTGACAGGATATCGAGTCTCCGTGCGTTTGGCGCGCACGATCTGCTTCAAGCTCGAACGCGGGCTCAGCATGCCTCTGAAGCTGGTCGGATAAGTATATCTCCGACAGTCCTGTTGGCGCCCAAAAGCTGTCTCACACTCCTTCTGGCGCAAGGCGCACAACCATATCAGATAACCTAGGTCGCTTGCCAACGAGTCGGCCGCTGAAGTGTGGCTGGAAGGATAGGCTGCCGCTGCAGTTTCTCCGATCCGCGGAAACGAGACAGCTACACACCGAGACGGCTCGATGTTCCCATGCTATCACTTGCAATAGACGCTCTCCAAATAATCGCAGGACCGCCATAAAAGCGGCCAACCGCTATATGTTAGCTCTTTGACCAAGCCTGACAGTCCGATATCGGCCCAGTAGCAGCCAGTCTGCAACGCACCCCAATCTTAGTCATTGCGGTCGACTGGCCTATTGCCCGAAAGCGTCCATACAAGGCGCGATGATTATTTCGGCTAAAGATATGGCCCGGAAATCCGCTCACTTTTGCAATTGGATCGCTAACGAACCGCCTACTTCAAGCCTCAAGAATGAGAATGCGATCTGTCGGTAGTGATTGTTTGGCAGAAATTTCTCTCATTCTGATGGCAATCGCTTAATTCAGTGAGCCAAGATATCCCAGCTGACCAGCCCTGAAGGTAGCTTGCACACGGTTGGTCGAATCAAGCTTTTGGGCGGCCTTTTGAATGTGATATCGAACCCCTGCGTGGCTGCAGCCGAGGATCATGGCAATCTCGTCATCGGTCTTTCCAAAAGCTGCCCAGCGCAGGCACTCAATCTGACGATCAGAGAGCACGTTCTCGGTTGGCAGATAGGGGTTGCTCCGCATCGTGCGGACGTAGCCAGCAAGAAACTGGCGCGATAGTTCGGAGAACAGCTTACCAAACTGGGTGAACTCTTCAGCCAGATCCTCTTTACTCTCGTCGAGGCTTACGAAGACCGCTGCCGCGATCTGTCCAAATGGCAAGTGAAGCGGAACCACGATCGCGGCTTTGACGAGGCACCGTTTCTCGAAATCCTTAAGTTCGATCTTGTCGAGAAACGGATTCTGCCAACGCGATTGAAAACCATGGCGGTTCACCCAAAAGGGCTCGCTCTCAACTCTGCATGCGCGGATGACTTGAGAGCACAAAGCTTTCTCGTAATCGTTACGCAAGACCTCTTCCTGAGTGTCGCAACCAAATACGTTGGTGTTGATGTCCTGGCCTTCGGCATCAACCATTGGCTCCTGGGAAGAAATGTCATGCCACACCATAATGCGCATGCCTCGATCTCTTGCGATACGGTCCAGCACCAATGCTGCATCGAGAACATCGGCCTTATTGCGAATGGACACGGTTTCCACGAGCTGCAGCGGTTGCGCGCTTTCGTCCGGTCTGCGCAATTTCAATACATTACTAGCCATAGCAAATCCCCCGTTCCGGGAAGGCAAAAATGCTCGCGATTCCTGATAGGGCTGCAGAGAGATGCTGCGATCAGGCATGGCAATGCGGCGAGACAAACTCTCAAGATAAAGCTACCTCCGGCAGTCAGCTGACTGCCCAAATCGGATGCCAGCGTCCAATGTTAATTTGCAAATTTGCAAAGCCTTACTTTGCAAAGTAGTAAAGCCAAATGGCCCATCGACGCAGGCTCTTTGCTGGCGCGCAATTGCGCAAGATCCGTGAGGACAGAGACCTCAAGCAGTCGGAGTTGGCACAGCAACTTTCAATAAGCCCATCATATCTCAGCCAGCTGGAACATGATGATCGCCCACTGACACCGAAACTGGTTGAGAGGGTTGCTGATCTCTTTCC
Organism: Altererythrobacter sp. BO-6; assembly: GCF_011047315.1. Taxonomy (NCBI): domain Bacteria; kingdom Pseudomonadati; phylum Pseudomonadota; class Alphaproteobacteria; order Sphingomonadales; family Erythrobacteraceae; genus Altererythrobacter; species Altererythrobacter sp. BO-6. The sequence goes on along the minus strand of NZ_CP049259.1, from coordinate 1,095,391 downwards.
GGTCGATTGGCAGGATTTCTCTAGCGACCACACCGAACAACTTACCGTCCTGCTGAGAGAGGCAATTGGCGACCCGGCGTTCAGCGAGCCAATTTCCACCGACGCAATTGCCAGGCTTGCAGAGCAACAGCCGGCATTTGCACGGCGCTTTGTCGAGCTTCACGAAGCTTTCAGGCGGATCGGCCAGAGGCTTGAGATCGTGGACGAGGCGATCTCAGTCGATACACCTTCCGGCTCTCGCCTCCCCTGGGAAGAGGTCAGAGACTGGTTCCACCTGTCGAACAATTACGTCGATCAGTTGGATCGGTCGGCTGAGGCACTTTCCGATTCAATCCGAGGGTCAGATGGGTTGCTGACAAGCGAAAAGATGCGACGACACCTCATGGAGCGCCACGGCGTTGAAGTCCTGATCGAACCAGCAGACGCTATTCGCAATTTCGACGCGGAGCAGAAGAAGCTGCACATCGATTCAGGGCAGCCCGCCTCCGGTATCCGGTTCCAGATTGCACACCATGTCGCGGCAATGACACTCGGCGATATTATACGAGATGTCGCCAGCGCAGCCGAGCTGAGGAGTGAGGCGGCACGTGAATTGCTAACAATTGGCTTGGCGAACTATGCGGCAGGAGCGGTGCTGATGCCGTATGAGCATTTCCGCAGGTCAGCGCGCGAGTTCCGACACGACATCGATCGATTGACGCTGCTTTATCGCACGAGTTTCGAGCAGACCTGCCATCGGCTATCTACCCTGCAGCGAGATGGAGCGCGCGGACTGCCGATATTCTTCTGCCGGGTCGATATGGCAGGCAACATCACCAAACGTCACAGCGCGACGCGTTTTCAGTTTGCTCGTTTCGGCGGTGCCTGTCCTTTGTGGATCGTGCATGAGGCCGCTGCCATTCCTGACAGGGTACTCGTCCAATTGGCAGAGACGCCGGACGGGGTGCGCTATGTTTCAATGGCTAAAGGGCTGGTCAAGGCGTCTGGCCGTTTTGACCGAAATCCGCGGCGTTATGCGGTGGCACTAGGCTGCGAAGTGCGGCACGCCAGCGAATTCATATATGCCGACACTATTGACGTTACATCTGACGTGGGCGTCACGCCGATTGGAGTATCCTGCAGAATATGTCCAAGAGCTGATTGCGATCAGAGGGCTTACCCGCCAAGCGACCAGAACATCGCAGTCAATCTCTTCCGACGCGGCGTGGTACCGTATGAGCTGCACCGCCGATAGAACGCCCAGTGAGTAGCCTTCGATAACTTAAAGGCAAATCCAGCTTCCAAGCTGTTAGCTTGTCAAGTCTTGGGTTGCTAGAGGACAGCCAGCTTTCTCCGCCTGATCCACCAAGCCGGACAGACAGCAACCGGGCCAGTTTCGGCCAAAGAAGGGCCCCGCACGCCCAAGAGGCGGCGGGGCATCAGGAGAGGGATCGGAATGTCCGAGCCCTTCGGGTCGCGATATCTTCCTAGGTTGTGATTGTGACGAAGCTGAGAAGGGGTGTCGTTAAAATCGCGTGACCGCAATTACACCGTAACTGCGATACCGGTGCTACGTCGGCGCCAGCATCCTGCGCGCCTGCTCATTCCATGAGGGCGTAATCGCGCCGGTTGCCAGCAGCGCCTTGCCATCAAGCGAAGTGGGTGCCTTGCCTGCCAGGATCGCTTCGACCACTTGCGGCGAGAGGAAGGCGAGCCGAGCGACGCGGGTGATCCAGGAGACGCTGACGCCTCCCTGGTTGGCAAGCCGGGTGGCGTCGACCTCGCCACGCGAGAGAATGCCCCACCATTGATGCGCCTGAGCCAGTAGCCTCAGGAGCGTGGGATCTGCAGCGCGCGATCCAGCAGCGATGCCGCTGTCGTCGACCAGCCTGAGTGAATGCCCTGAGCGGGTCAACCGTATGTTGGCCATGTGCCGGATCGTCGCTGGCGCATCGGGACAAAGGTTCAGATCGAGCATTTCAGCCAGCGCATGGGCCGAGATAAGCAGCTCGATCCGATCGGGATGGATCATCACGTGATCGACGAGGGACTTGATCGAAGAGCGACGGAGGTGACCAAGCTCGGTACGCAATTGATCGAGCCTGCTGGTTACCCTCGCATATTGGGCGGGCGCTATGGCCAGTTTCAGTTGCCGGGCGAGAGCGAGCGGGTCAGCGAGTGCCTTCGCCAGTTCGCTGGCGACGGCCTGCTCGATCTCCCTGGCCGGGATACGCATGCTGTCGTGCATCGAACTTGTGGCATCGTGGTGTGCCGACTTCGAGACATAATAGCGATAACGCCTGCGTGTAGCTGTTCCTCCGCCGGTGCAGGGCTTGCTGGTATGGACCGGGATCAGCGCTTCGCCGGCTTGATCGAACAGCTTTCCGGCGAGCATGGCGCTGCTGGCTTCGCGCGCCGTGCGCGTGCCGCGGACATTCTCCGTCAGCTGCTGCTGAACTTCATCCCATTCCTCTCGCGGTATGATCGCGGGATGATTGCCGGGATAGGTCTTGCCCTTGTGCGCGATGTCGCCAGCGTAGATCGGGTTCCTGAGCAGATGGTAGAGCTTGCCGCGGGTAAAGGCGCAGCCACCGTAGCACTTGCCAGTGGCAGTCTGGCGCCTCGGTGTAGTGATCCTTTCGCGGGTGTTGTCAGACTAACGTGGTCTTCTGAGTCTCGCTCCGCTAGCGGCTGATTATGAGCCGCAAGTCGAGAGCTAAACCGCCCAGTCCATTCAAACGTTTCAACTCATCTCCCGAGGTCATCCGGCTGGTGGTAATGATGTACGTCCGCTTTCCGTTGAGCTTGCGGAACGTTGAGGATCTTCTGTCCGAACGCGGTATAGATATTTGCCACGAGACAGTCCGGTTCTGGTGGAACAGGTTTGGTCCAATGTTCGCGGCCGACATCAAGCGAAAACGGATCAGCCGAATGCGTGGGTTTCGCAATTGGCGCTGGCACGTCGATGAGGTCTTTGTGAAGATCAACGGAGAGACCCACTATCTGTGGCGCGCGGTAGATCACGAAGGCGAAGTGCTCGAGAGCTACGTTACGAAGAAAAGGGACAAGTCAGCCGCTCTGCGCTTCTTCAAGAAGACCCTGAAGCGACACGGGAAGGCCGAAGCGATCGTCACGGATGGTCTCCAATCTTACCCAGCAGCGATGCGCGAGCTCGGTAACCTGGAACGAAGAGAAGTGGGCAGTTGGCTGAACAATCGTGCGGAGAACAGCCACCTTCCATTCCGACGAAGGGAACGAGCAATGCTCAGGTTCCGGCAGATGAAGGCGCTACAGAAGTTCGCTTCAGTTCACGCCAACGTCCACAATCACTTCAACCAAGACCGCCACCTGATCGACCGACAAACTTACAAAGAGAACCGCTCAGCCGCCCTGGCCGAGTGGCAAAGCCTCATGGCCTGATCGACCGTGTGGGTAGGGCACGCTCTGCCAAGTGGAGACGCGTTAGCGTTAGACTGACAGCACCTCGGTGAGAGTTTCACCCCACTTCCATGGGAAACGTTGGATTACGATGCCGACCGTTCTGGCTATGTCGTGAATATCGACAAGAACCTTTTGAAGGATGCCCCCCGTTTCGAACGTAATAGCCAACCTGCTTGGGATCGCGATTACGGTCAGCACGTATATTCATACTATGGCGTGATGTACTAACACAGAGATCAATAGGTTCGAGCCATAAGTCTCTTTACCAACATGAGAGGGCTCCGACGTCATAGTCGGGGCCCTTTCTGGTATGCGCTACAGGTGGCAAAATTCAAAAAGATCAGGCTTTGGGTTGTCGCAAGCTGGACCGCTTTTGTTGGATTACGTAGCAAAGCTGCTAGTCAGCTATAAGGCACATCAATGTGTTGATGATGCGTCAGCTTCTGGGTCGTTAGCGGAACGCCGGCTTCTCAGTTTGATATTAGCTGATGCCGACGAAGCGTCTGACCGCCGATCCGGCAACAGCTCGCTTCATACCATGTGAATTGAACGGCAATGTGACCGAGCCATGCCTGTCGATTGCGATGAGCCCGCCGTCACCGCGATATCGCGCAACCTCATTGAGCAAGGCCTCGCAGGCACCTGTCAGGCTGGCTCCGCCATAAGACATTCGTGTTGCAACATCTCGTGCTCCGCCTGCATAGATAAAAGCTTCCCCAATTCCGGTGCAGCTGATTGCGACCTCGCCATCAGCCCAGTTGCCGATGCCGGTAATCGGTGTGTCGCCAACACGGCCTGCGCGCTTGCCAAGCAAGCCGCCAGTCGACGTGGCAGCTGCAAGCCTACCCTCCCGGTCGAGCGCTACTGCGCCAACAGTCCCGTGAGCCAAGCCCTCGTCGAGCCGCAGCATTTCATCGGGCTCGACCCCTACGGGCAAGCGGTAATGCGCGTCTCGATCTGCGACTATCTCCAGACCTTGCTCGATGGCAAACGCGCGTGCGCCTTCGCCGGCCAGGAGTGTATATGGGGTGTGTTCCAGCACCGCCCGGGCAGCCTTGATCGGCTGTGCAATGTCCACCGCAGCGCACACTCCCCCGGCGCGGTGGCGCGCGCCGTCCATGATCGCGGCGTCACATTCGATGAAGCCCTGATCGTTGGGGGCAGAACCACGACCTGCGACGTAAAGCCCGCTGGCTTCCAGTGCCGCAACAGCGTGCTCTACGGTATCGAGCGCGCTTCCGCCGTCAGCCAGGATCGCCTCGCATTCACTCACCAGATCGCCAAGATGCGCCTCGACCTCCGAATAATCCCGCTCGGGTTTTACGCCCGCTCCGCCGTGCAGCGCGATCACATGATTATTCGGCATCAGTTTCCTGCTCTTTTTATGGTTACTTCGATTGGCTCGATATCGAAGCCTATCCCGCTTAGGGTGTAGCGCGCGGTACCGTTCGGTCCTCGGCCCCACCAGCCATGCGATACTTCGGTCTGTGTGAAACGATAGGTGACGCCGAACTCGCCGACGAAGGAATGCCGCACGACTTGCTGCGCAGCCGAATTGTCCAGCAAGCCTTCTCCGGCGACCTCGGCCAATGATTGTCCGGCCAGAGCCATCCCGCCGCCCGACGGTGTTGCTGCATCGAAATATTCCCGCCCCAAGGTTGGCCGCTTGAATGGCGCGGGGGCGATGCTCGCGTTGGCCAGATCGATTGTATCTCCTGACGCGCCGAGCCCTACCATCAGGCCATTGATCGCAGGCCGCCCTTCCGCATTGCGGTGTGCAAAGCGGGCATCCAGGATGGTCACATAGCCCGTTCCCACCACACGGGCGGTGTGGGCAGCGCGATCGACCAACAAGGCAGTATCCTCGTCGATACCCATGCCGATCTTCAGCGCTTGTCGCCTATCGGTAAGCGCGGCTGCCAGCCGCCCAAGCCGGGCGCGCTGCCCGAAATGCTGGTCGATCAGCACATCGCCCGCAAAACCCAGCCCACGACCAAATTCGAGCGACTCGCCCGGCACCTGGGGTGCGAGCGCAGCCAGCGTATCGCCCTGCGTAATCATCGGATCGCTCATGATCGCCGCCCCGGCCGAGGTGCCGCCGATCACTGCACCAGCCTCAAGGCGTGCGCGGATCGAGGCGAGCATCGGTGAGTCGTGGCCGTCTGACGCAATCAGAAGGGCGGAAATTCGCGACTGGTCGCCGCCGGTGAACCAGATTGCACCGGCCTGTTCGATCTTGGCGATTTCCACCGGATTGTGGGAGTTGTCTCGCCAACTCGCTTCGTCGACGCTCTCAGTCGACGGATCGTCAACCATGGCAAGCTCGACAAGCAGGATAGCGGCGGGGTCAACACCATGCGCAATTAAGGTCTCGCGAAATGCGTCCGCAGACTGTTGCGGTTCTCCCGATGCCGCCGGGATGATCACAAACTTCGGGGTGCCATCCGGGCGCGCGTCGAGAAAGGCAGTGAAAACCTCTGCATTGTCTGGCTGCAGGCCACCACCGACGATGACCAGCGTCCCGGAATCGGCGTGGGCAATTGATGCCATGCAGCCGCAAGCAAGCCAGGCAAGGCTCGGCGCAAGAAGCCGGCGTCGCATCAATATCCCCCCGAATGCGCCATCAACATCACAGCGCTCGCCATAGCCATCAGGCCCAACATCGGCCGCCAGATAAAGGCAAGCCATTCGCCGTAACTCACTTTCGCTGCAGCAAGGCAGGCCATGAGCACCGCCGACGTCGGAATCACCAAATTGGTCAGCCCGTCACCCAATTGGAACGCCAGCACCGCAGTCTGTCGACTGACTCCGGAGAGATCGGCCAGCGGCGCCATGATCGGCATCGTTATGCTGGCCTGCCCTGAACCCGAGGCGACGAAGAAATTGAATACGCTCTGCACCAGATACATCGCCAGCGCGGTGAGCCAGTCCGGCACGGCAGCGGTCAAACTGCCAAGCCCATTGAGCAGCGAGTTGAGAAGGGACCAGCTGGCAGGATCGTCCCCGCCCAGGATCAGCATGATGCCCTTGGCGGCGCCGACGATCACCGCCGCGGGCAGCAATTGTGCCGCGCCATCGCGAAAGGCCTCCATCATTTCCGAAACCGAACAGCCTGCGATCCGGCCGATGCGGGCAATTGCAACCGTGACTATGCCGACGGCAAAGAACTGCGCAGCGATCTCGGCGAGGTAGTAGCCTCTCATTGTCACGCCCCAGGCCACCCAGACCACCCCGCCGATCAGCACGAGCAGGACCAATCCATGAGCGCGGGTGAAGGCCGTGGCCGAAACTTCCGCCGCATTTTCTGCCGTCGCCTGGAGCTTGCCGCGCAATCCCGTCCGCACGGCGCGCGCATAGCGCCAGGTGAAAACCGCAGCTGCGACGGTGAAAGCGGCCCATACCGCAGCTCGCAAGCCCAGACCCGACATAGGCGGCAGTCCGGCGATGCTTTGGGCGATGATGACGCTGAAAGGGTTCATCCAGCTCGTCGCGAAACCGATCTGGCTCGCGCCGTAACAGACCAGCATGGCGGTTATAGCGTCATAGCCCGCCCGGTTGAGCGCCGGGGCTAGCACCAGCGTTAGCGCGATTGCCTCCTCCGAAAGGCCGAACACCGCCCCTGCCAAGGAGAAGGCCACGAACAGCACAATGACCAGCCTTTCGTTTTCGGCTCGGCCGCCCGGAAGCGAAGCCTGCACGGCGGCATCGACCGCGCCCGTGCGCATTATCATCCCGAACACGCCGCCAAGCACGACGATGAAGGCCATCAGGCCCACCGTGGCCGAATATCGGTCTCCCGTAACCAGCCCGGCGAACAGGAAATCCAGGAAACCGGTCCGATCTTCATTGCCCAGCAGCGGTGCAGGCATGATCCCGCTTGCCGGCTGGTAGCTTCCGGGAACTATCCGGGCTGGATCGCCGGCCACGCTGAACTGCCCGGGCGTGAACACGAAGGTTGCCGCCCATGCCACCAGCGCCAGGACGAACAGGATCGCCAGCGTGTCCGGCATTCGCCAGGCGCGCGTATCGCGAACGGTCTCAGCCCTATCCTGATCGGATACTGGGTTTTCAGCCATCATGCTCTCCTGCCCGAAACGTTCCGGAGCCCGCATTTGAAGTGCGAGCTCCGGAGTGTGCGCATCAACATGCCGCGCTAGAAGCGCTTCGTCACGCGCAGCGTCGCATAGCGCCCGATCAGGTCATGATTGAACAGATCGACATTGGCCGATGAGCCGAGCACGCGCGGCGGATCTTCATCGAGCAGGTTCCTGACCGAGAGCTGGATGAAGCTGTCCTCGGCAAAGTCATAGCTCACACTCAGATCGAAGGTCAGGTAATCGTCGACCTCGTAATCGGCGTCCAGCGGCAGGCCCAGTGCTTGCAGCGTGCGGTTCGAAGGATCGTCACGATACCCGCTCTTGTAATGCCCGGACAGCGTTGCCCGCCATGCATCCTTGCGCCACCGCAGCTTGCCGCTGGCGATAAAGTCCGGATAGAGATAGTCGCCGGCCAATTGCTCCAGCGGGCTCGCCTCCGATGCCTTTCTCTTGAAATTGAGAATATGCGTCGCATCGAAGGTGAAGGTGAAATCGCCCGCACTTCCGCCGCCAAGGCGATGGGTATAGGCAAAGTCGATCCCGTCGGTTTTCTGGAAACCCAGGTTGGTAATCTGGAAATGCGCATCGGTGACGAAGCCGTTGGTCACTTCCAGCCCCGGTGTGCCGGTAGGCAATGCACCGCTGCCGACTACCGAGAATTCTCCGGCAAGCGCCCGCCGGATGAAGTCGTCCTCGTCGATGCCGACCAGATCTTCATGGCGGATGTTCCAGTAGTCGAGCCGCAGCTCGATGTCGGAATTGGGCGAGATGACCGCGCCGCCGCCAAAGCTGCGGGCGTTCTCGGCACCGAGGTTGGGATTGCCGACGTCTTCCGAAAGCAAGGACTCACCATCCTCGGTCGGATCGCCCGCACAAGCGCCAGGGGTGGCTTCGCAATCGACGCGATAGGAGCTGAGCAGCACACCCGCCCCGCTTTGCGCCAGCGACGGTGCACGGAACGATGTCGAATAATTGGCACGCAAGGCCAGCCATTCGACCGGTTCCCAGCGGGCCGCGATCTTCGGATTGAAATCGCTGCCGAAGGCCTGGAAGTCATCAAATCGTCCGGCCAGCTGGACATCCAGCGTGTCGGCAAGCGGCACATAGAGCTCACCGTAGAGCGACCAGCTGTTGCGCTTGGCGAAGGCGCTGGTCGAGGAGAAGCCAAGGATCGGCTCCGGATTGTCGAGGGTGGCCACAGCCACGCCTGCCGGGGTATCGCGCAGGGTTTCGCGCCGGAATTCGCCGCCGAAAGCCGCCTTCAACGGTCCAGCGGGCATTTCGAGGAGCGTGCCGTTGACGCTGGCGTCGAAGGAATAAAGCCGCGAACGGCCTTTACGCTCAGCCTCGGTTGCCAGCAGTTCCGCCACGCCGTCCGTCTGCGTGGTTTGCCCACCGAACGGATTGTACCACAGCGTGGTCTTGCCGACATCTTCGCAGGTGTCGCCGATGAAATCGGCGTCCGACCGTCCAAGGTCCACGTCCCAGCGCTCAACCCGTGTGCCGTCAGTGCAGATATTGCCGAGGTTGAGGTCGTAGAAGTTCTGCGAGACGATCAGGCCCGACAAGCCGCGCTGCGTCCGGTCGTTGCCACCAAACATGAATGCGGCGTCGAACTTCCAGTCGCCGGAAAGATCTCCCTTCAGCCCCGATGTGATGCGATAGCTGTCGGACTCGACCTCCACGGCTCGCGGCTCAGGAAACTTGCCCCAGGCGTAAATCGGGAAGCCGAAGAAGTCGCTGAAGTCTGTCGCGCCTTCGAATGAGCCTTCCTCGACAATGTCCTCGATCAGGGCCGCGGGCCAGAACGGGTTCTCCGGGTCAATCGGCGCACGCGAGAAGTTGGCCGGCGAGCTGACACCGCGCGATTCCACGCGGCTGTAGAGCACATCATTATACCAGGTCAGCTTGTCGGAAATCTCGAACTGGTGCGTGAACAGGCCGCCGATCGTTTCGAGCCTGTCCTGTGCAGAAACGAAGGCATTGGTGTTCACCTCACAGAACTCGCCGAGATTCCCGGAACCGAAATCCTCTGCTGCGCATCCACCATCGGCCGGCTCTTCGGTCTGGTCGAAGAACTGGAAGAACAGGTCATTGAAGCTTGGGTAAAAGCCTTGCTGGCTGGGTCGGAAGCTCTCGCGGCTGATTGCCCGGTCGCGCAGGAAGAACGGATTGCGCTTGAAATAGTCGACCACCAGCATCACCGAGTTGCGATCGCCCAATCGGGCCCCGGCGACGGCGGTGATATTGTAGCGGCCTTCGTCTGTCCCGGCGGTAGAATTGCCATAACTGGCGCTCAGCTCAAGCCCCTGGAAATCGTTGCGCAGCACGTAATTGACTACCCCCGCAACAGCGTCAGCGCCATAGATCGCCGATGCGCCGGAAGGCAGCACTTCGACCCGCTCGACGGCTGCAAGCGGGATCGAGCTGGCGTCGATGAAGCTCTCTTGCCCGCGGGCGAAGGCGCTGATCTGCGCCCGGCGACCATTGATCAGGGTAAGCGTAGCTGAGGCGCCAAGGCCCCGGAGCGACACCGCAGATGCGCCCACCGGCGTGTCGGACGATAGCGGCCCAGCAGTCGCAGTGGAAAAGGTCGCGCCGCCACCGGTGGCGACCGGCAGGTCCTGCAGTACCTCGATGATCGTGCCCGCGCCCGATCTCGACGATATCCTGGCGCGTTACCGCGATCGTCTGGACCGGACCGTCGCTCGGCAGTCCTTGTATGCGGCTGCCGGTTACGACGATCGCGGATGGCTCATCCGATGAATCGTCGGATGGTGCAGTGGAGACCTGCGCAAGAACGGGTGTGGCTACCCCTGCAAGCAGCAGGGCGGCAGCGCGCGACGCGCTGCGTGAAAATTTCAAATGTGAACGCATTGTATGATCCCTCAAACCTTCATTGGCGACAGAAGCGTCGCATGGCGAACGGTCGGGGAAGGGCCCGGATTTTCGGGACGAGCAAGTTCTGATGCTGAGAAGAATGCCCCTTGTCCGCGCCTATCCCGCGCGGTCAGGGATCACTCGTTGAACCAGTCAGTGAGGTGAAACTCGACCGACCGGCGCACGGTCACAAGACCGCGAAGAGGGCAGAAAAAATTTCTCTCCATGGTTTAATGATGCCATGTTTGGACTCGCGACGCAACTTTCGGGCGACCGGATTGGTTTCAATGAAATATTTCAGGCGTCAGAAATTCGCTCGGCCTGCCGTTGGAGATTTGAGATCGAGCCCGGAGAACTTCGGACTAGCTCCTTTTCAGACACACCATAGTTTCAGTTAGGCGACCTCTCACAAATCGCCAGCTCCTCTGTAGAGCCAGACCAAGTCCGACCCACTTTTCGCTTCAATTGGAGCAACTGGTCGAAGACAGGCTTTCATGCCGAACGTCCGCCATTGGGTCGAATAGCGGAGAGGCTGCTTCTATGCGTTCCGCTTGGGTTCATCCCATTTGAGATCTATCAGAGCTCTGAGTGATACTTTGGGAGAGGTAAAATGAGCAGGATGATCTGGACGGGACTGGCGGTGTCGTTCTTTGCAGCAGGCGCGGTTCATGCAGCCAGTGCAGACTATTTCCTGAAAATCCCGCCGATTAGAGGCGAGAGTGAAGCAATGACGCCAGGCATCGAGCCCGACGAGATCGATAGCAAAGTAGCGGCCCCCGCAACACCACGACAGGGTGACGTAACGCTAAAGCGTGGAGTGACTGCTCCAGCCCAGCGCGGCAATGTCGAAACCACATTCAAGGTCGAAAAGGGAGAAAAGGCAGCAGACAAGGATCATAAGGGCTGGATCGAACTGCTGTCGCTGACTGAAGCATCCGCCGGGCAGGCCACCGGGCGGAGAACCTATGAGCCGATCACCATTCGCAAGCGCATCGACAAGTCTAGCCCTGACCGGCAGAAGCCTGAAGGGCCCGATGATCTTGCCGCCCCGGGCGGTGGGCCAGTCGCCATCGGATTGCTGCTTCCCGCTGTTCAGAAAGTGCGCGAGGCTGCCGCTCGCACCGAAGCATGGCCAGGTTGTACACCGGGCCAGAGATTACCCGGGGTTGAGATCATGGAGGCTTCCACCGGGCGCAAGGGACGCATTCTCGATGCCACGGTAAGCAAATGCGCATCGGAACAGGTGAGCTTCAACTTTACCAAGATCGAGTGGGATTAGGCCCGTCGCGGCGGAAAGCTCCACGGCAGAAATTGGGTCGTTAGCGGAACGTCCGTTTCGCCCGATGGCCGCGCAAAAAGCGGCCATTCCGCAAACGGCCCATAAGCCGACCTTGCCGTCTCATTTCGATTATTGTGAAAGCGGACGGTCGGCCTCGTGTATGAATTGATACAAAATTTGCTACAAAACGAAAACTTGATCACAAATAAAATATTGAAAATAATATTAAAAATATCGAAGGGGTTAATTCCCTCCCTCTCCGCCACATTCCACCAGCCCCGCAGGACCAGGCTAGAAAAGGTCAATCCGCTGCAGCGAGGAGCAGCGCGCCGGTGATGCCGGCATCGTCGCCTAGGCCCGGCAGCACAATTTGATGCTTCGACTGGCCAGGAAAATAGCCGGCGTTTAACTCTGACGCCTGCTTCTTCACCAGATCGAGCAGCCCGCCGGTTTTCAGCACTCCGCCGCCCAGTACGATGACCTCTGCGGCTGACATTGCAACAAGCGAGTGGCACAGTTGCGCGAGGTATCTGGCGATGATTTCGTGCGCTTCATGTTCTGCTGGTAGGTCCGATAAAGATGCGCTCCAGCGGGCCTTGATGGCCGGGCCGCTCGCCAATCCTTCCAGGCAATCCCCATGGCGCGGGCAGATGCCGGCAAACTCCCGATCGGACGGGTGACGGCGGGGAAAGATATGACCCATTTCAGGATGCGCTGCTCCATGGACCGGCCGTCCATCGATAACCAGGCCACCGCCAATGCCGGTCCCGACGGTTACATAGGCGAGCGAAGAAGCACCTTTGCCAGCGCCAAAATAGTACTCGGCCATCGCCGCGCCGTTTACGTCGGTGTCAAAGCCAACCGGAACATTCAGCCTATCGGCAAAATAGCCGGCAATATCGCAACCTTCCCAACTGGCCTTGGGCGTATCGGTGATGCAGCCCCAGCGTGGGTTCGATCTGTCCAGCTCGATTGGGCCGAAGCTGGCAATCCCCAAGCCGCCCAGCTTGCCGTGCTGCGAGAACCAATCGCCCGCTTCGACCAGTGTCGTTTCTGGAGAGCGCGTGGGGATCGTGTGCCGGGCAATAACTTCGGTCGGCGAATGCCCGACGGCCAGCACGAATTTGGTGCCACCGGCTTCGATCCCGGCTAGCAGCGGCTTGTCCTGAGTATTCATGCCAGGGCGCACTCAGCCAGCGCACACCGGTCACCATCGATTTCGAGCTTCAGAAGCGGCGCGGGTGCACCGCCGAATAGCCGGTTCGCTTGCGCCCTGTCGTTCGGGAGGGGCTTCCCCTTCAGTCCGGGAAAGTCGACGAAGCTGGAGACGACAAGCTCGCGCGATACGAACCAGCTGTAGCTCTGGAGCGGTTCGCTGGCGGGATTGGCAAGGACCAGACCCGATCCATTGAGCGGTCGATAGTCGCCGAACAGCGTGTCGGCGACCATTCCGTATAGCCCATTGGGCGCATGGTTCAGCCCCGGCACAAATGTCGAGCTTTGGGTGACCCAGAATACGTAATAGCGATCTTCGTGAAACACGAGATGCGCACGTTCCAGCTCGTTGTTCACACCATCGGCATGGATCAAGGGCGGCAAGAGCTGCCATCTATCGGCAGCCCTGCGCGCGATGCCAACGGCCCCATTATGGTCGCTCTTGCTCGCGGCAAGCGATGCGGTGAAAATCAGATACTCCTGGCTGTCGGCAGGATCACGGAAATAGGCGGGATCCCGGAAGGCCTTGATCTTGCCCGCCTCCCCTTCATGCGCGTCGGCAAGCATGTAGTCCGGCGATGAACCATTCAATGACAGCTGCGGCATCGTCCATGAATGTGGCAGGCCATCGGAACCAATAATCGCATGCGCTTCGACAAGACGCTGCTGATACCCGCCAGGGCGCTCGTTCGTCCCTGCGGCAGTGAAGTAAAGCGTTACCCTCTCACCATCCGTGACCGCAGTGCCGGCCCATTCCCGTTCGTAATCCACCGCAAATTCGGGCAGCACATCGCCGCGATCCACCCAGCCATTCCGACTGCGCTCCAGCAAGCGGATTTTCGCTTCGAAATGGCGCAGCGCGGGATCACCCCGATCGGGCGCTGACAAGGCCATCCACAGCTCCCGCCCCTTGGTCGAGGCAATAAAGCCATCTTGGTCCTGGATTGGCCACATGTCCCAGTAGACGCGGCCAGCATCCAGCCCGGACCGATCGACGCCTTCAATCGTTGGAATACGCGAAACCTGCGAAGCATCGATCTGGCGTACACAATCTGCGGTCCAGGCAGTCGTCATGGCGACATCCTAGTCAATAAGTTGGAAAAGATAAGGGCCGGCCGGCAGGGAGTGACTGGCCGGCCCTTTGTCCCCTGCATCAGAAGTCGAAACGGACCGAAGCAGAAACCGTGCGGCCGTTGATGGCACGCGCGCGGATGTAATTGTCCACTCCCGCCGTGATCAAACCTTCCTCGGCCTCGGTGATGCCCTTGGCGTTCAGCAGGTTGTTCGCATTGAGCGACAATTCGATGTTGTCGACCGGGCGGAAGTTCACGAAAGCATTGACCTGGGTATAGGCCGGGAAGACCAGCTCGTTGCTGTCCTGCGCATAGGCCTTGGTGGTGCCGACCAGGTTCAGGCCGACCCGCGCCACGTCGAAGTCGAGCGAAGGCGTGATCTGGTAGACGAAATCGGCCTGGCGGCGGGGCGTATTGCCTTCGTTTGCCGGCGTGATGTTGTCCTTCGAGATTTCCGCGTCGGTCCAGGTCGCACCGGCGCGCAGGTCGAAGATGCCGCGGCGATAGGCCGCCTCGAGCTCGATCCCCTTGGCGGTGTAGGTCCGGTCGAAGAACCGCTGCGTGGTGGCCTCGAAGTTCTGCTCCTGCGTCTCGGCATAGAAGCCGGTCACGAACAGGCCGAGCCCTCCGCTGCGATACTTTACGCCGACTTCATATTGATCGACGTAATCGATCGCGTCAGCCTTGCGGACAGAACCATCGGCTTGGACCACGCCGAACAGCAGCCGGTCGGCATTGGCGCGGCCGCCACGGCTGGCACGCGCAAATACTGCCGCATCGTCGTTCAGCTGGTAATTCGCACCGATCGACCACGACCAATAACTGACATCGTAATTGATGGGGCTTGGGTTGGCGTTGTTGATGAGCGAAACGCTTTGCTCGACCGCCTGAATTGAGCCGTCGCCATCAACGTCGAAATCGGTGGCCTGGAGCGTGCCGGCATAGCTGCCGCGTGCCGAGACATTGTCGTAGCGCAGGCTGGCATCGAAGGTCAGCGCGTCGAATTCAAGACCCACCGCAACATAGGGGGCATCGATGTCATAGGTGGCATCATAGCTGCGCTGGCAGCAATTCCCCCAGAAGGGTACGCCATAGGCATAGAGTCCGTTGCGGGTGAGCGTGGCGCCGGTACCAGTATCGACAACGTCGACCAGGGCGGCATTGCTGCCATTCACTTCAAGCAGGAAGCTGTCCCACACCCAGTCCATGTCGATGTTCTGGCGCGCCTTGTAGAAGCCGGCAGTAAGGGTGGCGTTGCCCAGTTCCTTTGACAGCTTGATGTCATTGCTGAAGCCGCCGAAATCGTTGATTTCGGTGTTGAACAAGTGCGTCCGCATCAGCAGGCCATTGGCATTGTTGAACGCCTGTCCGGCGTTGGGGCCATTGGCGTAGACGAGGTTGTAGCTACCTGCGGTTCCGGTGAGCAGTTCACCCACCGAATTGCCGATTGCGCCTGCCGCGCCCACTTCCGACGGGAAGGGCGAGACGAAGCGGCCCGAAACATCCGACCAGCGAAAGCGTTCTTCCAGGGTCAGGCCATCGGCCACTTCGAACACGGCTTCGAGGCCAATCGAGGTGACGAGCGGATGCATCCCGTCCTTGATGTCGGTGGTGCGGCCGTTGTTGTTGCCATCAAGGCCGAAGACGTTGGTGAAGAGCGCGCTGTGCGGCGTGTCCTTCAGGATGTTGAAGTTGGTGAAGGAACGATATTTCGGATCCGAGTTGGATCCCGTCACCAGCATCGGCATCGGCAGGTACCCGATGGCGCGGTCATTGAGGTGCTTGGCGTAGAGCCGGACATAACCGCTCTCGAATTCCTGTGTCAGGTTGGCCTTGATCTGATAGCCGCTGTTGCCATTATATCCGGCATCGCGCGGGCCTTCGCCCTCGCGCCAGAAGCCGCCGATATTGAAGCGGGTGTTCTCGCCAATTGACGCGCCATAGTTGAAGTCGAGGCGGTAATCCTCATAGTCGACACCCAGGGTGCCGATGATCGTACCACCTTCCTGGCTGCCGTCCTTCGAGATGAAGTTGATCACGCCACCGGGCGAATTCGACGCCAGAGTGGAAGCGGAGCCGCCGCGCACTGCCTGGATCGACTGCACCGTTTGGTCCGCGCGCAGGAAAATATCGGCGTTGCCGAAGGCGATGTCGCCGAATTGCAGCACGGGCAAGCCGTCTTCCTGGAGTTGCAGGAACTTTGCGCCGCCCGAAGCGACCGGCAAACCGCGTACCGCGATATTGGCGTTGCCATCGCCACCGGTTGATTCAGAGCGAATGCCCGGGATCTGGCGGAAGATTTCCGCGGTCGTGCGCGGTGCGGCATCAGCAATCGCTTCGGCGCCGAGCGCACTGACCGAGATCGACGATTGCAGCTTGTTGGCCGGACGCGGCGATGCGGTGACGATGATTTCGTCAAAGCCGAGCGCGTCATTTTCAGCGGCGGTGTCGTTATCGGCCTGTGCCGCATCTTGGGCCAGCGCCGGGGTTGAAAGGGCGCTCAGCGCGACGCCGAAAGCCAAAACGTGACGGAACTTCATGACAAACACTCTCCTCCATGCCTCGCGCCATACTGCACGATCCGCACTAATGCATAGATCGACTGCAAACGATTGCAACTATAAAATGCAAACGATTGCAAATGTGGGTATTCTGTGTCACGAAATGATCACAAGGCCGGAGGAAATCCGGCGATGAGAGGATGGCTGGATATGCAAATTGCGGGAAAACCGAGGCTTTCTCTGCTGCGAATCGTCGAGATGAATGTCGGCTTCTTCGGGCTTCAATTCAGCTTCGGGTTGCAACAGGCCAATATGGGCCCGATTTATGGCTTCCTCGGTGCCGACGAGGCAACCATGCCGCTTTTGTGGCTGGCTGGCCCGATGACCGGCCTTATCATCCAGCCGATCGTGGGCGCGATGAGCGATCGCACCCATTCGCGGCTGGGGCGGCGAACGCCCTATTTCCTGATCGGTGCGATCATCTGCTCCATCTGCCTGTTCCTCATGCCCTATTCGAGTGCATTGTGGATGGCGGCTTCGCTGCTCTGGATACTCGATGCCGGCAACAACATTACGATGGAACCCTATCGTGCCTATGTCGCCGATCGTCTTGTAGCGGACCAGCGATCAACGGGCTTCCTGACGCAGAGCGCCTTTACCGGCCTCGCGCAGACGCTGTCGTACCTTGCACCGACCTTGCTCACTTCGTTCGTCGCGCGCGATGTGCTTGATGACAACGGGATCCCGGTGATCGTGCGTATCGCCTTCATCATCGGTGCAATCCTTTCCATCTCGACCATCGTGTGGTCAGTCTGGCGGGTGCCCGAATTACCGATGAGCGACGAAGAAAGGGCCGCGCTCGAGCGCAAGCCGCTCACCGCCCGCGCGACCCTATCCGAGATTGCCGACGCAATCCGCGAGATGCCGCGGCCGATGCGCCAGCTGGCGTTGGCGATGCTGTGCCAATGGTATGCCATGTTCGCTTATTGGCAGTATGTCACATTCGCAGTGGGTCGCGCGCTTTATTACACAAGCGACGCCTCAAGCGCGGCGTTCCGGGAGGCCACCCTAACCACGCAGCAAGCCGGGGCACTCTACAACTTCATCGCTTTCCTTGGCGCGCTTGCGCTGATCCCGATCGTCGCCCGCTTCGGCGCGCGCATGGTTCACGCCGCTTGCCTGACCGCCTCTGGCGCGGCGATGCTGATGCTGCCCGGTGTCGAAACCGCCGCGGGACTGTTTGCTCTGATGCTGGGCATCGGGATTGGCTGGGCCGGGATGATGGGTAACACCTATGTGATGCTGGCAGATCTCGATTCCGGCGGAACGTAACGGAATCTATATGGGCATTTTCAACATGTTCATTGTGATCCCGATGCTGATCCAGACGCTGACCATGCCGCTGATATACAATCCGCTGCTTGGCGGCGATCCACGCAATGTACTGGTACTGGGCGGGGTACTGATGCTGGTGGGGGCCGTCGCCACCTTGTTTGTTGACGCCGGACATCGGGTTCCGCGTGAACAAAAGCCGATAACGGGTTAAAGGAGCGCGGATGTCCGCCAGCGAAGATCACGAACTGCAAGATGCCCGGTCGCCGGTGCGCACCATCGTCGACCTTGCCAGGCTGGCGGGGGTGTCGCCCGGCACCGTGTCGCGGGCACTGGCTGGGAAATCGCTGGTCAATGCCAAGACGAAAGAACGCATCCAGGCACTGGCGCGCGAGCACGGTTTCCAGCTCAACCAGATGGCCAGCAAGCTGCGCCGCCAGAAGACCGGCGTGATCGGGATCGCCATCCCGCTGGGACATGACAGCCGCCAGCAAATTTCCGACACTTTCTTCATGACGCTGCTCGGCTTCCTGGCCGATGAACTGACCGAGAAGGGCTATGACCTGATGCTGCGCCGGGTCATCCCCGACCGCAACGAGGACTGGCTCGACCAGTTCATCGGCTCCGGCATGATCGACGGACTAATCGTGATCGGCCAGTCCGACCAGTTCGAGCGGATTGAGGACGTGGCCGACGGGTACCTTCCCATGGTCGTCTGGGGAAACCACCAGGAAGGGCAGCGGCACTGTGTGGTTGGTTCCGACAACCGCTTGGGCGGAAAGCTGGCCGCCGAAAGGCTGATTGCTGCCGGAGCCAAGGACCTCGCGTTCCTGGGAGACACGCAGGCGATCGAATTTGCTGCTCGTTTTGCTGGCGCGAAGGAAATCGCCGACCGGATGGGCGTGCCAATTCGCGTGCTCTCGACCCATTTGTCACCTGACAGAATGGGCGCGGAAATTGCACAGCACCTGCAAGTGATCACGGGGGAAGTGGACGGGATATTCGCCGCCACCGATACAATCGCGATTGCTACCTTGAAGGAGTTGCGTGGTCGCAGCGTCTCGGTGCCTCGCGATATGAAGATAGTCGGCTTTGACGATCTGCCGATTTCCAGCCAGACGGTGCCCGCACTCACCACCGTGAGGCAGGAAATCGCCGCCGGCGCGAAGGGCCTGGTAGATCTGCTCATCCGGCGACTTGGCGGCGAGGACACAGAGAGCCTCGTACTGCGCCCGCAACTCGTTATTCGCGAGACGGCTTAGGACTGGCTTAGATTTTCCCCGGCTCCGCCCTGAAGACCGGCTAAGGCGCTTTTCGAGGCGCGCTGCATCTTCGAATGGGCGATTTCGCTAGCTACTGTCCACCCAATCTCAACCGCTAGAGCCCCTACGACTGCTTCCAGAAAGCGGTCATTCCGCTTTCAGGTCATTTACAGGCCACCTCGAACGTCTGAGATTGGGACGCAAAGTGCAGACGAGTTAGTGCTGAACTGTCAGCGCCCTCTGAAAAGTTGTCCTTGATGGTGTGCCATTTGGCACATTGGTCTATTTTGGCCGGAAAATCCCAAAATTGCGTGGGTTGGCTGTCCCCTGCACCGCAACTTTATTTAAGAGCCGGATATATTTGAAAAATGTGGCTCAAGCGAGTTGATGATGCGTCGGCCCCAAGCAGGACTGTAAGGAAATTTTCACTGCCGCCGCGGGGCACGCTGCACGGATCGAGTTAAGGTTGAGGTGCAGCGCATCCACCAAGGGTTCCTCTACAGACGAACAATTGTCTCCGGCTGTCGAACAATGGAGTCGCCGAGGCTCGGCGCTCGTTTTGCCGGGTGTATGCCGGTTTGCAGTGATCTGGGGGCAGGCGCGATAGTCAATCTTTGGAAGTCGGAGGTGAGAGTTTGCTGAGGTCAGGTTTCTTGGCAGCAATTATGGTCGTCTTTCCGCTGCTGGGCGCACTGGCGGCAATGCCTGCGGATCCGCCATTCGAAGGCACGATAGCGCGGACGGCGGCTGAATCGAAGCCGGCATGGCCAAGACAGAACAGCGCGCCGGCAGATGCACCCAACATCGTCATCATCCTGCTCGACGATATCGGTTTTGCCGACACCTCGACCTTTGGCGGCATCGCGGAGACGCCCGCGCTTGACCGGCTTGCTGCGAATGGCCTGCGCTACAACAATTTCAATGTCACCGCGATGTGCTCGCCCACGCGCGCTGCGCTGCTGACCGGGCGCAACCATCATCGTGTGGGCTATGGCATCATCACCGAAGGTGCCAATGGCTATCCAGGATACAATTCCTATTGGAAGGAAAACACTGCATCCGTTGCTGAAGTACTCAAGGGTAATGGGTATCGGACTGCAGCATTCGGCAAATGGCACAACACGCCCGAATGGGAAATCACCAGCGCAGGCCCGTATGATCGCTGGCCCACCGGCCTGGGCTTCGAACATTTTTACGGTTTCATGGGCGCAGAGGACAATCACTGGGAGCCCAGCCGGCTATATCGAGACACCACCGCGATCGAAGGCAATCAGAGCGCCGACAGCGCATATCATCTTACGACCGACATTACCGATCAGGCGATTGGCTGGATCAGGGAGCATAGGTCCTATTCTCCCGACAAACCGTATTTCCTCTATTTCGCCACTGGTGCGGTGCACACTCCGCATCATGCCCCCAAAGACTGGATTGAACGCTATCGCGGCAAATTCGACCATGGCTGGGATGTGTTGCGCCAGGAAATCTTCGATCGGCAAAAGCGCCTTGGCGTAATCCCGCCCGATGCCGAATTGACACCCCGCCCTTCGCGTATTCCCGCATGGGACTCGCTGAGTGAGGACGAACAACGCCTGTTTGCGCGCCAGATGGAAGTCTATGCCGCGTTCGTTGCGCATACCGACTATGAGGTGGGGCGGTTGCTGCAGGAAATCGCGGAAACGCCGGGTGGACGCGAAAACACGCTGGTGTTCTACATCGTCGGCGATAATGGCGCGGTCGGCCGACGGTTGCCGGGCTATGGCGGGGATGCGACGCTTGCTGAGGAATTGGCGCGGATCGACGAGCTGGGCGGCCCGATGGTGCCATTCAACCAGTATCAGGGCGGCTGGGGCTGGATGGGCAACACGCCGTTTCAATACTGGAAAACCGTCGCCTCGCATTTCGGTGGCCTGCGTGCGCCGCTGATCGTTTCCTGGCCGAAAAAGATTGCGGACCAGGGCGGGCTGCGTCAGCAATTCCAGCATGTGACCGACATCGTCCCCACGATCTACGATGTCGTCGGCATCGAGCCGCCCAAGGAAATCGATGGCATTGCCCAGCAGCCGATGGATGGCCGCAGCATCGCCGCGACCTGGGCCAGCGCAGACCTGCCGTCAGCCCATGAAACGCAATATTTCGAGCTCTCGGGCAGTCGCGCGATCTATCACAAGGGCTGGATGGCCTCGGCTTTGAGCGGCTTCATGTCACCCAGCGGCGATCCGGACCGGTGGGAACTCTACCACGTCGCACAAGACTTCAGCCAGGCCCGCAACATCGCGTCAAAGTACCCCGAAAAGCTGGCAGAACTCCAGGCGTTGTTTGACCGCGAGGCGTCGGTGAACGGTGTCTACCCGATCGGCGGCGCGGCATGGGATCCTGGCGCCAAACCATTCGCCATGCGGAATCGAAAGCGTTTCGATTATTACCAGGGTGCAGCCCGCATACCCTGGGCGCAAATCCCCGACTTCACCCGCTCTTTTTCCCTGGAAGCGGTAGTCAGTCTTCCGGACGAAGGGGCACAGGGCGTCCTGGCGACCTTCGGATACCGCAACAAGGGGTTCGCCTGGTTTGTAAAAGATGGCCGATTGCAGTTCGAAAGCCGCGAGGGGGTGCAGAGCGATATCCTGGTCAGCGATCGGCCACTGCCGACCGGGGCCACACGCCTCCGCTTCGAATTCGATTGCGAGACCTGTGAGGGGGCAGGGCGATCGCGCGTCCCCGTTGCCGGCACCGCGCGGATGTGGATCGGAAGCGAACTCGTGGCTCAGCAGCGCCTTGCCAAGGTCGACTTGATCAATAGTGGCGAAGCCTTCGCCTTTTACATGGGGCTCACCGGCGGATCGCGGATTAGCGATGCCTTCGATGCGCCATTCCCGTTCACCGGCCGTCTGGAACGGTTGACCATTGAGGTTGATGGCGGGGCTGGGGCGAAATCTTCGAATTGACGGGTGGGCTATGGAAACAGGCAATGATTTCGGGTTGGGGATGGCAGCATGACCGGCCCCCTGTTGCTGACCGGCGCCAATGGCCGGACTGGACGGGCGATCCTCAAGAGCATGGCCGCGGCCAGTATACCGGTGCGGGTTTTCATTCGCGATGAAGCGAAGGCCGATGCGCTCCTTGACTTGGGCGCCAGCGAAGTCGCGGTGGGCAATCTCGAGGCACCTGAAACGCTGCGGGCAGCGGTCGAAGGGGCAGCCAAGGTGCTGCACATCGGCCCGCCGATGTATGCCGGAGAGCTTGAGGCAAGCCTAGCGCTGATCGATGCCTCGATGAAAGCCGGTGTGGCGCACTTCATCTATTATTCGGTGATGCACCCGCTTTCGCGGATCATCCGCCATCACCGGCTCAAGCTGGAAGTCGAGGAACTGCTCATCAATTCCGGGCTGACCCACACTATCCTCCAGCCATCGCGCTACATGCAGCACCTCGAACCGATCTGGCCCAAAGTTGTGTCCGAAGGCGTGCACGCGATGCCGTTTGACGTGACGCGCAAGTTCAATGTGGTCGATCTTGCCGATCTGGCTGACGCCTGTGCGGTGGTCGCCGGGAGCGATCGGTACAATTTCGGCACCTATGAACTGGCCGGGCCCGAAGCGCTGAGTCAGGAGGACATGGCGGCAATCATTTCGGAAGTAATCGGAAGGCCCGTGGAAGCGCGCGCGGTTCCGATTGACGAGATGAAAGCCAGGGCGCGTGCCGCAGGGGCCAGCGATGATAGGGTCGAGCAAATGGAAATCATGAACCGCCATTACGATGCGCACGGATTTCGTTCGAACTCGGTGGTGCTCGAGTGCCTGCTCGGGCGGCCGGCAAACACCTACCGCTCCTACGTGGAGAGGGTCGCAGCAGAAAAAGGAGCCGCCCTGTGAGTGACAGCCTGTTCGCGATCATCGCTTACGATCGGCCGGGCAGCGATGAGGCAAGGATTACCCATCGCGACGGTCACCTCGCGCATTTCAGGGCGCATGCTGACAGGATTTCAGTCGCCGGGCCCCTGAGCGGATCAGCCTCTGGCTCGTTGGTGATCTACCAGGCGTCGAGCGCACAAGAGGCCCGCGATTTTATAGAGGGCGATCCTTTCCACGCTGCAGGCGTATGGGATCGTATCGAGGTACTTAACTTCAAGGCCGCTTCAGGAAAATGGGCGGGCTGATCCGCGAACGGCGCATGTTCGCCTAGCGAATTGACCGGCCTTCACCGCTACACTTGCGACGCCGCCTCGGCGAGAGTTTGATGGTTTGAAAGCAACCGGATTTGCAAGGCGGTGAAAGATATGTCCGATTTTATGCCCGATGACGGAATTCGCCCAGTCAATACAGGTGAGGTCGGGCAAGCTGGCCATGATCCGCTGCGCCGAGGTTTGCTGGCATCGATGGCCGGGATCGCGGGCATGGCGGTGATGGCGCCGTTGGGCCGGGCTCACGCCCAGGAAGCGGATGAGAAGCCGTCAGCCGGTGCCTACGGCAAAGAGGTATTCAACTCCTACGATCGGCCGCGCTCCTTCCTCAACGGAGAGATGGACAAGGGTACCCCGTGGAAGGCGAAGCAGACGGGCAATTTCGATCTTGAGGATCCCGCGCAGAACCATCTCGTAAGCCTGAAGATGACCAATAACCTCGTCGGCGAGCGGACCTATATCCCGATGCTGGCACGCATGCTGATCGCGCGGCCGGACGAACCGGGGGCATTGGTGCTTGGCATCGCGTCGATGTTTACCTGGCAGCTGCAGGTACCCGATCCTGAGGAATTCGGCGAAACGCCCGAAGGCACCGCAGTCATGCGCTCGATGTATAGCGCGGTCTATCTCGATCCGGTTTCGATGAAGCCGGTTACCGAATTGAAGAACACGCTCACGGGCAAGATGATGGAGCTCGAAGACTACCTCTTCATCGAGAACTTCCTGTCCTTCCCGAACGGCGGATCGCGTTTCATTGCCGAACGTCAGTTTGCCGATGACGACCCCTATGAGCCCAAGCCGAAGAACATCCAGAACTGGGGCGACGAGCTGATCCTGTTTATGGGCGGCATCTACAACCAGCCGGGAATCCACCAGCCGCGCTTTACGGAGAACAACTGGACCTCAAAGCAGGCCGAAGTGATGGATCCGGACGCTGCGCTGATCAAGACGCAATACGCGCTGATGGGCGCCAACAAGGCTTATGAAAAGCCTTGGACAGGCTACACCACCAGCGATCCGGAGATCCTCTGCACTCTCGCACGCGGCAAGAAAGTGCATACCGCGGACGAACTGCCGGACATCCACAAGCAGCTGATCGCCGAGCGTTACCCGGACCGGCTCTGATTACGGCAGCGTGTATATGCAGATCCTGGCGGAGAGTCTGCTCCCCCGCCCGGATTAGAAGTCGCTCAATTCATCGAAGCGCTTCACGCGGGGAGCCTTGTAGCCGGGCTGATCGATATCCAGCGTGCCTTTCTCGCGCTTCTCCATCAATGACTGCATGAACTCGACCGCGTCGATCCGTGTCTCCTTCCATGAGTCCACGTCAAAGATTTCTGGAGTGTACTTTTCGAGGTTGCTCCGGATATCGGCAGGAAGGGCGTCGAAGCCGGAAATGTGCTGCCCATAGGCGCGCACCATTGTGCGCCCTGGCGTATTGCCAAGTTTCAGGTAGGGAGCCCAGCTGACCAGGTTCTGCATATGCATTTCGGCCGGAACATGGGTTTTCTTCTCGTCGAGCACGTCATCGATATTGGCGGAATAGACGAGCATCGAATCCCAGTAATTCTCGGATGCTCCGCCGTATGGTCCCCACTCTTCCGGGCTCAACATTCCAGGCACGCGCAGGCGCGTTAGGGTGGGGATGTAGACACGGTCCCCGATCATCGTGATGTTGAGCGGATCGGGGGCAAAGGTAGCCGCATCCTTGGGCATGTTCGGGCTGTAGGAGCGCGGTACAGGGCCAAGGACGAAATGGGGCAGTTCGATCACTTCATCGGTCAGCGGGTTTTTCCACTCGCTGATCGCTTCGTTGGTGTCGAACTTGGAGTAATAGGCCACCTCGAAATGCTGCACGTCAAAGCTGTTGTCTTTGCCGGGCGACCATCTTTGGATGACATAGTTGTTCATGGTGAAGAAGGGGATCAGGTTCCCCTCGCCAGTGAAACCGAAGACATGGAATTTGAGGAACGCATGGCGCTCCATTTTTTCGGTCGAGCCGAATACCTTCGCGATCAGTCGCGTGCGTGCGACAGGGTCGGCCAGCTGTGTATCAAGCTCGGCCCGCCGCATTTCGAGATCTTCGGCAGATAGTTCGCGAGGGCCCTGGCTGCAGGCTGCGGCAAAAAGACAAGCGGCCAGGATTACCGACCGCTTCATTCCGATCACGAATTTGCCTAAGGTATTCTGCGACATTTCCGAACCCCATCCTGTGTGAAGCTCTGGTCTACATCACACATGGCTGCTCGCGTCACTGACGCGCGGTATGTCCACAGTGCGATAAATCTGCTCGCTGCGCGGCGTGGGATAACCCGTCGACTGTCCGCTTGGCGGTCAATGGGTTGCGCATTCTTGCTGCTGGCAACCGGCAATTCCAGTGAGGGCATTATGACGCAAATCGAAGAGCTCAAATCTGAACTCCGCAAGGCGATTGATGCCTGCAATCCCGACGGGACATATGATGATCCGACATTCGACAAGATCCATGACCTGATCGGGCGCCTCGTTCCCCACACGCCTACGCCCCGCCCGCTAGACAAGCAGGGTTTTGTGGAGGGCCCATGGGGATCGCTTTATGCGCAATTTGGACCCAAGCACACGGCAGGCAAGCCGATCAAGCACGAAACGTCAATGAAGCTGCAGAGCTTCGCGCGCTTTCCCGACATTCCCATCAAGGTTGAGGATATCGAGCAGGAAATCCGGGTCGATGGGCGGCACTACAACAACGTCGTGACCATAATGACACCGGATGAGCAGCACCATGCGACGATGATCGTGTGGGGAAGATACGATATCGCCGAAGAAACGCCGCAGCGCTACGAAGTTGAGTTCTACGCCGTGGAATTGGTGGCGCCCGACGGTGTCAGCGATGAGGATGTGCAGAGGCAGTTCGGGCTCGATCCGGACTTCGCACTGAGGCAGGAACTCAAGCCCCCGCGGCTGCATTCGGATGTAGTCTATTGCGATGACGACATGCGGATCAATTTTGGCAGCATGGGTGGGGTTTATGTGCTGCGCCGGCTCCAATCGCCCGGCAAGTCCGTAAGCTTTGGCTGAGCCGGGGCCAGTGAGCATGGCAATGGTACCCTCGACCGGGAAGGTTGGCTTGATTCCGCAGTTGACCTGGGCCTCCGGATCGTTCGCCACAGGCGCCTTGTTCAACGCGATGGCGTTGTTCGCCTTGTTCTTCATGACGAGCGTTTTGGGAATCGGCCCTGCAGTTGCCGGGACAATCATCCTCCTCGCGCGCGTTTATGACGGGATCATCGACCCGCTGATCGGGGCGATCAGCGACCGGACAAGGCATCGCTGGGGGGCGCGCCGGATTTACCTGCTGATCGGCGCGCTGGGCCTGGGGGCCAGCTTCATCGCCTTCTTCAATCTGTCCGCGATGGGCGTTGCCGGAGCGCAGGCAGGCTTTCTGGTCACGGCAATACTCCTGCTCTATTCGACCGCCTATTCGATCTTCACCATACCCTATCTCGCGATGCCACCGGAGATCGCCCCGGGTTATGACGATCGCACGCGGCTGATGAGCTTTCGTGTGTTCTTCCAGCTTGCTGGTGTAATGGCTGGTTCGGTTGGCGCACCTGCCCTGATCGAGATGAGCGGGGGCGAGCAGGGTGGCTATCAGTTCATGGGCCTGATCCTGGGTATCGCTGCAACTGGCCTTTGCCTGATTGTATTCGTCGGTGCAGCATGGCTGCCGCAATCGGAGCGCCCCCAGAAAACCGACCATGTCGACACGCTGGCCCTGCTTGCCAGCCCGTTTACGGACATGGTCAAAGTGATCGGCAACGCTCCATTCCGGCAACTGACGGTGATCAAGCTTTGCCAGCTTGCCGTCCTCTCGACGGTGTTGGCATGTACACCGTACTTCTTCGGCTTCGTGCTAAAGCTTGGGCCTGCGCAGATCGGGCAGTTTTATGCCGTGTTCGGTATTGCCGGGATTGTCAGTGTACCGCTCTATCGCTGGATTATCGCCAAATTCGGGAAGCGCGAAAGCTATATCGCTTTGATACTTCTGTATGCCGTTGCGCTGGCCTCGTGGATCTTGTGGCATCCCGCTGAAGACAGCTTGTTTCTGTTTGTTAGGGCGGTGCTTATCGGGTCTTTTTCCACGGGCACCTTGCTTTGCGCCTTGGCAATGTTGCCTGACACAATGGAATATGATCGCCTGCAATCGGGCGAAGCGCGCGAAGGCATTATGAGCGGGGTCTGGACGTTCGTCGAAAACCTGGCCGGCGCGCTTGGTCCCTTCATTATCGGCATGCTGCTCCAGGCGAACGGATTGATTCAAAGCCGCGATCCTTTGGTCGAGCAGCCGCAGGCTGTGTTGACTGCGGTGCATTTCGGTGCGTCGATCATTCCCGCGGTATTCTGCGTTATCGCCGTGCCCATCCTGCTGCGATACCGGCTTGATGAAGCGATGCTTGAGCAATTGCGCGCGAAACAAACCTAGCGGAGTCTGCCGGTGAAAATCGCCGATGTCCTTTTCGCACCAGCGAGAGGCGCCTTCTTCTATGACGATCAGGCCGCCATTCGCGCTGGCCGCACGCAGGATGGCATGGCCTATCTCGGCGCGCCCCTGACACCCGGCTTTGTACACGTACGCCAGCCGTCCACCGCGCTTTCCATCGGGCTCATGCTCGACGATGGCACGGTCGTCTGGGGTGACATGGTCAGCGTGCAATATTCGGGTGCCGCCGGGCGCGACCCGCTGTTCGATCCTGCCAGGATCGAAGCTTTGTGCCGCAATGTGCTGGTGCCGAGGCTTGTCGGGCTTGATGCGGCAGAGGGGATTACAAATTGCGGGCAGGCCCTCACGTTTACCGAAACTGGCCGTCTTCCGCTCGCGATCGAATATGGCACAAGTCAGGCGCTGCTCAAGGCAGCGGCGCATGCACAGCGACTAACCCTTGCGGAAACGATCGCAGACTGGCTCGGCTTAGCCCCGCCGACTGAACCTGTGCCGATCTTCGCACAAAGCGGGGACGAACGCCGCAGCAATGTCGACACCATGATCCTCAAGCAGGTCGATGTCTTGCCGCATGGATTGATCAATTCTGCGGAGAAGTTCGGGCCTGATGGCGAAACCTTCAGCGATTATGTGGTTTGGGTTGCGCAGCGGATCGCTGAACTGGGAACGCCCGGTTATCATCCGGTGCTACACTTTGATGTCTATGGCTGGGTAGGGCTGGGCATCGGGACTGAACCGCGCGAGGTCGCCGAGTATATTGCCAGGGTCGCCGGGCGCGTGCCGGATTACACCCTGAACATCGAATGCCCGGTCGATTACGGTGATCGTGCAGCGCAGATCGAGAATTACGCCGCCATCGTCGAACATGTCGATGCATTGGCCGGAAACGCCCAGATCGTTGCCGACGAGCATTGCAACACACTCGAAGATATTGAAGCGTTCATTGCCGCACGGGCCGCACATATCATCCAGATCAAGACCCCCGATGTCGGCAACTTGCTCGACACAGCGCGCGCCATTGTCGCAGCCCGCGAAGCCGGGATCGGCGCGTACAGCGGGGGCACGAGCGCAGAGACCGACGAATCCGCGCGTGCCTGCGTGCACGTCGCTCTTGCCGCACGAGCCAGCATGATGCTGGCCAAGCCCGGCATGGGCGTGAACGAGGGTATAGCCATCGTCGGCAATGAACAGGCGCGCACCCTTGCGACTATTCGCGCGCGGCTAGGGCAGGGGCACTAGCATGCAGGATGACCTCGCAGGTGTGCTCGTCGTATCGCTGGAGCAGGCGGTCGCCGCACCTTATGCGAGTTCGCGGCTAGCGGACGCTGGCGCGCGAGTCATAAAAGTCGAACGGCCCGAAGGCGACTTCGCAAGAAACTACGACACAATGGTCAATGGCGAGAGCGCCTATTTCGTCTGGCTGAACCGAGGCAAGGAATCCTTGTGCATTGATCTGACGGAGAGCGAGGATCGCGCTCTGCTGTTGAGGATGATCGGCAAGGCAGATGTGTTTATCGAGAACCTGAAGCCCGGCACGCTGGCAAAGTTCGGGATCGATCTTGATCGGCTTTGCGAGGAACATGAAGGACTGATCGCCTGTTCCATCTCTGGCTTCGGCGACGAGGGGCCTTTCTCCCGGCTCAAAGCCTACGACTTGATTGTCCAGGGCGAAACCGGCCTGTGTTCAATAACCGGAACTCCTGATGGCCCCGCGAGGGTTGGCGTCTCCGTATGCGATATCGCTGCCGGAATGACGGCCCATGCTGCAATCCTGCAGGCGCTTTATCGGCGTGAGCGCCAGGGCAAGGGTCGGCGAATCCGCGTGTCATTGTTCGACGCTTTGGCTGACTGGATGAATGTGCCGTTCCTGCAATATGCCTATGGCGGGTACGAGAACCAGCGGAGCGGGGTGAATCACCCTTCGATCGCGCCATATGGCGCATTCCCCACCGGTGACGGGAAACAGGTGATCTTCTCGGTGCAGAACCAGCGCGAATGGCGTGCCTTTTGCGAACATGTCATGGGCGATGCCGATCTTGCTGATGCACCCGCCTTTGCCACCAATATGGAGCGGATCGCGAACCGTGCAGCGCTGGAAGACCTTGTCCGAAAGCGTTTCGTCGCGCTCGATATCGAACAGGTGATGGCGCTGCTGGAAGATAGCGGGATCGCCTATGGCCGCCTGAACGGCATCCCCGAGCTGGCCGAACATCCTCACTTGCGCCGCATTACCGTCAAGGCGGAAAGCGGCGAAGTGCATCTGATTGCACCCGGGGCGCTTTACAGCGATCCCGCTTCGACAAGGCTTCCTTCGGTGCCGAAGATTGGCGCAAACTCGACCCCGATCAGGCAGGAATTCGCCGCTGATTGAAGGAATTGCGCTGACGTCTTTCCTTGATCTGTAAACCTCCTTAGACATTTTCCGTGTAGTGCTATAGTTATGCCGACCTATCCAATAGCCTCGCTCGGTGGGGGCAAAAGCAAGGGGACCGCATGGAACGAGGGGTGCCGATCAGATCGATAAGCCGCGGCCTGGCGGTCCTGGCGGCGGTCAATCGTGATGGGCCGATTTCCATGATGGGCATCGCGCGCGCGGCGCAAGTTCCCTACCCAACGGCTTGCCGGATCATCCAGACCTTGCTCCATGAAGGGCTGGTCGAAAAGGAACCGGCTCGCAAAAGATATCGGGTGACCTCGCTGGTCCATACCTTGTCGACCGGTTACCAGGAAGAGGACCAACTCGTTTCCGCCGCCCGGCGACACATCGAAGACTTATGCCATGCGGTCGGCTGGCCGATTTCCATCGCGACGCGTGTCGGCACGCGCATGATGGTGCGCGATTCTACACACAAGATGACCTCGCTGACCTTTTCACACTACTTCCCCGGTTACACCTTGCCGATTGCCGAATGTGCGACCGGGAAGGTGCATTTGGCGTTTTGCGATGAGCAGGAACGTGAGGCGATCCTGGATGGCCTGAAGGCGATCGAGACCGATGCGTCCCAGATGGGACTTGTGCTGATGGGCGACGACTTCATGCTCAACAAGATCCGTCGCGATGGATATGCGCTGCAGATCCGCAACGTTTATAATGCTGATCCCGGCAAGACCTCTTCGATCGCGGTGCCCCTGATGGATCAGAATGATCGATTGATCGGCTCGCTGGCCCTGATCTTCTTTGCCAGTGCGATGAAGGGCGATGAAGCCGTCGAAAAGTATCTTGAGCCCATGCAGCAAACGGCGCAGGCGATCCGCGCATCCCTCGCGCAAGAACATCCAATCAGTTAGCTTTATCGCGGACAAGGCTGGCTGCGTGCTCGCCGGCAAGCCTGCCGAGCGTGGTCGCCGTCAACAAGCCATTTCCCGCCATATATCCATCTGCACCCGGCCCGGAGATGCCACGGGCGGCCCCGCCTCCGGCATAGAGATTGGGCATAATGCCGCCTGATGCTTTGCGCACGCGGGCATGCTGATCGACTTCGAGACCGCCCTGAGTGTGGAACAGGGCCCCGGTCACCTTCACGGCGTAAAAGGGCGCACTAAGCGGAGCCTTGCCTGCAAAGCTGCGGCCAAATTGGTCGCGCTCGCCGCTTGCGATCAGCTCATGGGTTTCAGCAATGCTGGCCTCCAGTCCGGTGGCATCGACACCGATCTTTGCCGCGAGCTCGGTCAGGCTATCGGCTGAATGAAGGCATCCGGCGGACATCGCCTGCTGATAGTCGTCAAACTGCTTCATGATCTCATGCCGCTGTTCGTCATAGATGCTCCATGCGACATGACCGTCTTGTTTGAGCACCTCGACCGCCTGCTCGGAATAGCCGGCCGCTTCATTGGCGAAGCGCTGGCCAGCCCGGTTGACCTGTATGCCTCCTTCGGTGATAAGCGGCCAGAGAATGGGAATGCCATAGCCCGCAGCCAGACCGGCATGGCCCTGATAGGCGCTGAGATCCGCCATCGCTGCCCCGAGTTCCTTACCCCAGGCAATCGCGTGGCCCTTGTTCCCCGGATGGCCGTGGAAGGTCGCATGTTCTAGCTCGGGTATAAGTTCGCGCACCATCGCCTGGTTGCCGGCAAAGCCACAGCAGGCAAGGATAAGCGCCTCGCAGCCGATAACATCGGTTGCGCCGTCGGGATGCGTAGCGGCAACAGCGATCACCCTGTCATCATTATTGACATAGATTGTGTCGACCAGGCTGTTGGTGAGGATATCGACGCCCGCATCCTCGCACGCGCTGGCAAGCGCGCCCATCAGTTCGCCGCCCGATCGGCTCGGCATCCCATGCATCCGCAACGCGCTGTGCCCGGGATAGGTAAAACCTTCGACCAGACTCAGGTCAAGGCCGTGCTTGTCCACCAGCCAGTCGATCGTTGGCCCTGATTCCGCCGCAAGATGTGCGACAAGAGCGGCATCCACCAGCCCCTTGGCCTTGCCGGCGATGTCTTTGGCGAACAATTCGGGGCTGTCGTCAATATCCTTGGCGCGCTGGATCTTGCTGCCTGCGCCGGGTATCAGCCCGGTCGACATGGAAGTCGTACCCATCGGCTGGCTGTCGCGTTCGATCACGACCACATCGACCCCGGCATCGCGCACGGCGAGGGCAGCGCACAGGCCGGTCCCGCCGCCGCCGATAATGACAACCGGGATGTCGATAATGGTATCGACCGAATTGGTCCGGATGACGCTTACCTCGCCCATCAGCATTCGTCTCCAAAGGTCAGGACAGGTTTGATTGTGCGCCCTGCGGCGGCGTCCGCAAACGCTTCGCTGATTTTCTCGAAAGGATAGGTTCGGATCAACCGATCGACCGGCAGGTCACCGGCGGCGTGATGCGCGATCAGCAGCGGCAGAAACGTTTGCGGTACTGCATCGCCTTCGATCACACCGACAATCGTCTTGGTCATGAAATCGAGCCCGCCGGGATGCGAAATCGGTGCGTCGAATGGTCCGGGCAAGGTCAGCACACCAAGCGTCCCGCCGCTATGAATGGCGGCGAGCGATCCTTCGAAAGTCGCTTGTGTGCCGGCAGTGTCCAGCGCCGCCGATGCGCCTCCCTGGGTGATGGATCGCACTTGCGCAACCCAGTCGCTCTCAGCCCCGTCAAGCGCTTGGGTCGCTCCCAAAGCCAGCGCCAATT
The DNA here is from genome assembly GCF_011047315.1 of Altererythrobacter sp. BO-6. Classification (NCBI taxonomy): domain Bacteria; kingdom Pseudomonadati; phylum Pseudomonadota; class Alphaproteobacteria; order Sphingomonadales; family Erythrobacteraceae; genus Altererythrobacter; species Altererythrobacter sp. BO-6. The sequence goes on along the minus strand of NZ_CP049259.1, from coordinate 1,062,540 downwards.
CGCGGCGCGCAGGCATCAGCTCCACCGCCACGATCGGGTCGCATCCGATAATGCGGCCAGCCATGATCGCCGCGAGGCCTACGGCGCCTGCTCCAATGACCAGCAGAGGGCGCCCTTCCTTCGCGCCGAGCTGGTTGAAAACCGCGCCCGCGCCGGTCTGGATGCCGCAACCGAGCGGGGCCGCGGTGACCATGTCGAGCCCGTCGGGAATGCGGACAAGGTTGCGCTCGGTCGCGATCGCGTGCGTGGCAAAGCTGCTTTGCTGGAAAAAAGCGCCGCTTACTTCGCTGCCGTCAGGTCGGGTAAGAGCCGGTCGGCCAGCCGCCCGCATTCCTTCGATATTGAGCGCAATCCCGTCAAAACAATAGGCAGGATGGCCGCCCTGGCAATTGGCGCATGCGCCGCAGGAACCGAATGTGGCGATCACGCGGTCGCCCTTTTGGAATTTCGTGACGGCAGAGCCTGTCTCTACCACGACGCCCGCACCTTCATGGCCGAACACGCGTGGGCGATCGCCTCCATTGGGCAATGCCGAGATCGGTGTGGCAAATGCCTGCGGCCTTGATCTCGACAACGACTTCGTCGGCTGCCGGATCGTCCAAGAGCAGCGTTTCGATCCTTGGCGAAGCGCCGCCGCCATCGCACACCGCCGCTCTGATTTCGCGAGGCATCAGGCGCTCCCGTGTCGATCCTGGAAGGCTACGATCTCTTCCATCCCGAGCAGGCGCGAGATTTCCTTGAAGTCGAACATCGCGTCGTGTGACGGGTTGGCATTGTCTGCGGCGAGTCCGGCGTAGAATTTTGCCGCTGCGCCAAGGGCAGACAGGGGCGCGCCGGCCGGATAGATCACCAGCCTTGCTCCCAGCTTGGCATATCCAGAAGGCGAAAGGATCGGCGTAAAGCCGCCGTGCGCGGCATTGATCATCAGCGGTTTGGCGAGCGCGCCTGCGGCCTGCGCGATCTCCTCTTCGCTTTCCGGTGCTTCGATGAACAGCACATCGGCACCCGCTTCGGCATAGGCAGCCAGGCGATCAATGGCGGAATTTAGGCCTTCGCTGCGCCTGGCATCGGTGCGCGCGATGATCAGCATCTCGCCGCCCTCGCGCGCTTCCACCGCCACTTGCATGCGCTTCACCATCTCTTGCGACGGCACCGAAGTTGCACGCCCGACATGGCCGCAAATCTTGGGGAAAGGCTGGTCTTCGATCTGCATCGCGGCAATGCCGGCATGCGAATAAAGCTGCACCGCGCGCCGCAAATTGGTTAGGCTGCCAAAACCGGTGTCGGCATCGGCGATGACCGGCACTTTGGCGCGGGCGGCAAAGCGCCCGAAGACGGACGCGAAATCGCTCATTCCCGCAATCCCGACATCGGCTTCGCCAAGTGCCGACGCGGTGCCCCAGTAGCCCGAAGCGTAGAGCGCCTTGTGCCCCGCCGCTTGCGCCAGCAGCAGGCTCATATGGTCATAGATGCCCGGGGCAACGACCACATCTTGCGTATCGAGCATGTGCCGCAATTGTGCCGCTGCGCTTTGTGACGATACTCCGGTCATGCGAAAATTGCCTCGATGTTTGCCAGCACGCTGCGGTCCTCGATGGTCGGCGGGATCTTCGGCTCTTCCCCATCGGCGATTTCGCGGATGGTCTTGCGCAGGATCTTGCCTGAGCGGGTCTTGGGCAGTTTGGGCAGAACATGCACACGCTTGAAAGCGGCGACCGGGCCGATTTGCGCACGCACCGCTGCAACCAGCTCCACCGCAAGCACTTCGGCCGAGACATTTGCGCCTGCCTTCAAAACGACGAAGCCGACCGGGACTTGCCCTTTGAGCGCGTCTGCCATGCCGATAACAGCACACTCCGCGACGGCCGGATGCGCGGCCAGAACCTCTTCCATGGCGGACGATGACAGCCTGTGTCCGGCAACATTCATGACATCGTCGATCCGCGCCATGACATGAAGATAGCCGTCCTCGTCGAAGAAGCCCGCATCTCCAGTCAGATAGTTGCCGGGGAACCGCTCGAGATAGGCCTGCCGGTAGCGCTCGGGGGCGTTCCATAGCGTAGGCGCGAAACCGGGCGGCAGGGGCATGCGGGCAACGATTGCGCCGCTTTCGCCGGGCGCGACGGTTTCGCCTTGTTCGTCGACACAGGCGAGGTTCCAGCCGGGCATCGGTAAGGTTGATGATCCCGGCTTGATTGGCAGTTGTTCTATCCCAAGAGGGTTTGCGGTAATCGCGCTGCCAGTCTCGGTCTGCCACCAATGGTCAACTACTGGGACTTGGAGCAGCCTGGCGGTCCATTCCAGCGTATCGGGGTCGGTCCGCTCGCCCGCCAGGAACACGGCCTTGAGGTTGGCCAGGTCATGTCCATCGGCCAGCGCGCCCTGCGGGTCGATCTGCTTGATGGCGCGCAGCGCCGTGGGCGCGGTGAAAAAGCTGCGCACGCGGTGCTTTGCCATGATCCGCCAGAAGATGCCTGCATCAGGCGTGCCGACCGGCTTGCCTTCGAAGATAACGCTCGGATTGCGGTGCAGCAGCGGCGCATAGCAGATGTAGCTATGGCCCACGACCCAGCCGACATCGCTGGCGGCCCAGAACGCCTCGCCCGGTGGGCAGCTGTAGATGCCGTCCATGCTCCAGTTGAGTGTGACGAGGTGCCCGCCGGTATCGCGCACAATGCCCTTGGGCTGGCCGGTCGTGCCCGAGGTATAAAGGATATAGAGCGGATCGGTTGCGGCGACCGGAACGCATTCCACGGCCTTTGCCTTGCTGAGCAATTCGGCCCAGTCATGGTCCGCATCCGCTGAAAGATCGGCAATTTGCTCGTCGCGTTGCCAATAGACGGTTGCTACGGGCGAGTGCCGCGCGATCGCATAGGCATCGCGCAGGATCGGCTGGTAGGGCAGCACTTTCGCGCCTTCGATCCCGCAGCTTGCGGCAAGCACCACTTTGGGTTCTGCATCGTCGATCCGGCTTGCGAGTTCTGGCGCGGCAAATCCGCCGAACACGACCGAATGGATCGCGCCGATCCGCGCGCAGGCGAGCATGGCAATCACGGCCTCGGGCGAATTGGGCATGTAGATCAGCACTTTCGATCGCCTTTTCCAACACCCAGCGATCGAAGTGCTCCGCCAACTCGCGAAGTTGCTTCCTGCAAGGCAGCGTAGGTAAGCTGGCGAGAAGTACTTGTGACGGGGCTTTCGTAAATCAGCGCGATATCGTCGCCATGGCCCGCCTCGACATGGCGATCGACGCAATTGTAGCAGGCGTTGATTTCGCCGCCGACGAACCAGCGCGGAATTGCGTCAGACGCATGATCCAGCACCTTGTCCCAGCGTTTGAACCAATCGAGTGCCTCGGCCTGCTCTGCCCAGAAGGATTCAGGCGCTTCGATCGACCGGCGATAGACGTCAGAATATCGGGACGTTTTTGGCATGATGGCAGTCCTTTTAAGAACTCTCTTGGGACGGTGCTCTTGCCCGCTGCGCACTATCCATTGGGCGGATAATGAGACGAGGACCTTTCGAGATGCTTGGTTGGTCTGATATTTGGTCGAATATGACGATGTTGCGAATGCGCGAAAGACCAGAGACTGCACTATGAATGAGCAAGGCAAGACCGCAGCGGTGCCGGCCCAGCTGGGTGAGGAGATCGGCGGTCCGGGCAAGGCCTATTTCGACAATGTCGTGCTCGACAATATACTTGACGCTTTGCTTGAGCTGTCAGCCGCAACCTGGACATTCCATGACCGGGTCAATGTGCTGGAAAAGGTGCTGGAAAAGCATGGCCTTAACGTCAGCGAGGAAATCGAGCAGCACCTGCCCGACGAAGCGGAAATCGCTGCGCGCGCGGGAAGAGCGCGCGGCCATGGTGCAGCGTGTGTTCGGAAGTTTTGTCCGTCGGCCCGTGGCCGGCGTATCGATGCCTACAGGAGATCAGTCATGAGCCGCGGCCAGATTGGCGTTCTGCCTCGCCCAACCACGCTTGCCGATGAAAGCTATCTGGAATTCATCACCAGCTTTCGCCGCCTTGCGATCCAGGAGATGTTCCCGAAGGTGGCGGAGCATGGCGAAGCTGCACTTGCGAAGGCGCTGGACAAGGGCGAGGTTGAGCAGCCCGCGGAGGGGGAAGCGATCAAGCTGAGCGAGATCCGCAAGGTCTTCGGCCAGAATCCCGTCACGCCGACTTTCCAGCGTTTCGTCCGCACCCAGCAGGAAATGATGTGGCGCCGCACGCGTGAAAGCTTCTATCGCGATATCGATGCCGTGATGGCCTACATGGACGAAGCCGAAGCCAGGCATCCAGAGCGCATCCATATCGATCCCGATTTCGTGGAGCCTGACTACACCCGCCGGGAAATCCACTGCCAGCCAGGCGGCTATACCGACGATCCGATGGGCGGGATCGTGTTCCACTATGGCACCAAGGTTTTCTATGAAGGCTTCAACGACCAGGACGAGCTCCACATCGAGCTAGCCGAAAAAGCGACCCGGCCGGCTGACGGAAAGGTCGAACGCATTCTCGATATCGGTTGTTCGATCGGACAAGCCACAACTGTGTTGAAGGATTTGTATCCAGAGGCCGAGGTCTGGGGCCTCGATGTAGGCAAGCCGATGATCCGCTATGCCCATGCCCGCGCGGTCGAACACGGCAAGGAAGTGCATTTCAAGCAGGCATTGGCGGAGGAGACCGGCTTCGCAGATGGCTCGTTCGACATGGTGCTAAGCTACATCCTGTTTCACGAAGTCCCGGTGCCGAAGATGAGGGAAATCATTGCGGAAACCTTCCGCGTGCTCCGCCCGGGCGGGGTATTCACGATTTACGAATTTCCCAGCAACGACAAGAATCAGGTCAGCGCTTCGACCCGCTTCCTGGTCGACTATGACAGCAAGAACAATTGCGAGCCCTATTCGCCGGCTTTCGTTGCCAGCGACTTCCGCGGCATCATCGAAGAAGCCGGCTTTATGGTCGAGCAGGGGCCTGGGCTGACCAATGGCTTTCTGCAATCGCTGGTCGCGCGCAAGCCCGGCTGAATTTCATCGGGGCAATAATCGCAGGGGGAGGGCGCGCGCGGAGCGATCCGCGCGCGCTTTTCTGTCAGGCCAGTTCGACTGTTGAAGGATCGTAAGAGAAGATGCCCAGGGCGTCTTCGTTCTTCGGCGGGTTGTCGCGCAGGACGTAGGGATCAAGTGCCTGCAACCGGTCACCGCCAAGGTTGCTTTCTGCCTGCAGAAAGGCCGCGCGTTCGACCCGCGCCCGCTCATAGAATGACAAGGCGTCGACTGGGTCCTTGCATGCGGCAAAGCACCGGCCCAGCACCACAGCGTCTTCAATCGCCGACGAAGCGCCCTGGCCCATATACGGCAGCATCGGATGCGCGGCATCGCCAAGTAGGCCGATTCGGCCCTTGACCCATTGCTTGAGCGGCTCGCGGATGAACAAGCCCCAGCGATAAAGATCGTCTTCGCCGATCGCGGCGATCACTTCGGTGACATAGGGCGCCCAACCTTCGAACAGCGCGGCGAGTTCGGCAGGCTTGGCCTTGGCATTCCAGCTTTCCTCGACCCAGCCGCTGGCCCGGGTAAGCGCGACCATGTTGACCAGCTCGGTGCCGCGGATCGGATAAGTCACCAGGTTCTGGCCCGCGCCGATGTGATTGATGTTGCTGCGCTCCGTTGCGCGCGGGCTCAGGCGGTTGCCCGGGATCAGCGCACGCCACGCCACATGCCCGCTGAATTTTGGGTCGGGCGTATCGAACAGGATGTCACGCACGACCGACCGCAGGCCATCCACTCCGATTACGATGTCGGCCTCCGCCGAGCTGTTGTCGTCAAAGCCCAGCAGTATATGGTCTTTGCGCTGCTCGAGCGTCTTCAGCGACTTGCCCATCCGGCAGTTCCGGGTGCCGAACGCCTTGACCAGCGCATCGAGCATGTCCGCGCGGTGGATCTGGTAGTAGGAGCCGCCATAGGTTTCGCGGCAGTCGCGGCGGTCAAAGCGCTGCAGTTGCTCGCCTGTTTGCCCGTGCAGGATGAACTGGTCGAGCGGTTCGTTGCAGGTCGCGCGCAGGAAATCGGCAAAGCCCAGGCTTTCCAGCCCCTTGACCGCGTTGGGGCTGATGGAAAGGCCCGCCCCCACTTCACCGAATTGAGGTGCGCGTTCATAGACCAGCGGTTCGTACCCCGCCTTCTGTAGCGCGATCCCGGCGGTAAGTCCGCCGATCCCCCCTCCGACAATGGCGATCCTTGTCACAGGCCAAGCGCTCCGGGATTGAGGATGCCATGCGGATCGAGCCGCCGCTTGAGGTCTTTCATGAGTGCACTTGCCTCGCCTTCGCGGGCTTCCGCATAGGGATAGAGGCGCCCGATCTGGAAATGGGTGCTGCCGTGCTCGCGCATGAGCTGCACGATCTCGCCAACCAGATCGCGAACAAGCGCGCGACCCGCTTCATTTGCTGGATAGTTCTGTGCCACGCCTTCAAGATAGGCCGGATTGCGCCGTTCGTGATACAGCATGCGGTCGTCCGGCCAGTAGAATACGGGCTCATAGAGCGTGCCGATTCCGGCAATGCCGGCGAAGAATTCCGCAACGGTCACATCGCAGGCTGCCATCTGTTCATGCCGTCTTGCCTTCAGCGCCAGATAGTCGCGATGAAATTGCTTGATCCGCGACTCCGCGATCACGCCATGGATCGGCAGCATCCTGCGGCCATCTGGGTGCGTTACCGGAAGCTCTGGGAACGGTATGGCCCGGATCGATAGCGGCACCGTGTTGACGATTTCCTTCCCGCCTTTCGCGAGTTGTTTGATCGCCTTGAGGCGGCTGCGCATCTCGTCCCGGTCGCGCGCTTCGACCACGAAATGAGCCGTGTAGGCCGCGCCGTCGAGGAAGCGCCTGCCAGCCATGGCAATGCGCGCAACCCGGCTGACTGCTGCGGTAAGACTGCCAGCCGCAAGGCCTATGCGCCACGCTGCTTTGGCATCCCTGACAAGGTCGGGTGGCCCTGCGTTCTGCCGGGCCACATCTGCATCCATCGCCAGCAATTCGCTCGCCAGCCGTCGCAATCGCACTTCGCGCAGCATGTCAGACATCAGGTCGAAGCCATTGAACGCGAACGACAGGCCGTTGACCAGTTCGGGTCTAGGTTCGATTTCGAGCGTCGCAGCGGTCTTGATTCCCAGCGCGCCGGCATCATTGGCAAAGATCCCGGTCAGGTCGGGTCCGAAATGGCGATTGAACGGGCCGGTCCCCGCGCTGCCGTCAGAGCCGGTGAGGAGAACGCTTCCGGTGCCGGAAACGATCTCGAAGCTTTTGACCGCATTGGCTGAGGCGCCCGTCACTCCCGAACCGAAGGTGACCGATCCCTGGCTCAAAGAGCCGCCGATTGTGGCCGTGCGACCTGACATCGGCCCCCAGAATCGCGCACGCATACCATGCTTGGCGAGCGCATCGTCCAGCGCAGCCCAGGTGCATCCGGCCTCAACCGTGACGTTCCCGTCTTCGAGGTTGATTTGGCGGATCTGCGCGAGCCTGGCGAAGTCGAGTATCACGCTGCGACCGTCTTGAGGCTGGAAGGCCTCTGTATAGCTCATGCCTCCGCCGCGCGGGCAAATCGCTACCCTGTGTTGCACGCACCATTCGACCAGCGAAGCAACTTGCGCGGTGGAAGAGGGCGAAACCACGGCCAGCGGCAAGATCCCCTCGAAAAACAGATCCTGGCTGGCGAAGCGCCGCTCGTTCTCGCGTGTTTCGACGGCCTCCTCACCGAGCTCAGCGACCAGCCCGGCGAGCGGAACGATCGCATCGTCAGCATTATCGACATTGGAACCGAAGGCAGAGGTCATCAATGCAAATTTGTATGCGAAACTACCTTGCTCGCGAGGGTCGGCAGGGCCTTGTCCACCACGCGGATATTGACGTCCCTCAGTGTGCGCCTTGAACGAGAGCGGAGTAGGCAGTCGCCATGTTGCAATCCACCAGCAAAACCGCGCCAATCCAGCTTCCTTCGAGCAAGCAGGCATGGTTCGTCGTCATCGCCCTTTCGATTGCTTCTATCGTCAGCTGGATCGACCGCCAGATAATCAACCTGCTGGTAGAGCCGATCAAGGCAGATCTGGCTCTCACCGACGTCCAGATCAGCCTGCTGCAGGGATTTTCCTTTGCGTTGCTTTATGCGTTCATGGCGTTGCCGCTGGCTTGGCTGGCAGATCGCCATAACCGGAAATGGGTGATCCTGGGCGGCTTGATCTGCTGGTCGGCAGCGACATTCTCAAGCGGCCTCGCGATCGGTTTTGCGGTACTGTTTATCACCCGCATGCTGGTGGGGATCGGTGAGGCGACACTCGCTCCCGCAGGCTTCTCGATCATTTCGGATTATTTTTCCAAAGAGAAACTCCCGGCCGCGGTCAGCGTTTTCACCGGCTCCGGCTTCATCGGTTCCGGCTTTGCATTGATGGTCGGCGGGTTCCTCTACGCCAAGCTCGAGGCTATCGGCCCGCAAACACTGCCTTTTGGAACTTTTGCGCCATGGCAGTTGACGTTTATGGCAGTGGCGCTGCTGAGCGTGCCGGTATTCTTCCTGTTGCTGTTCGTGCGCGAACCGCAGCGCCGTGATGACACAGTCGTGCTGGCGACAGACGATGCACCGCCGGCTTTGGAAGTGATCAGTTTCCTGCGATCGCATCTGTGGGTGTTCGCGCCACTGATGCTCGGCTTCGCCTGCTTTGTGGCGGCGCAATACGGGATCGGCTCCTGGGCACCGAGTTTTTTCATCCGGGTCTACGGATGGACCCAGCTTGAAGTCGGCCAGTATTTCGGCCCCGTAGTCATGCTGGCCGGGATCGGCGGAGTTGTGGTGAGCGGCTTCCTAGCTGAGCGTTGGTTGGCGCAGGGCATTGTCGATGCGACAATTCGCCTGCCGGTCTACGCGATCATGCTTGCGATACCGTGTGCGGTAGCATTCCCGCTGGTCGGAAACGCCTGGGCATCCCTGGCGCTGCTCGGCCTCGTCATTTTCCTGGGCACGGTCCCGTTTGGCGCCGGCGTTTCGACATTCCCGCTGATAACGCCCAACCGGATGCGTGCGCAGGTAGTCGCCGTCTACCTGCTCATTGCCAATTTGCTGGGGTACAGCGCCGGCCCGATCCTGATCGCCTGGCTGACGGATTCGGTTTTCGCCTCGCCAGAAGCAATCGACAAATCGCTCGCAGTTGCCTCGCCGGCAATCATGGTCGTCGGCGTGTTCCTGTGCCTTGCGGCACTCCGCCCCTACCGCGCGCTTGCGGCAGCAAGTTCAACCACTCAATCTTCCTTGGAGTCCTGATTAATGGCGCTCATCGCACTAGCCCCGGAAACCACATCCTTCCTTGGCAAGGACAAGAAGATCCTGATTGGCGCGGACTGGCGTGACCCGTCTTCCGACAGCGCGATCGATATCGTCAATCCCGCTGATGGCGATGTGTTGGGCCGGATCGCCGACGCCGCAGTGGCCGATGTCGATCGGGCCGTCATGGCTGCGCGCAAGGCGTTCGACGAAGGCCCATGGCCGCACATGAAGCCCGGCGAGCGCGTCCTGCTGATGAACCGCATCGCCAATCTGATGGAAGCCAATGCGGAGCAGCTGGCCCAGCTTGAAACGCTCGACAATGGCAAGCCGATCAATTTCGCGCGCGGCGATATCGCCGCAGCGATCGGAGCAATCCGCTATTACGCGGGATGGGCCGACAAGATCCAGGGCAGCACGCACAACATCAACATGCCGGGCGAGCACCACGTCTACACCATCAAGGAACCGGTAGGCGTGGCGGCATTGGTGGTGCCGTGGAACTACCCGTTGGTGATGGCAGCGATGAAGCTGGGGCCATGCCTTGCCGCCGGTTGCACTGCGGTTCTGAAGCCTGCCGAGGACACCTCGCTCACGGCTTTGCGGCTGGGCGAGATCATGCTGGAGGCTGGCCTGCCCGAAGGCGTGCTCAACATCGTGACCGGTTATGGCCACACCGTTGGCGCGGCGCTGGTCAACCACCCGGCGATCGACAAGATCGCCTTCACCGGCTCCACCGCGACCGGCAAGGTCATTGCCCATGCGGCTGCCGAAGGGCTCAAGAAAGTCAGCCTTGAGCTGGGCGGCAAGTCGCCCAACATCATCATGCCCGATGCGGATCTCGAGGCAGCGATCCCGGCTTCTGCGCTCGGCATTTTCTACAACAGCGGGCAGACCTGCACTGCGCCTTCGCGCCTTTACGTGCATGAGGATGTGAAGGACGAAGTGATCAAGGGCATCGCCGAATTCGGTAAATCGCTGAAGATCGCGCCGGGCCTTGATGACGAAAGCCAACTGGGCCCGCTGGTTTCGGCGAAGCAGTTCGAGCGCGTGACCGGCTATATCGAAAAAGGCCTGAGCGAAGGGGCGGAAGTCGTCTCGGGCGGTGTTCGTCATGGCAACAGCGGTTACTTCCTGGAGCCGACCGTCATTTCCGGTACCACAAACGACATGACAGTCGTGCGAGAGGAAATTTTCGGCCCGGTACTCGTGACGCAGAGCTTCGCAAGCGAAGATGAGGTCATCGCGCTCGCCAATGACAGCGACTATGGCCTGGCCGGATGCGTCTGGACGAGGGACGTGACAGCGGCACACACAATGGCGCGCAAGATCAAGGCTGGCATCATCGGCGTGAATACGGCGATGGGTGCAGACTGGGACGTGCCGCTGGGTGGCTACAAGCAATCGGGCATCGGGCGTGAGAACAGCCGCGATGGACTGGAGCTTTACCTCAATACCAAATCGGTTTTCACGCAATTGAAGGCGGGCTGGTGAGCGAAACTCTGATTCCAACCGAAGTGCGCCGCGTCGATGTCGGGGACGCGGAAATCCATACCGAGATCACGGGCGATGGCCCGGATCTGTTTCTGGTGGCCGGTCTTGGCGGAAGGGGCGCCTTCTGGACGAAACAGGTCCAGTTTTTCGCCCGACTTTTTCGCGTGATTACATTCGACCACCGCGGATGCGGCGAAAGTACCCCTGACAAGGTCGTCTACGGCGCGGAACACATGGCAGACGATGTGCTGGCGCTGATGGATGCAATGCAGATCGAGCGGGCGAACCTGATCGGGCATTCGACTGGCGGCGCGATAGGACAGCATATCGCGCTGAAAGCGCCGCAGCGGCTGGAAAAGCTGGTCCTGTCGTGCAGCTGGGCCGGGCCGGACACCTATCTGACCGAGCTGTTTCGTACGCGCCGCGAGATCCTGATCAGCTGCGGCCCACTCGCTTATCTTACCATCGGCACATATCTTGCCATGCCGAGCCGCCATCTGCAGCCGCAGATGAAGAGCGCGCGCGCATTCATGGAAGAGCGGCTGGCGGCTTTTCCCGGGCTTGAGGTCGAATTGTCACGCATCAACGCGGTCTACACCCATGACCTGCGCAGCCGCCTGCATCAGATCGCCGTGCCCACTTTCTGTATCGGCGCCATGGATGACCAGCTCACTCCGCCAGGCTTCACCGAAGAGATGGCGCGGCTGATCCCGGGTGCGGAGAAGCATTTGGCGGACCACGGCGGCCACTTCTGTCCGATGGTGGTACCCGATGTCTACAATCCGCGTGTACTCGAATTCCTGAAGAACTGAGGAGCCAGCGCTCATGTCCGTTCACCCGCCAGTTGGCCATATAACCAAGGGCAAATCGGTGATTGTCGGCCCCGACGATGGCCGATCGCTGTGGCAACCGATGCCCAGCCGTGGCTATGTCAATGTCAACCTGACACCCGACAACATGCCGTATGACACCTTTTCCAGCGGCATCCAGGTCATGCCGCCGGGATGTATGGTGCGCGAACACGGCCACAAGCAGAACCACGAGCTGATCTTCGTTTACGAAGGCACTGGCGAGGTCGATATCGACGGTGAGGTGACTGCTTTCGGTCCCGGCACGACGATCCTGTTCGCGCGCAATTGCACGCACTGGATCAAGAACACCGGCGAAACCGACCTGAAGATGTTCTGGGTGTTCTTTCCACCCGGCCTCGAAGACTGGTTCAATGCGATCGGGCGTGAACGCCAGCCCGGTGATCCGATGCCTGAGCCGTTCGATCGCCCCGGCAATGTCCAGGAAGTGATGGACAAGATGCGCTTCCTCCCGCCGCGAGGCAGTTGATCACAGCCATGCGCATCATTACCCAATCCGAAGTGGAGCGCTTGCTCCCGGTGTCCGCCTGCGTAGCTGTTATGCGTGCAGCGATGATCGCGACGTCGCGCGGCGATGTATCCTTGCCGATCCGCCAGTTCATGCCGGTGCCAGGGGCGCCGGGTAAACTGGCGCTGATGCCGGGCTCGCTCGGTGAAGCGGGCGTGGCGGAGGACGCAAGTTTCGGGATCAAGCTCGTCTGCAAATACGAGCGGCCGCATGGCGACCCGCTTGGAACGCATGTCGGCATGGTAATGCTGTTCGATAGTGCCAAGGGGATACCGCTGGCGATGGTCGAAGGCTCCTCGCTGACTGCCATTCGCACCTCAGCGGCCAGCGCTCTGGCGACCGACCTGCTGGCGCGCCCGGATGCCACACGGCTGGCGATCATCGGCAATGGCGAACAGGCCATGCGCCACATCCCCGCGATGCAGGCGGTGCGCCAGATCAGTCATGTCACCGTGTGGGGACGCGACGCCAAACGGGCGGCAGCCTTCGCCCGCGAGGCCACAGACCAGTACGGCATTCCGGTCGAACCGGCAGATGATCCAGCTCCGGCAGTAAAGGATGCCGACATCGTCTGCACAACCACTTCCGCCAAGGAACCTGTGTTGTTCGGGGCGGACCTGAAGCCAGGCCAGCACCTCAATCTTGTCGGATCGGCTATCCCGACAACCTCAGAGGTCGATCATGAGGCAGTCAGGCGCAGTCGCTACTATGTGGACTATCGCCCGGCAGCCATGGCGGCTGCAGGCGAACTGCTGAAGGCGATCGAGGCTGGGATCATAACGGAAGATCACATCGTTGCGGAAATCGGCGAGGTTGCGGCAGGCGACGCCCCGGCGCGTAGCTCTGCGGACGAGATCACCTGCTACAAATCGCTGGGCGTGGCTGCGCAGGATCTTGCTGCAGCGCATATGGTCTGGCGCGCGGCGCAAGCCGAAGGGGCGGGAATCGAGATCGACCTGCTTGCCTAAGACAGGGCGGCGGAGCCGACGCAGTTTCATCGATCACTCACAGGTCCCGGGATGCGGGATGCCGAATGATAGTGCCCGCCAAATGGGCATCTGTTCGCACAGTGGGCAATTAGCTTGAAGAGGCACGACGAGGGAGGGGCTTTTGGCCGAATAGGAAGATCGAGAGGAGCAGTCCTTTTGAATGGGGAGATAAGATATGAGGAACTCACATGCGAATAGCGTTCGGGCGCTGAAGGCCGCTACACTTGCGGCAGCTTCGACCTTGGCGCTTACGGGAACCGGTGCCGCTGCGCAGAGCCAGGGCGCAAACGAAGAAGCTTCGTCGACCGACCAGAACGTGATTATCGTTACTGCGCGTAAGCGCGAAGAAACGCTGCTTGAAGTGCCTTTGGCCATCTCAGTCTTCTCCCAGGAAGAGATTGCCGATCGCGGGATCCAGACGGCTGCCCAGCTTTCGAATTATACGCCCGGCTTCGTTTTCCAGGAGGTGGGCCAGGGCGGTTCATCGGGCCGTGAAAACCCCAACATCCGTTTCCGCGGCGTCGCCGTGCAGAACGAAAACCCCGCAGCGCGCGCCGGTGCGGTGTTCTATGAAGGTGCCTATCTTTCCGCCGGTGCCGGCCTGTTGCCGCTGTTCGATATCGGCCGGGTTGAAGTGATCAAGGGGCCGCAAAATGCCTTCTTCGGCCGCAACACCTTTGCCGGGGCGGTGAACTTCTTCCCGACCGAGCCGGGCGACGAGATCGAAGGTTTCGCACAGGCGCTCTATTCGCCCAGCGATCAGGATACATACCAGGTCAGTGGCGCTGTTTCCCTTCCTCTGGCAGAGAGCCTCGGTGCTCGCGTCGGTGCCTATTATCGCCGGGAAGGAGCCGATTTTACCTATGGTAACGGCGACCCGCTGGGTGAGGACAAGACCTTGGCCCTGCAGGGTACCTTGCTGTTTGATAGCGGACCCATCCGCCTGAAAACCACCGCTTACTGGGTCGACGCCGAAGATACACGCGGCCTTGTTTCGCTCGATTACACGACTGCACCGGGCGATTGCGACCTGGTCTACAGCGGCAGGCTGCGCGACATTGCGACTGGCGATGAAATCGGCGATTTCTCGACCGATCTCTCCTTGAGCAATCGCGGGACGTTCTGCGGCAACATTCCTGACTATGACAAGAACGGCTTCAATGTTTCGCCGGTCGGCAGCTTCGAAGGGAATACCGTTCCGCTTAGCCCATTCAGTGCACAAATCCCGTTTTACCAAACGCTTCCTCCGGAAGCACAAGGTCTCCCGATCCCGAGCGCTCCCAATGGGCTTGGCAACAATTACTATACCTGGCGTGTGAACCAGTCAGGCGATTTTGAACTGGGCGATCACACGATCAGCGCGATCCTCTCATACGGTCGTGCGGGCAATTACCGGATCAACGATACCAACTATGGACAAAGCGATCCGGCAAGCCCGAACATCCTGGTTGGGGCACTGGCGTCTTATGCGGCTGACCTGGTCGGCGAAATCCGGATTGCTTCTCCCGATGACAAGCGGCTGCGTTACGTATTCGGTTACAGTCATATCGACTCGAAGGTCCGGCTGATCGAGTTCCCGCTGTTCGCAGGTTTCGGCGGCGCCTCTGATGACAACCCGCTTACCTTCTCCGATCTGACATCGGATGCACTGTTCGGTTCGGTCGATTTCGACATAACCGACCAGCTGACCCTGTCGGTGGAAGGTCGCTATGCTTGGGACACGCTGACCACGGTCTACAACGGCCCGACGCTGCGTGACTATGACCGGAACAATCTGCCGGCTAGTGTCAGGTTCGTTGCCGACAAGGACCAGAAGCTCAACAAGTTCATGCCGCGTGTCTTGCTGTCCTATAATCCTAATGACAGCCTGAATATCTACGGCAGCTTCGCTTTGAGCTATCTGCTGGGGCAAGACACCAATATCACAGAATATGCGCTGCTGTTCCCCAATGCCGCAGACCTTGGCCTGACGGTCGAGAATATCGGCCTGTTCACCGACCCGCAAAAGCTCACTGCCTACGAGATTGGCGTCAAGGCACAGCCAACCTCGAACCTCAGCGTATCGGTTGCTGCCTACATGATGGACTGGAAGAACCAGATCACCTTCAACCTGGGGCCGCAGTTCCGCCCGCTCTACACGGCCGGCGACTCCGAATATAAGGGGATCGAAGCAGAGGCGACATTCAAGCCGGTGCCATGGTTGAACCTCAACGGCTACATCAGTTATGTGGATGCGCAGTTCACCGATTTTGGCGGCACCGGCTCGGTTGTGACCCAGATCCTTTTCCCGGGTATTTCGGGATCAACCAACATTTCGTCGGATGGTCTGGTTCCGCGTTACATCTCGAAATGGACCAGCGCCTTCGGTGCACGGGTTGCCCTGGATCAGCTGTTCAACCTTGATCGCGAGGTCTTCTTCCGGATCGACGGCAATTACACCGGCGACTTCTATGAGGACAACCTCGAATACAACAAGATCAACGGCTTCTGGAAGTTCAATGCCCGTCTGGGTGCGAAGGTCACCGACAGCCTGCGCATTGATCTTTACGGGTTGAACCTGACCGATGATCTCAGCTTCACATCGTCGGGTGGTACAACCACCGGTTCTTTGGGCTCGGCGGTACCTTTCGCTACTCGGAAGACCTTCGGTACCCTGCCACGGGCGCGCGAGATCGGTGTCGAACTTCGGCTCGACTTCTAAGCGTGCAGGCCGGTCGGCCTGAGCAAATACGAGCCGGGCGCTTTGCAGGGGTTTGGACTGCTGGCGCCCGGTTTCAGGCAAAATGGCCTATTGGCCGTGGAGTAAGGACCCGATGATCGATCGTGTTGCGGTGAGTCTGTTCGCAGCGTGCCTGACCGCAGGTTGTGCAGCGAGCTATTCCGTGCCCGAATTATCCTCCGCCGGCCAGGAGGCACCCGGCGTTGCGCCAGTATCTGCTGCTGGTGGCGAAGCGGTCCCGGGAATGAACGTTTACGAAGTAACCGACACCTCCGCATATTCGGACGAAGATGAGGCCGAGTATCTGCGCCGCTTCAACCGGTTGATGGATGATGCGAGATCCGGGATCGGACTTGATTCCTACGATCCGCTCGAACCGGTGCCGGGCGCCCCAGCAGCAACGCAGATGCCCGCCACCGCATCTCCGGCATTATCCGCTCAGGCAATCGCACAAGCACATGATTATGTGGCGGCGCGCAACACTTCGGCCTTCCTTGTCTGGAAGGATGGCGCGCTCCAGCATGAAGCCTATTTCGGCGATTTTGACGCCACGACGCCAATAGTCTCGAAGTCCTTGGCGAAACCGATCACGGCGCTGCTCGTTGGGCGCGCACTCATGCAGGGTCACATCAAGTCGTTAGACCAGCCGGTTGCCGATTTCATCACGGAGTGGAAGGGCGATCCAGAGCGGGAAAAGATCAAGATCCGCTATCTCCTCGACATGCGCAGCGGGCTGTTGCCGCAAGGCTTCTCACCAAAGCCGGAAGACATGCTGAACCGTGCGTACCTGCATCCACGACATGACGAGATCATCATAAACGATTACCCCATGACCCATGAACCGGGCTCGCGGTATGAATATTCCAACGCCAATTCCGAACTGGTTTCGCCGTTAATCGAGCGTGCCACAGGCAAACGCTACAGCGAGTATGTCAGCGAAGCGCTGCTTGAACCGATCGGTGCGATGGGCGGCAGCGTCTGGGTCAATCGGGAGGGTGGTACGGCCCATTCGGGCTGCTGCATGCTGCTTCCTGCGCAAAGCTGGCTGCGCATGGCAATGCTGATCATGAACGACGGCGTCTGGGAAGGTCAGCGGCTGTTGCCGGAAGGATATGTCGCCGAAATGCGGACCGGAACAGCACAAAACCCTTATTATGGATTGGGCCTGTGGATCGCGGGACCCTATATCGAGCGCCGGGGGTTCGCGCACCCGGATGTTCCCTACGGCAAGGTCGAACATTCCGAACCCTATCTCGATAAGGACCTGTTCCTGTTTGACGGCAATTCAAACCAGGTAGTCTACATGATACCGTCCCAGAACATGATCGTTCTGCGGACCGGCGCGCGGCCGCCGAATGAGGCCCCTTGGGACAACACCGTCTTACCCAATATGCTGATCCGCGACGCAGCCCAGCGTGCTGGCAAACCCATGCCGGAGCCGCAACCGAGGTGACGATGCCAGCAAACAAAAGGGTCATAGCCTGATGGCAACAACAGCTCCCGCCACAAATGCTGCATCGCGAGCGGATGACGACACGCTTTCCGTTTCGCTCAAACTCGGCTGGGGCAGCGGGGCATTCGGAATTGCCTTGCTGATGAACGGGATCGCCGGCCTGATCCTGCTGTTTGCTGCGAGTATCCTGCAGATCGAACCTTGGCTCGCCGGGACCGTGATATTCCTGGCCAAGCTGATCGACGTGGTCACGGACCCGATTGTCGGCGTCTGGAGCGACCGCTTTGAATCGCCTCGTGGGCGCAGGCGTCCGTTCCTGTTCTGGGGAGCAATCACCGGTGCAGCCAGTTTCGCGCTGATATTCACCACGCCTTCGTTCGAAAGCCAGTATGTCTCGGCCCTTTACCTGTTCGTGGTGCTGAGCTTCTATGCGATCGCCTACACGATCTACAATATTCCCTACATCTCGATGCCGGCCGAGATGACCGACAGCTATCATGAGCGTTCCTCGATCCACGCCTATCGCATGGTTTTCGTTTCGCTCGGTTCGCTGATTGCCTCGGCAGGCATCAAATTCGCGCTCGAACGGCTCGGCAAGACGGAGGCTGAAAGCTACGCCATCGTCGGGATTGTGTGCGCTGTCCTGATCTTCATCAGCCTTATGATCGCCTATTATGCGACTGCATCGGCGCGGTTCACGCAGGGAACGAAGAGCACCAAGTCAAACGCCGCGCAGATGGTGGAGGAATTCGGCGCCGTGCGGAGCAACCACCACTTCCTGCGCTTGCTCGGCGTCAAGTTTGCACAGCTCATGGGCGTGCAGACGACCCTGGCGGCATTTGCCTATTTCTTCGTCCAGACCCTGGAACGCAATTTCGACGTGCTGGCGATCTTTGGACTGGTCAGCACGGCGGCTTCGATCATTTCCGCGCCGCTGCTGGTTCGCTTCTCCAAGCGTTTTGGCAAGCGCAACACATACTACCTCGCGGCATCGGCCAATGTTCTTTACGCGCTCAGCTGGTCGCTCGCGAGTGACGCCGAGCCCGCTTGGGCGCTGTTCGTAAGGGCGGCAGTGATTGGTTTTGCGTTCAGCGGAAACGTGGTGATGGCGATGTCCATGCTGACCGATATCATCAATGCAGACGCGAACCGGACCGGGGTAAGGCGCGAAGGTGCCTTCACGGCGCTTTACAGCTTCGTGGAAAAGCTGACCGCCGCCGTTGGGCCATTGATCGTGGGCTTCGCGCTTTCGATCGCCGGGTTCAACAACAAGCTGCCCTTTGATGTTCCGCAAGGCGGGAACGTGAACTTTGCCCTGCTCGTTTCAGTATCATGGTTGCCGGCGCTTTTCGGGCTCATGGCGATTTGGCTACTTTCCGGCTACCGATTGAATGAGGATGATATCAACCGCAAGCACGACCAGGTGACGACATGAACCAGACCTATCAGGACCCTCAATTGCGCCAGCGTGGCCGTGCCTCGGTCGATTTCCTGGCGCAAATGGCGATTGCTTCGAATGACGTGCGTAAAGGTGTCGATGCAGCAATTGCGCAGCGCGTGCCCGATCCGTCTGCTTTGCCCGACGACCTCGACGAGCGGTTGGCCCATATGGATGCCTTGCTGGCTGACTGCGGCGCCTACACGATGCAGCAATTGCTGGGCGACTGGCATGGGCGCATGCATGGCAGGATCGCGGCCGAGGCTTATGAAGAGATCAAGCGCGACTTGACGGAAGCGTTTGAAGCTTCGCAGGCGGGGCCGGCGACACTGGTACTCGATCCAGATCTGCAGCCTCCTGCCTATTGGGATGGCGTAAGCTTCCATCGCACCGGCCCGTGGGACGGGCACCCCGAAATGGGCTATGTCCATGGCGAGATCGTCCATAAGAAGATGGTCGCGCGCTTCTTTCCCGGCGGCATCTTCCAGCAGCGCCGCGATGTGGCCAAGATGGCACCGCGCGACGACTACAAGCGCATCCTGGACATGGGCTGTTCCTCCGGGCATTTCACTACTGGCCTGCAACTGGCCTATCCCGATGCGGAGATCACCGGGGTCGAACTGTCAGCGGAAATGCTCAAGCACGCATGGCGCACGGCCAATGCCAAAGGCTGGAGTTGGAAACTCTACCAGAAGCTGGCGGAGGATACCGGGTTTCCCGACGGGAGTTTTGACCTGGTCGCGAGCTATATCATCCTGCACGAAATGCCGGCCGATGCGATCCGCAAGCTGTTCAAGGAAGCGTTCCGCCTGCTCGAACCCGGTGGCGACATGCTGATGAGCGATGTGACGCGCTTTGCCGATATGGACAAGCTGGCCGTGTGGAAGGCCGATCGCGGAGCGAAATTCGGCGGGGAGCCGCATTGGCGTGAAAGCGCGAGCCTGGACCTGGCCGAAATCGCGCGTGAGGCAGGATTTGTCGACGTGAAGGCGGAAGGAACCTATCCGCACGTCATCCAGGGTCGCAAACCATGAGCGCCGTCGATCCGAAGAGCTTCAATACTCCCGAATCCGACATTTTCGGGCCGCACAATATCGACAATGTGGCCCGTGCCGTGCTGACTTTGACGCGCGAAGTCGCTGTGTTGAGCGACCGGGTGATGGTGCTTGAGGAATTGCTTGAGCAGAACGGCGTTGTGTTGCGCGAAGCGATCGACACCTACCAGCCTTCGGACCAATTTCAGGCGCGGGCGGACAAGGCGCTGCAAGTGATCGCTGGTAATGTCATCGCTGCACTGCAAGGTGCCGATGGCGGCAATTGATACGTCTGGTTTGCAGGGTGTTGTGCGGCGGGGGCGCCTGGCTTCGGCTTTGGTTGTCGGCATCACCCTGGCAGGGTGTGCGACGACCGATCAACGGGTAGCACCGGCCGTTGTATCCACCTGTGCCGAGCGGCTTTCCGGGACCTCTGCTGAAATTTCGCTAACTGCAACTGCCGAGAATGGTCGCAAGGTACCTCTGACTATCTTCGTCCCTGAACAGGCCGGAACCTATCCGCTGATCGGCTTCTCGCATGGTGCCTTTGCCAGCCCGACGCGATATCGCGCGATGCTCGCTTCGCTGGCGGCCGCGGGCTATATCGTGATTGCGCCGATGCATATCGATTCAGAAGAGTTCGGATTGCCGGAGCGGCCGGCGCCGGCGGACACCTGGCGTACGCGCAATCTCGATATGGCGCTGGCGCTTGATCCAACCGCTGAGATCACTGGAGCGCTTGCGGAGCGAGGGATGAAAATCGATCCCGAACGGCTTGCCTCGGTCGGGCACAGCTATGGCGCGATCATGGCGCAATTGCCCGGGGGCGCCATGGCGACGGAGCCGGACGGTTCGCAGGTCAATCGGGCGAATTCAGCGGTTGATGCAGTGGTAGGTTGGTCGCCGCCGGGCCAAGTGCCCGGCATGATTTCGGCAGAAGGCTGGGGCACGCTTGCCAAGCCGACACTCACGATCACCGGCACGGCCGACATCCTGCCTGGATTCATTGATGATTGGCGCGCGCACAAGGCGTCCCATGACTATGCGCCGCAAGGTAATCGCGCACTATGGGTGGGCGAAGGGATCGATCACTATTTTGGCGGCATGTTCGGGCGCGAGAAGCCTGCAACAGCGAGCAGCCAAGCGCTCTTCCGGCGTGCTTTGGCTGTAAGCCTCAATTTCATCGACCGGCATGTCAATCGTGCGGACGTTTGTGCCCTCGGCGATGCGTCGGCCGGCGAAAGCTATCAGGAAGATTGAATATGCGGACACGTGCTCTTGCCCTCGCGATTACGAGCGCGTTGCTGCTGCCTTCCTGTGCCAGCGTAACGGCAACGCCGACTGCAGCTGAGACGGCTTCGTCGAATGCGGCGATTGCCGACCAGGCCTCGCTCTATTCGGATCTCGACAACCCGATGCGGCCGGACGAATTCCAGGGCGCGACGATCCTGGATGTCGAACGCTATCGGCCCACTTATCGCCTTACCGCCTGCACTGCGGCTCCAGTGCCAAAAGCTGAGGCCGCCGACCCGAAGCTTGCCGCGGCGATAGCGGTGGCCAAGGCCTATTCCGACGAGCAGCAAGGCGTCGGCCTGATCGTGATGAAAGACGGCCAGCTGGTTCATGAAAGCTATGCCGACGGGGCTGACGAAACGACGCTGACCGCATCTGCTTCGCAGATGAAATCAGTCCTCGCCCTGCTGTACGGGATCGCGCTCGACAAAGGGATTATCGGTTCGATCGACGATCCAGTGGGCAATTATGTTGCCGAATGGGCTGGAGATCCGCGCGGCGAGATTACGTTGCGCCAGATGCTGACCATGTCGAGCGGGCTTGGCCAGGCCAATTTCATGCAGATGATCTTCGCGCCGGATGTGGCGGCGGTGGCCTTGCAGACTGAACTGGCTACCACTCCGGGCAGCGAATTTGCTTATGGCAACGCGGTAAGCAAGGTACTGGCTCTCGCGCTCGATCACCGGGTCACAGCTGCGGGGTATGCCAGCCTTGAGCAGTTCCTGCATTCGGAACTGTGGTGCCAGATGGGCGGATCGGAGGCGCTGATCTGGCTTGATGCGGCGGGCAAGATGCGCGGTTATGCCGGGTTGCATGCGAACCTGCGGGACTGGGCGCGGATCGGCGAGATCATTCGCAATAAGGGGAGGGCGAATGGCAGGCAGATCGTGTCGGCAGCCTGGATAGCGGCGATGGCAAAGCCGTCGGCGGCCAATGCCCAGTATGGGTTACAGGTCTGGCTGGGGCGTGAGTGGACGCCGCAGCGCGCCTACAGCGCGGCCAATCCCGTCAAGGTTCCGCACGCAGAACCCTTTGTCGCGAAGGACATCGTTTATTTCGACGGGTTTGGCGGGCAGCGGGTATACGTCATGCCGTCCAAGGGGCTAACGATCGCACGTTCGGGGCTCGTCAACCTGCAGTTCGACGATTCAGTCCTGCCTAATTTGCTGGCGCGAGCAATCGACTGATCAGCTGCCATGCGCCTGCACATTGGCTTGTCAGGCGACCGTTCAGTGCATGCCGACCTTCTGGTGATCCGGTGAACGCTCTTTGGCAGAGAGCTCGCCGGCATCTTCCTTGATCTTCATCTTCTTGAAGGTGTCGTACTCGTTGACGCCACCCATTTCGCGCTTGGACCAGGTTGTGGCGAAGCCACGCGGATATTCGCTATCGTCGTCCTTGCGGCCGTCTTCCGACCACAACAGCGGGAACAGCGGCCCGGCGGGCTTTTCGCCATCCAGCATTTCGTCGAAGGAAACGCCAGCGATATTGAGGCAATCGGGGCGTGGCGCCCAGCGGATATCGTCGCCGAACACACGTTCGGAAATCGCGATGCGCCAGTCGTCGGTCGGGTTGCCGCCCGAATAGTGCAGCGCCCATGGGTGGACCACCAGCATATCGCCTGGCTCCATGTCCCAGGTCAGGAAGCGCTTGCCCTCCTGCCCGCGCAGTGGTTCGATATCCGGGTGCGGCACACGGTCATCGGGCTTGATCATTTTGCGCGCGTTGGGGCTGAACAACCAATAGGGCACATCGTCATGCTGCGTTTCAGCCAGCACCTCGAGGCAATTTTCCTTCACGATCGGGGTCAGCGGGATCCAGAGCGATGGCACCATTTTGCCCTCGACGGGAAAACCCATGCGGTCGCAATGCCACAGCGTCTTGGCGTCCGACTGCGGCGGCTTCGCGAAGAATTCGTCGAAATAGAAACGGATTTCCTTCGACTGCAGGACCTTGCCAGCGGCTTCGGCAATCGGGCCTTCGAACATCAGCTTGCGATAGGCCTCCAGTCGGCGCGCCATATATCGCCCCGGTATCGTGGGAAGCAGGCCAACATCCTTCTTCTCGATGATGACCTCGCGTGCGATCGGCTCCAGCAGTTCGATCCAGTCCTTGTCGAGCACCTGGCGCAGGCAAACCACCCCATCGCGCTGGTAATCATCGATATCCTGTTGCGTGACGTCGCGGAGTGGGCGAGAATTGAGAGGCATGAAATTGCTCCTTCGAAAACTCCTCACCGATACCAAATTCGGGTGCCCGGCAGCGCGTTGCCGATTTCATTTGTCCACGCATCGGATATCTCGGTCAAATCGCCGATGTTAGTACTCAAACGAAACCGGCCGTTCGAAGTCATCCCACCTTGGTTCGAGAAGATCGGGATGATCGCGTTCCAGTTTGCTCAGGAACTTGTCCGGAAAGTGCTGCACGCTCGGAATCTTGTAGGCATCCCAATAGCCCAAAAGATGGCCGGGCCTGTCGCCCATGTTCATCCACTTCGAATAGGGGAAGACGTAGACCCCGGTCGATTTGGTCGCGAGGCTGGTGATGCTCTTGTCCATGAAATCGTCATAGTCGACCTCCTGGATAGAGCTTTCCATGTGATTGAGCGGCCAGTCGGGCGGGGCCGAGCGAATGCTGTCGAGTTTCATCTTGCCGTTCTCAAGGCGAAACTGGCGATAGGGGACGGTGTAGCGCGAGCCATCACTGGAGACATTGCGGAACCCCTTGGGCGAATGCACAGTGCCTGGATCGTTGAGCAGCAGGTTGGTCGGTGTGGCGATGGTCTCGCCGGTCAATGGGTTGACCATGGATTCCATGTAATCATTGGTTTCCAGGCTCATCGGCACCGAGATATTGTGCGCATGGATGCGATAGGTGTGGTCCGCCACCTTGCGAAAATAGCTGTACTCCAATCCTTCGTAGCGCAGCATCGGCAGGGGCGGACGGTCGCCAGGCACCATGTAGACCATCCAGTAGAACCATGTGAGCGCTGTCCCTTGGTGCTCCACCAGGTCACGCTCGATCCGGAAATGGGCTTCGAACTCCTCGATCGGATCGTCGAATTCCACGAATTGCGACGTCATCTTGGGATTTTCGGGCCAATGTTGCGCTTGCGCCTTCTTGGCCATTGCTGTCCCGGAATTGAGCATCGCACTACCTGCTGAAAGAGCGGCGGCGGAACCGACAAAGCTGCGTCTACTTATCATGGGGGCTTCTCCAATTCTCGTCGACGAATGCAGCGAGCGCCGCATTGAATGTCTCAGGCCGCTCCGCGAAGGGGGAATGACCACCCGGATCGACGGTCAGAACGCGCGCTTGCGGCAAATAGGCCTGGAGCGTCGCGATGTCGGCCGGGTTGACGGCAAAGTCCGATACGCCATGCACAACGAGCAGCGGCGTCTCCTTCAGCTGCGGCAGCAACGCGAGGTTATCGCTGGGATGCTTGCGCAAGAATGGCTGCGCATAGGGCGGGACCATCAGGCCGAGCAGCCGCGCCCGCTCCTGCCATTCGCGTGAGGGGCCATCCTCGGTTGCCTCGTATAAAAGCGGAGCAAGGATACTGACTGCGGCTTCCTGATCCGTCAGCGACACGCTTTGGCGCAGGTTGTAATATTCGGCCATGTCCTGCGTCACCTGCGGGTCGATTGGCGCAGCTTGAGGCGTTGGAGTGACAAGCCCGCCCAGCGCGCTCACCATGACCAACCCGGAAACGCTGTCAGTCCCTTCGGCCAGAAGGAAGTCGGCCGTTACCAGCGTTCCATAAGACCACGCGACGACGATCGGCCGCTTGAGTCCGGTTGCCGCGATCACGCGGCTGACATCGCCCGCCCAGACGTCGCGCAAGGTGTAGGCTTCCGCTTCGGATGGTTTGCCTGACATACCGTGACCGCGCAGGTCGAACACGACCATGCGATACCGCGTTGCAAGATCAGATCGGAGCTGCGGGCTGAAACTGTCCGCGCCCATCCCGATCCCGTGCAGAAACAGAATTTCGGGCCCGTCTTCAGGCCCTTCGACCGTCACCGCCAGCGGCACGCCTTGATAGCCTTCGACGTAAAAGGTCTCCGCTTGGGCGACCGATCCCGTGAGGAGCGAGAGCAGGATCGCGGCTTGCGCCAGCGCGGCTTTCCAGAAACGGGTCATCGGCGTTTGCCTTTTTGCATCCCGCGGATCGCCGTGTTCACCAGAAATGCCGTGTCCCAATCATCCACGAATTGGCCGTGGCGGAAGATCACCAGCTCTTGCGAAGGCACAGCATGAACGATCCGGAAGCCGCCGCCTTCCATGATCCTGACATCGTCAGCCAGGAACGGTTCGGACTGCGGGATGACCCCTGGCTGACCTTCGAAATAGCCACGCATTTCGACAAAGGGTGAGCCAAGCCACAGGCCCAGCCCGAAATTCGCGTTGCGGGCTGATGGCGTTGCCATGGTCGCAATCCAGCTGGCCGGCACCACTTGCCGCCCTTGCCATTTGCCTTGATTGGCAAGCAGCACGCCAAGTCGCGTCCAGTCGCGCGCCGTTGCCCGCATGCAGCACATGGTGCGGGCGGTGCCACCGGGCCGGTCGAACTGGAATGTCGCATTAGATCCGCCCATCGGCTGCCAGATGTGCCGCGAGACGAGCGTCTGGATCGGGGTGCCGGTTGCCCGTTCGATGACCAGCGCCAGCAGCTGCATGTTTTCCTGCGCGACCTCGAACCTGGTGCCAGGCGCGGTCACCAGATCGTAGGCGAGAGCGGCACGAACCACATCGCCGCAATAAACGAGGCACAGGTCCTTGTTTCCTTCGATCTGGTCGGCTGGCATTTGCCTGGCGACTTCCAGGCCGGATACATTCTGGGCAAGCTGGCGGATCGAAATCTTCCCGCGGGGATCTTCCTGCCATTCGGTGATGAACTTGCCGATCGGATCGTCGAGCGACAATTTGCCGTCCTCTGCCGCAAAACCCAGAACCATCGGCGTGACCGAGCGGGAGATGGCCCGACCGTTAAGCAGTTGGTCGGGCCTGGTGTCGTTCCAGTACCGTTCGAGCAGTACCTGGCCCTTATGGATCACGATCAGGACGTTGCTTTTCCGTGCCTCGGCCCAAGCTTCCATATCCCGCAGTGCGGCGGGCGAAATGGTCTCACGCCCCTGCTCGACCTGCGGCAGGAAGGGGGCAGGGGCGCCTTCGATCACCGCGTCTGGCCAGTAGAACCAGTCAGGTGGTTCGAACGGGTCTTCGGGTTGCGAGGCCAAGCGCCAGAAAAAGACGGGATCGTTGTAGCGCCAGTCAGTGATTGCTTGGTCCGGGTTTGAGACATTCGGGGGAAAATCTTGCGCCAGCAACGGTGCGGACCATCCCAGCAAGCAAGCCGCCAGGCAGATTTCAGCGCGGTGGAGCGCTGCCTCGATCCTGCTACGGCTGTTGGCCCGTTGCATCAGGCGGCGGCTTCCCCGTGACTGCCCTTCCATCCGCCCAGCGCATACCAGGCTGCGGCGCGACCATGATCTTCCTTCTCGCCCTCGTCGGCGGTGGCGGTGAAAACGCTGCGATCGACCACGGCCTTGACGTGATCCTCGAACACTTCGCTTTCGTCGAACCCGGCATCCTGCATCATGCCGGTAAGGTTCAGCGTGTGGACCGTGCTCCAGAATGGCTCGTTGTTATTGAACGAATCCCAGTCGCGGATGAACTGCTCGTAGACCGGCATTTCCGGCTTGTAGGGCGGCTGCTCGAGGTGCAGCATGAGCCCGCCTTCAGCGAGCACGCGATACCCCTCGGCCATGATCCGGGGCAGCGCCGAGCGGCTGGTTTCGTGCATGAACATGGTGGTTTGCACCCAGTCGAAATGCCCGTCCGCCCAGCGCGACAGGTCTTCCGCATTGGCCTGGATGAAAGTGATGTTGTGCGCGCCCAGCGCCCGAGCACGGGCATGGCCATACCGCAGCACGGGTGCGGCGGTGTCTATCGCGACAATCTCCGTTTCCGGAAACGCCAGCGCCAGCGGGACGATATTGTGCCCGATTGTCACACCGATATCGAGCACGCGGCGCGGCTGCCAGCCCGGCCGGGTGCGTTTGATCCAGTCGACGATGGCCTGCCCCGCACCGTCGGACAGCGCGCCAATGCCGCCCGCCGTGGTCGCGAAGATGCCACTGTCGTAATTTGCACCCGCTGAGAAATCGCCAGGGCATTCTTCCCCGTGATAGCTTCCCGGCATGCAATGGATATCTACGGCATCCTGATAACGCGGGGTGGAAATCGTTGGGTCAAGCTCCAGCCCGGGGCCGTTGCCATTGGCTTCGCGTATCTTTTCCGAAAGTTCGGCGTGCTGGCGCAGCACAATGCCGCGCCCGTTCTGCTGGCGGAATTCCATCGAATTGCGCCGCAACGCCGACCACATCCGGTGATACGGGTCTGCATTCATAGCCTTGCGCACTTCGTGGCGGTTGTTCGGTTCGCGGCCATGTTCGGCGATGAATTTCGGCAGTACGCGCTTTTCGTAAGCGAGTGCATTACCGGGCCCGAGTGCCTGCGCCATGTAGCGGTTGAAGTTTGCGAGGAAATTGTACCTCGCCGCTTCGTCATGGTTAGGCTTGGGAAAGACATCATGCTGGTGCACTTCCGTATAGGGCGGTGCGATGCTGATATCGGTCATGGATTTTCTCCGGTAAGGTCGTAATTATGCGGGTGCGGCCGAACGCGCCGCAGGAAGTTCGGGATAACGCCCCAGTGTAAGCAAGATTCCACCGCCAATCGCGAACAAGACCATGCTGACCATCAGCATCAGGTCATAGGATCCGGTCTGGTCGCGCACGATGCCATACAACAATGGGGAAATCGAAGCGAAGATCCCGAACGGCATGTAGAGCAGGCCGTAAATCCGGCCGTATTCGATCATCCCGAAATACCGCGCCGCCATGAACGCGACGACATCGGACTCCGCTCCGGCCGCAAAGCCAAGGAAGAAGCCCGCAACCAGGATGAGCGCTTCGCTATTGGTGCCGCTGACAAGCAGGATACAGGAGATTACGGGCAGGCAGAGAACAGGGAATGCGATGCCCGGCGCCCAGAAACGGTCAAACAACGCGCCAACTATGATGCGACCGGCAAAGATGCCGATGGCGACAACAGAAATGACCCCTGCCGCAAAAGTCGTGTCAAAGCCCTTCAGGACGACAATCTGGACCATATGGATGTGCGCGCCGCCATAGGCGAGCGCGACCAGGCAGATGCTGCCGAAAAGGACGTAGAAGCGATAGGAGCGGAGCGCCTCGTTCCGTGTAAATCCTCGCAATACACCGCCTTCTCCCAGGGCTTGCTCTGGCATTTCGTCCGGCCTGGGTTCGCGGAAGAAAACCAGCGCCAGCGGGAGCGCTACGAGGAGCGGCAACAAGGCTACCACGGGAAAGACTGTCCGCCAGCCGGACTTCTCCAGCACAAAATTGCTCAATTGGGGTACGACCAGCGCGGCCAAGCTTGTACCGAGCAACAGGATCCCAAGCGCTAGCCCGCGGTTGGCATGAAACCACATGCTGATCGCGCGGCTCCAGGACACCGGCGTCGACCCGATCCCGACAATCCCGATGATCGCCCAAAGGATGTAGAATGCCGGCAGGAACGCCGGAACGAAATACATTGAGGCGAAACTGACGCCGAACAGGCCCAAGGCGGTCAGTGCAACCGGTTTGACGCCGTGCTTGTCCACCAGCGACCCGATGACCGGAGCCAGCAAGGCGCCGATGATGCCGTAAATGGTTACCGCTGCGCTGATTTCGAAGAAACTCCAGCCCAGGTCGGCATTGATGGGCCCGATCACGATCGGAAGGACGTTGAAGGGAATCGGCGAAGAGCCGCAGGCAACGCCAATCGTTGCTGCCGCCAATGGCTTCCAGCCCTTGCGGAATTCTGATGCCATATCTGTCTTCCCTTCAGCGCCTTACATTGCCTTTTTTGCGTGCGCGAAACCTGCCGTACTGTTGGATGTCCGCCTGTCGAGCATTTGCCGGGGCAGCATCGCTGGAGCGGCAGGGACTTGGCAATTCGGCTGAGCGATGCAGCTTGTCTCCTCCCCCCTAGCACGCGTGCGGACAGTCGTTTCGGCTTCGACACGCACAGTGCGCGGCTGATCGAGCTGGTGGCAAAGGCTGATATCGGTTCGCTCGATCCAGCCGCAATCAACGCCTTACGGATATTCTTGGCGGACACGTTAGCGGTCGGCATTGCCGGCAAATGCAACCCGGCTGCCGATGGAGTGCTTGCTGCTATGCAAGCTGTTGGCGGAGCGGGACATGTCGGCTGCCTGGGCCGGCCCGACATTGCCCTGCCGGCACACCAGGCGGCAGTCATCAACGGCTTCCAGATTCACTGCCTCGAATGGGACGGCCTGCACGAACCCTCTGTTGTCATCGCGCTTTGTGCGACCATTGCGGCCCTGCACGCAGACCTTGCATCGAGCGACGCGACCTATGGCGACCTGCTGCTGGCCTTTGCTGTCGGGGTGGAGACGGCGGTCTTCTTCGGCTCGGCAGCCGCGACCGCACCCCGCTTTTTCAGGCCCTCGGCGGCGGGCACGATGGGTGCGGCGATGGCAGTTGGCAAGCTGCGCGGCTACGATCGGGAACAACTCCACAACGTCCTCGGGCTGGCGTATTCGCAGGTGGGCGGCACGATGCAAGCGCATTGGGAAGGCTCGGAAGCGCTGGCCTTACAGGTGGGATTCGCCGCGCGCGCTGCGCTCACTGCCGCCGATCTGGTTGCGCATGGCATTACCGGTCCGCATGAAGTTGTCAGCGGGAAGTTTGGCTATTTCACGCTGATCGAACAGCCGGAGGATCTCGATGGGGCGCTCGCGCAATGGGGCAGTCCGTGGAAGATCACGGAGATGGCGCACAAGCCGTTCCCGGCAGGACGGGCAACACAGGCGGTGCTGACGGCGCTGCTCGAGCTGCGGGCAGAACGGGATTTCGATGCCGAGGACGTGGCACTGGTGCGGGCAGAGGTGCCTTCGCTGATCGGTTTGCTGGTCTCGCGGCCATGGTCGCCCAAGATGTCGCCAGCCTATGCGCGGCTGTGCCTTGAATATATCGTCGCGCGCATGCTGCTCGATCGCACGATCGATCCGGTCCGCTTTACCGATGCTTTCATCGGCGAGGATGATGTCGCCGCGCTCGCACAGAGGATCGAATGCGTAGTCGATGACAATCCCGATCCCAATGCGCTGGGGCCGCAGACAGTGACCGTGACGCTCAAGGACGGCACCAAAATGCAGCGTTTTGTCGATGCGCCGCTTGGTGCGCCGGGGCACCCGCTGAGCGCAGCACAGCGGATCGACAAGATCGCACGGTGCTTCGCTGCCGGCGGCTGGAAGGGCGATCCAGCGCAATTCATGGCTGCATTCGAGAGCGCTCCGCTGGATCAGAAAGCGCGCGAGCTTGTCCTGGCGCAGACTGGAGGCAGTGCATGACGCTCGACCGAGAACGGATGATCCGGCAGGCGCTGGAGGGCTTCTTCCTGGCCCTGAACGCGAAGGATATCGCCCGCCTGCGCGAAACCTTTACGCCGGAATGCCCGATGATCATTCCCTCGTCCGATCTCGTCTACAAGGATGCGCATGACATGATCGTGCACCTTGAGGATTTCACGCAGACATTCGCTAAGATCAATTTCCACGATTTCACGCTGGTGCCCGACCCGCTGGAAAAGCGCTTGGCTGCGACCTTCACGGTGACGCTGACCGACGACCAAGGTGAGGTCACGGAAATGCGCAACGCCAATTTCTTCGAGTTCGATGACGATCACCAGATCTCCCGCGTGCTCATCATTGCCACCAAACCCCTCGACAAGGGGTTCCAGGTCGGGCGCAGCTAAGCTTCGAGAAAGAGAGAATAGGATGGCCACCAAAGCAGAAATCGCAAAGAACATGCCGCTCCTCGCAGCCGGTGAGGGCGTGTGGGAAGGGTGGTATCGCTATTACGACGCGGCCACCGGCGAATTGATCGACCAGCACCGCTCTCGCCTGATCTGCCGCCTGCCGGAAGATGGCAAGCCAGCGGACTATCACCAGACCAATCACTATTTCTGGGAAGATGGCCGGGTCGAAGTGCGCGAATTTCCTGCCAATTACGCCGACGGACGGATCTGGTGGGATAATGACCTGATCAAGGGGTGGGCGGCCGCCATGCAGCCTGACGACCAGAACCTTTCCACCTGTCTCAACTGGGTGCGCAAGAACGAACCCGGGATATACCTCTACGAGATGATCCAGGTCGATGAGAGCCACAATTTCCGCAGCCGTGTGTGGCAATGGTTCCGCGATGGCAAATGCTATCAGCGGACCCTGATCGACGAACATCGCGTGTCCGATGACTGGCAGAACTGGACCAATCACGACGCGCCGACTGACTGAAGTATCGCCCTGCAGTGCAAACCGACCGATTCAGGAGAATGACAGATGCATAGAAGAGATTTCATGATGGCAGGTGCCGCAGGCGCCTCATCCCTCGTGTTGGGCCATGCCGCCGCCGAAGCTATGACCATGGGTCACAGCCACAAGGGCGCACATGGCGGCAAGGGAATGGAAACGAGCCTTGTCGGCGATTACCTGGATCTCACCACACCCGAGGGCAATCGCGAGGCGATCGGCCGGACCAACGGCAATATCGACATGGAGACGACCAAGTTTGGCTGGTTCAAGGGCGTCGTGCATGGCGCACGGCCGAACGAAAAGGTGCGTGACCTGTTCGGCTTCACCGGTTTCAGCGCAGCAAAGCTGCTGCCCTCGAACGATCCCGAATATCCCGGATATCGCAAGGTGCTGCGCGAGGTGGGTTTCTATACCGACCTTGAGACCGGCGAGATCATGGAATATTGGCAGAACCCCTATCTCGAGGAGCGCGTGCGGGTGGTCCCGATCGCCAATGATCCGTTCAATGAGCTGATTACTGCCTACAATCCTCCGCCACCGACTTATGGGGGTCTGAATACCGAAAAGCCCAAGAAGGTGCCGATGATCCTCAATTGGGAGCGCCACGGCAACGACTTGAACCTCTCGCGGCGGATCAACCTGTTCTATCCATCTGCGCTTCAGCCGGAAAAGTGGCCGCGCGAAAGCCCGGGCAAGTTCAACCGGGTGAGCGAGATGTTCCTCTATCACTTCAACTGGGACGAGATGCAGGATCCCAGCCTGACAGCAGTGAAGGCGCGCGGGGTGTGGAACCGCATTACACCGTGGCTGCCGTGGATGTTGATGGGGCCGACTGATGGTCATTGCTTCTACACCTGCCATTTCGGCGCGGTGGACTCGCTTGAGTATGCCGATCCGGTTGCAGTTGAATACGCGGCCAAACACTATCCCAAATATCTCGAGGCTCCCGGTCCTGACGCGTGGGAGAAGGACTCGCTGTCATCGCTCGAGATGTATTCGCGCGAACAGACACCGGCGCCGCTGGTCAACGGGGTAGTGCCCGTCGCCCCGCCGCCGAAGCTGCCGTTCTGATCGGGGTTTAGCCTGTGCCGGGGGCACGCGGCGGCATGCCAGATGGGATTGCGCCGATCGGGC
Source organism: Altererythrobacter sp. BO-6 (assembly GCF_011047315.1). Lineage (NCBI taxonomy): Bacteria > Pseudomonadati > Pseudomonadota > Alphaproteobacteria > Sphingomonadales > Erythrobacteraceae > Altererythrobacter > Altererythrobacter sp. BO-6. The sequence continues at coordinate 1,029,878 of NZ_CP049259.1, read as the reverse complement.
ACGGGGCAATCCTTGGCGGGCTTTCGACGGTTCCCGATCTCGACCGGGCGATCGCGGCCTATCGCGATACGCTCGGCCTGGAACTGGTCGCGGTCAAGAACGTCTCGACCGCGCTGGCCCAAAGCTGGGGCTGCCCGGGCGTGGCCAATGCGCGGATGGCTGTGCTCAAGCCGCGCAGCGATGCGCCCTGCTGGCTGCGGCTGGTAGAGCAACCCGCCGATCCTGAATTCAAGCCGACCACGACCTATGGCTGGGCCGCTTTCGAATTGACGGTGGAGGATGTCTGGCAATGGCCGGACAAGCTGCCGCCCGACCATTTCGAGATTGTCGGCCCGCCGCGCCACCTCGACAATTTCGAGCCCACCTTCATCCCCATGCAAGTGTTGGGGACAGGGCGCGAGATGCTTTACCTCAACCAGGTGCTGCGCGATCCGTCGGACGCCCGGCTACCCCGCGCCAAATGCCCGGTCGACCGGATCTTTATCTGCGTATTGGCGACGCCCGATCGCGTAGCGAGCGCTGCCTTTTACTCGGAACGGCTGGGGATGGATCGCGGGCCCGATTACACGCTCGCCTATTCCATGATCAATCGCGCGTTCGATCTCGCGCCCGATACAAAGACGACGATCAGCATGATCCATCGCGGGCTGGAGCCGCTGCTGGAGATCGACGATTACCCCGCCGCAGCGCGCCCGCGGAAGTCGCGGGCTGGGATGCTGCCCCCGGGCAATGCATTGGTAACGCTGGCCGTGCGCGATCTAGATGCGTGCTCGGTCGAATGGCTGGAGCCTCCGTCAGTGCGAAGAGGCGCCCCCTATTTCGGTGCGCGGGCGGCTACGTTTCTTGGCCCGGCCGGTGAACTGATCGAACTGGTTGAAATCGCTGAAGATTGACATGGACGAGCCTTATTGGCGCCGGGTGACAAGTGTGCCTCCGGTCGTCACGATAATGCCGCCATCCTCGCCGGTCAGGGTTTCTTCAAGTTCAAAGGCATCGCGGGATATCCGGTAACGCATGTCGGGCGTGATTGTCTGGCCGAATGCCTTGCTGGCATAGGAACAAGTGTCTGACCCTTCGCCAACAAAACCGTCCTCTTGCCGCGTCCAGGTGAAAAAGCATGTCTCGGGAAAGGACATTAGCCGGTCGGGCGCAAGCTGCTGCCAGTCGGCGGCATCTCGGCTTCGCAGGGCTTCAGCCTGTTCGGGTGCAAGGACCAGCGCATGCATGGTGTTGGCTGGCCGTTGCGGCTCGGTCGCAAAGACGAAGATCTTTGCTTGCAGGATTGGCCCCTCAGCGGTGCCGCGCGTTACCTGGTAATAGAGCACTTGCTCGCCGAATTGGGGCGCCACCACCGGGGTGAAACTGTGAACCAGCATGTGGATTTCGGCGCCCGGCTTCATGCCCTTCGGCGCCTCGCCAGCAAATGTACCGGGTAGGAGATCAAGCAAAGCTGCCAACTCGTTTTCGAGTGGCGCGACCGATTTTTGTGCGGGATGCGCGCAGCCGGCCAGCAATCCGCAAATAAGGAATACCTTGATCGACCGTTTCATGCGCGGCTCCTCTCGGCCAGATCGCCTAACTGAAGGTTAGGGTCGCCAGCCCAGCAGTCAGGATTGCGGCTATACCGCCGACCAGAGCCCGAAAGCGAAAGTCAGTGCGCAGCTTGCGCCGTTTCATTTCGCCATATGGCATGTCTGGATCCTGACTGAGGAGGAAAGCGGGCTTGTCGAACAGGCCGGGCGCAAGCTTGTGCAGGCCCCAGCGGCCGAAAAATCCCAGTGCCCACAGTTTCAGGCGCAGCGGCCGATGATTGTACTGCTCCGGAAAGGTTTTTTCGACCACCCACACGAGATCGCGTGCTTCTGGCCAACGCATCTTGGCATATCTGGTAGCAGCCTGTTCGATTGAGCCAGCTTGATCGATTTCCTTCGCAAGAATGTCGAGATCCTGCAGCGCCGCATTGACACCAAGGCCAAGATCGGGCGGGAACGCGTGTGCGGCATCGCCGATCAGTAATACCTGGGTTTTCGCACTGTCCGGACCAAGCGCGATGTGCAAATTGCGGGCATATTGCGGTGCCGGGAATGCGCCCGCTTCCAACCCGACAAAGTCGTCGGCCTCTTCACGAGAGACCAGTGCGCGAACATCCAGCTGCGGGAAGGAGTCCTCCATCCAGGCCAGAAGCTCTTCGCCACTTTTGAGCGTCCACAACTCATGGTCGCCTTCGCGGATCAGGTTGACGCTGCGTGGATGGCTGGGATCGACGACCGGGAAAGCGTACAATGCGCAGGCTTTTCGCCGGTCCTTGTGGCGAGAAGGAATGATGTAGCTCATCCGGTTGTCGTTGACCGCGACCTTACCGCCTGCCGCCGTGAACTGGGACGGAAGGTTCAGCACCTTGTAGCGCAGGCCGGTGCTGATCGAGTCCCCCGCAATCATGTCGAAAAAGCCGGCTGGCGTTTCCGATTGTTCGATCAAGGCTGCGCGGATGGCCGAATTGAGCCCGTCACAGGCAAGTATGAGATCCGGTGCGAAGGCTTCGATGTCCCCTGCCGGGTTCTCTACCTTTACGCTTACTCTTCCGTCATCGCTCCGCTCGATGCCGGCAACGCCATGTCCGTAGAGGACCCGGAGTCGTTCCGAACCCTTCTCTTCGATCGCGCAATAGAGCATGGTCAGGAGTGCGCGGCGGGTGGTCCAGAAGCAGGTCGGGCGATCAGGATCGATGATCGGAACCACCCTGGTATGGACGGAACCATCCGGGGCGATAGTAGTGGCAGTGAAATTGGTCGTATCGACACCGCATTGATACATCCGATCGGCAATTCCGAGGCGTTCGAGAATGCGCAACCCGCGCCGATCCACCAGGTAGTTGAAGCTCTTGTTTTTTTCGAAATCGCTGGGGGAGGGGCGGCGTTCGGCCAGCACGATCTCGTCCCAGCCAAGCTGGTCGAACAATAGCGCAGCGGCCAGGCCTGCTGGACCGCCGCCGCTGATGAATACCGATCTCTTTGCCATGTTCGCTTTAGCCTGCCTTCCCTTTGATGATGTCTGCGGCCTTCTCGGCCACCATCATGACCGCCCCGTTGGTGTTTCCGCTGACATGTTCGGGGAACACGCTGGCGTCGACAACGCGCAGCCCTTGCACCCCGTGCACGCGCAGCTGCGGATCGACCACGCCTTGTGCGATATCGGGCGCCATGCGGCAGGTGCCGACGGGGTGATATGTCGGATCGACGGTTCGGCGCAGATATTCCTCCCACTCGGCATCGCTTTGCACTTCCCTGCCGGGTGTCATCTCGGCCTTGGCATGGGCGGCGATCGGCTGGTGTTCCATGATGTTCCGCGCGATCCGGCACGCCGCGGTCAGATCTGCGACGTCTTGCGGATCTGACAGCATTTCCAGCTCGATCCGGGGCTTGTCACGCCAATCGGCGCTGCTCAAGCTCAGCTTGCCGGAACTCCTTGCATAGGAAAGACCGACCACCAGTGTGACCATCGGATTGCGCGAAGGTGCGACACCTTGCGGGGTCAGTTCGAAACCGAATGGGCCAAACAGCAGCTGGATGTCTGGTGACGACTTGTCCGGACTTGAGCGATAGAATCCCACGGCATGTGGGTAGGGGCTTGTCGCAGGCCCGCGCCTTGCGACCAGCCAGCGCAGCGCGTGCCAGGCGATGCGGACGCTATTGATCTCCTGGTTGAAGGTTCGCTGGTCGACCGCAAAGCCGAGCTGGGCGTTGGGATGCTCACGCAGGTTGGCGCCGACATGCAGGTTATCGATCCTGATATCGATACCTAGTTCCTTGAGCCCTTGCGCAGGACCAATGCCCGACAACATCAACAGCTTGGGCGACTGCAGCGCTCCGGCGGCCAGGATGACTTCGCGCCGCGCTTTCGCCTCGCCCAGCTTGCCGCGGCTGACAAATTCAACTCCGTTCGCGCGAGATTCCTCGAATGTCAGCCGGGTCACTTGCGTCTGCGTTCGGATTGATAGGTTGGCGCGCCCGCGCGCCGGCTTGAGATAGGCGTCGGCAGCGCTGAAGCGCCGTCCCTTCAGCTGGGTCAGCTGCGGCGGGCCGATCCCTTCCTGCGATCCTGCGTTGTAATCGTCATTCGACTGCAAACCGGCTGCCAGCGCCGCCGCCACGAATGGCTCTGCCAGCGGATGCCGGGTTCGCAAATGACTGATTGCCAGTGGCCCCAACGCGCCCCGTTCCTGTCCGACCTCGAATGTGCAATGCTCAAGCTTGCGGAAATAGGGCTCACAATCGGCAAAGCTCCAACCTGCATTACCACCTGCGGCCCAGGCATCGAAATCCTGCGATGCCCCGCGGACATACAGCATGCCGTTGATCGAACTGCTTCCGCCGAGGACTTTGCCAGCCGGCCAATAATCCTGGCGGCCGGAGCGGCTAGCATCAGGTTCAACCTGGAAGCCCCAATCATATTTCGGATTGCCGATCAGTTTGATCAGCGCGGCTGGGACCTTGATGAAGGGTGATCGATCCTCTCCACCCGCTTCGAGCAACAGGACGCTGGCTGCGGGATCTTCGCTGAGACGATTGGCAAGAACGGATCCCGCCGATCCTCCCCCGACAATGATGTAATCGAATTCTTCCATCACCTTGTCAGTGCCACAAGTTGGCTATCGCCCAATCGGTCGATCATTGTTGTTCGCATGGCGGCTAAGTTGATAACCGCTTTCGATTGGTCGTGTGCTCGAAGCTACCCCCCAAGGACAACGGTGTCCTGCGCGGCCTCTGCCGTCCGTCAGGTCAGTTTTGAATGGAGCTGAAAAGCATGCAAGAGATCCGCACACAGGTGGTTGTGGCCGGTGCAGGTCCTGTCGGGACGGTTGCTGCCTTTATGCTGGCAAGTCGCGGGGTCGATGTGGTCTTGCTCGAAGACGGTGCGGATTGCGCGCTGGATCTGCGGGCCTCGACATTTCACCCACCGACGCTTGAAATGCTGGAGCGCTTCGACATCACGCCGCGGCTGATCGAAATGGGATTGAAGGCGCCGGTCTATCACTTCCGTGAACGCCGCACCGGTGAAGTTATTGATTTCGACATGAGCGAACTCGCCGATGTCACGCGCCATCCCTATCGCATCCAGTGCGAGCAATATCATCTTTCGCGGATGCTGTCGCAAAAGGTGCGCGAACAGGCTGGTGCCGAGGTGCTGTTCAATCACCGGGTGGTGGCGCTCGAGCAGACGAGCGAGGACGTGACGGTCTATGCCGAAACCCCCTTTGCGATCCTCAAGATCAGGGCCGACTATCTGATCGGCGCCGATGGCTCGAACAGCACAGTGCGCAAATGGCTGGGGACGCAGTTTGCCGGATTCACCTATCCCGAAAAGTTCCTGTGTTTCACCACGGAAGAGCCGCTCGAGCAGCACATCGAAAACCTCGCCTATGTGAACTATGTGTCGGACCCGGAAGAATGGATGGTGCTGCTGCGCGTGCCGTCCTTGTGGCGGGTGCTGGTCCCAGCCAGCATGGATGCGCCGGACGAAGAGCTGCTGGCTGATGCCAAAAAGAACGAAGTGTTCGAGCGGTTGATCGGCAAAGGCGAAGAGGTGGAGACCCAGCATCGCACGATCTACCGCGTCCACCAGCGGGTGGCGAAAAGCTTCCTGACCGGTCGCACCGCACTCATCGGCGATGCTGCGCATCTCAACAACCCGATCGGTGGTTTCGGAATGAACTCCGGCATCCACGATGCGTTCAATCTCGGTGAGCGATTGATCCGGATCTACCAGCACGGGGCGGATGCCGACACCGAACTGAAGGCATTCGAGCATCAGCGCCGCACCACCACCCACGATTTCATCCAAGCGCAGACGATTCGCAACATGGAGTATCTGAAGGAAGGTGACGGCCAGTTGCACGCCAGGCGCAAGGCGGAAATGGCTGCAATCCGCGACGATCCGGTGCGTCGCCGGGAATTCCTGCTAAGACAGTCGATGATCGAATGCCTGGAAAAAGAGAAGGAAATGAGCTGATGCCTGTCCGGCCAAGACCCAATCCGGATGTCCAGGGCTATCGCAAGCTGTTCGGTGTCTTGGGGCCGTCTACCAACACTATCGTGCAGCCGGATTTCGACGACCTGCGCGTGCGCGGGGTGACCAATCATTACAGCCGCATCGTGGTGGACGATGCCAATGCCATTTCGGACGAGACCTTTATGGCGGGCACGCTGGAGATCAGCCGTAACACGCTGGATGCGGTTCGCGGTGTGCTGACCTGCAACCCCGATTACCTGGTCATGGGGATGAGCGCCGTTACATTCTACGGCGGCGCGAAGGGTGCGGAGCAGTGGCGCCAGAACATTGAGGAGGCGAGTGGCCTCAAACTTTGCACCGGTTCGCAATCGCTGATCGAGGCCTTCAATGCCTATGGCGGCATCAAGAAGATTGCGGTGATTTCGCCCTATTACCCGTCAGCCAACGCGCAGGTTGCGCATTTCATGTCCGATCACGGGATTGAAGTGGTGCGCGATACCTGCCTCAAATGCCCCAGCTGGACCGCCATTGCGCAAGTGCCGACCGCCACCCTGCGCGAAGAACTCAAGAAACTCGATGGCGACGATGTCGACGCGCTGGTCCAGGTTGGCACCAACCTTTCCATGGTGCGATTTGCGGCGGCGGCGGAGGAATGGCTCGGCAAGCCCGTCATCGCGATCAACACCGCGACCTATTGGAACGCGCTGCGCCAGAACGGCATTATGGACCAGAAGACCGGTTTAGGCCGGCTGATGGCCGAATTCTAGGATATCGCATGTTCGAATACGATTATGTCCCGCTTCCCGAGCGCGCACCGCTGCGCTGGCCGAACGGTGCGAAAGTGGCGCTCATGTTCACTTTCAACCTGGAGACCTGGGATCTCGTCAAGGACACGGACCAGCCGTATTACGCCGGGGGGCCTGCGCTTTTGCCGAATGCGCTGGCCGGCCGGATTCCAGACTATCCCAACTACTCCTGGCGCGAATACGGCCAACGCGTGGGCGTGTGGCGGATGTTCGACATGTTCGACGAGATGGGCGCCAAAGCCGGCTGCACCGTCAACGCGGTGACCTTCGAGCGGCGCAAGGCGATGGCCGATGCCTGCCTTGAGCGTGGCTGGGAACTGATCGCGCACAATTACGAACAGGGCGAACTGCTGACCGACTTCCATGATGACATCGATACCGAACGCGACATCATCCAGCGTTCGGTCGAGATGTACGAGAAACACGCGGGCAGGAAGCCGAAGGTATGGCTGTCCTCATCCTTGCGCGGCACGCTCAATACCCCGACCATCCTCGTCGAAGAGGGGTTCAAGGCCTACTGCGACATCATGAATGACGATCAGCCTTATATGATCCGCACCGATGCCGGGCCGATCGTCGCGACCCCCTATTCCAACGTCATCAATGACTTCACGATCCTGACCCGCAACATGCGCACGACCGACGAGTATCGAGATCTGCTGATCGAAGAACTCACGGTGCTGCACAAGGAAGGCGAAAAGACCGGCCGGATCATGAACATTGGCCTGCATCCGCATGTCTCGGGCCGAGCCTATACAATCCGTGCGTTGCGCGAGTTCATCGAATTCGCGCAAGGTCTGGACGGGATTTGGTGGGCCACCCGCGAGGAGATTGCCGACTGGTATGTCGAGCACCACGCGGATCACTTTCCCGGACAGCTTGGCTAGGGATCGATGCAAAGGCTGGCAGAGCTGTGGGAGGACATAGAGTGAAGATTGATGTCAACCTGCCGCATGGTACGCCAATTCTGCCGCACGGCCTTGATTGGGCTGCGGGGGAGGCTCAGCCGGGCCAATCGAGGCTGATCTACGCGGCCACCGAAGAACCACTGGTGGATGTGCCCGATACCAGCGAAGCGCAGGTCGACGCTGCTGTCGCGCGGGCGCGCCATGCGTTTGCTAATGGCCCCTGGCGCAAATTGACTGCTGCCGACCGCGCGCGCATCCTCGCCAAATGCGAAGCCGCGGTGCTCGCCCATGCCGATGAACTTGCAACACTACAGGCGCTGGAGACCGGGATTCCCTATGCGCAAATTCGCGGCATGCATGTGTCGCGGACGGCGGAGAATTTTCGGTTCTTTGGCGAGCTTGTCACCTCGCTCTCGGGCGAAAGTTACGAGCAGACCGGGCGCTATCTTTCGATCGTGACGCGCGAACCGGTCGGTGTCGGGCTGCTAATCGCTCCGTGGAATGCGCCGCTCGTCTTGGGTTCGATGAAGATGGCTGCAGCCATCGCGCTGGGCAATTCGGTGATCGTAAAGCCGAGCGAATATGCCCCGCTGGCGATCATGCGGCTGGTCGAAATCCTGGAGGAAGCCGGCCTTCCGCCAGGCGTGGTGCAGGTGGTTACCGGGCCCGGCGCCAGCGTGGGCTCGCAGCTGGTGCGGCATCCTGGCATCGACGTGGTCGGCTTCATCGGCGGCACCGCAACAGGAAAACGGATCATGGCCGATGCCGCTTCCGGCTTGAAGAAGGTCGGTCTGGAACTGGGCGGCAAATCGGCCAATATCGTTCTGGCATCGGCCGATTTCGAGCGCGCGCTGGATGGGACGATTCTGGGTTTCCTGGCCGGCAATGGCGAGCAGTGCCTGTCCGGATCGCGCATCATGGTCGAGGATTCGATTGCCGATCGCTTCATTGAGGCGCTGGTCGCCAGGGTCGAGAATGTGAAGGTTGGCGATCCGTTCGCTGCCGATACCGAGCTGGGCCCGATGGCGTTCCGTGCGCATTACGAACGCGTGCTCTCGTTCGCACAGGAAGCGCATGCCAGCCCCGATTACCGCGTGCTGACAGGTGCGAAGCGGGCCGAGGGGTTCGAGCGCGGCTATTACGTTGCGCCAACGGTAGTGGAAGCGTTCGAAAATTCGACGCGGCTTTGCCAGGAAGAGGTGTTCGGCCCCTTTGCAATGGTTCAGCGCGTGCGCGATCTCGACGATGCACTGCAGCGCGCCAATGACAGCGAGTTCGGGCTGGTCAGCTACATCTGGTCGAACGATTTGCCATCGGTCATGCGCGCCCGGCGCGAACTTCAGGCCGGAACGGTGTGGGTCAACACGCCGATGTCGCGCGATCTGCGTGCGCCCTTTGGCGGCTATAAGCAGTCGGGGATCGGGCGTGACGGCCTGCCCGGGTCGGTCGAGCTATTCACTGAAGAGAAGACCACGATGATCCCGCAAGAGCCGCTCGACCTGCCGAAGGTGGGCGGGACTCTCTCCTGAGCGGCGCGCTCGCCAGGGCCTATGCCGCGATTGCCGAGGGGCAATTGCACCTGCGGTGCAAGAACGAACAGTCGGGCGACCTGCCGCTTGTGCTGATGCATGCGTCGCCCGCCAACTCGGGAGCACTCGAACCATTGATGCGGCAGTTGGGCGAGCGTCACCCGCTCTATGCTTTCGACACGCCCGGCAATGGTCAGTCCTGCCTGCCGCTTCAGCTGCAGCCGGAGGTGGCCGACTATGCCGACATGCTGTCGCGCGGGGCAAGCGCACTGGGGATCGAAAAATTGGCGCTGTATGGCACCCACACCGGCGCGCATATTGCGATTGAATGGGCACTGGCAGAGCCAGAGCGGGTCGCGGCCTTGGTGCTCGATGGGGTTGCGCTGCTGGACGAGGTAACACGCCGCGAATTTCTTGAGGTCTATGCCCCGCCGCAGCAACCCGACCCGAATGGCGCTCAGTTCCATTGGGCGTGGAGTTATATTCGTGATCAAATGATCTTCTTCCCGCATTACAGGAAGGATGCGGCGCATATTCGCGCTGGCGGCAGGTTCGACGCGGATATCCTGCACGAGCTGACCGTGGGCATCTTGAACAACCTCACGACCTATCACCAGCCTTATGAAGCTGTCTTTCGCCACGAGGCGAGAGATGCACTAGCGCGCCTCAAGGTGCCTGCGCTGATCCTTGGCGAGGCGGAAGGGCCGTTGCAGGACGCGAATGAAGAACTGGGGCGATTGGTTCCGGGCGCGCGAATGGCGACGGATTGCCACGGGCTGGCAGACAAGGCTGCGGCGATCGTCCGGTTCCTCAAGGAGGTTGAACATGGATAGGCCGGTATTCCTGGTGGCCGGGGCAAGTTCGGGCATGGGGCGGCTGGCCGCGCTCAAACTCGGGCAGGGCGAGGGGCACATCATTTTGGCCGCGCGCCGGATCGAGCCGCTTGAAGAGGCAGCAGAGCGGATTCGGTCGGCGGGAGGGTCGGCCGAAGCGATGGCATTCGACGGGGCCGATCCGCAGTCGGTTGAAGCCATGATCGCACAGATCGCCAGCTCCCATGGCCGGCTCGATGGGGCGTTCAACAATCTGGGCCATACTTTCGGAGATTCGCCGCTTCATGAAACACCGCTGGAACGCTGGCATGATGCGCTAGCGGTCAACCTGAGTGCCGTGTTCTACCTGATGCGATCGCAAATCCCGCTGATGCTTGCGAATGGCGGCGGAAGGATCGTGAACAACAGCTCGACCGGCGGGCTGCGCGGCACGCGCAACATGAGCGATTATTCCGCCGCGAAATGGGGACTGATCGGGCTCACCAAATCCGCCGCGCTGGAATACGCCAGCCAGAACGTGATCATCAATGTGATTGCGCCGGGCATCATCGCGACCGAGAAATTCAGCCAGTTCGAAGCGCAGATGCCCGAATTGTTCGAGCGGTTGCGGCAAGAAACGCCGGTGGGGCGGTTCGGCGAGATGAGGGAGATCGCCGAAGTGGTCGACTGGCTGCTGCGCGAAGCGCCGGCCTATCTCGCCGGCAGCGTCATACCGGTCGATGGCGGCCGGACCGCCTGAGCCGGTTCAGGAAAGATCGTGCATCAACCCTTCGATCAGGCTTTTGCGGCGCGCGGCGCGCCTGGCCGCACGCTCCGGATCGGGATTGTAGGATTCCACATCCAGGGCGGTGTAGGCCCCACTTTGCTCGGCCAGGGCTTCATGCGTGTCGATCCGGTCGCGCAGGACCGAAATTTCCATCGCGAGCCGCAGGATTGCAGCGACTGCCTTGTCCTGACCCGGGTTATCCAGGAATTGCGGCTTCTTGCGGTCAGGATCGTTCAGCAGGGAAATCGCGCCGGGCTGGTCGGGTTTGCTCATGCCTGCTGCCTTAGCCCGCCTTGCTGGCGCCGAACATGAAATAGTCGCCGCTGCCGAGCGGGATGTAATCGGCGAAGATCCTGTCCTCGTCGAAACCTGCCGCGCGCATGGCGTCAGTCACGTCGGTCTCCGCGAAACCGCGCCAGAAGGGCTCGCCATTGTAGGCAACCTGCCAGGCGTTGGTGACCTGCTTGGGAACCGGGATACGGTGCATCTGGTAGGCCACGTCGGCATTGAGGAATACGCCGCCGGGTGCGAGCAGGCGCTGTGCCTCCTGCATGATCTGCGGCAGGATCTCATGCGATGTCTCGTGGAACAGGATATGTGAGACGATGAGGTCGAAATGCCCGTCAGGATAAGGCGTGCACGCGGCATTGCCCTGCCGGTAATGGACGGGAATTTCGTGCTCCTCTGCCCACAGGTGGGCGAAGCGCAAAAACGGCGCCGAAAGGTCGAGGCCATGAACCTCTGCACCCTCGAATGCGCGGGCAAAACCGAGTGTTTCCGTGCCCGGGCCGCAGCCAAGATCGAGAATACGCTTGGGTGCAAACCCTGTGAACTTCTCGCCCAGCACCTTCAGCATCAACGGTGCCATCCCGGGTTGGCCGGTTTTGGCATTGGTCCCAAGGCCCTTTGCGGCGCGATAGAGCTCGACGCTGGAAAAATAGAGCAGGGGTGAGATCAGGTCGTCGGGGCCGGTTTCGTGGAAATAGCCGCCCGGCTGGCGATGGATTTCGCGCGAGGCAATTGGCTCAGGAAGGGCAAGCTCCGGATCGAGCACGAGCGAGCCTAGCGTTTCTCCTCGATCCTGCAGCGCCTGCCAGCGCGCATCGAATTCGGGCGTTACCCGGTCGACCGTCTGCCCGACCGATTCCCACAGGAGATCCTGCGAGGTGTACACTGCGCTACCCCAGAGCTGATAGGGCGCTTCGCGCTCGTACAAGGCGATAACATCGTCGAGCTGGCCACTATCACGCGCGGCAAGCTTCTTTTCGTACAGTTCGGCAAGGTCGGCCTCCATCGGGCCGTTCACATGCGACTTGAGTGCGCCGACAAAGGCCTGGCGTGCGGCTTCGTCATGATCGGCGCTATAGATTTCGGCGATGTGGGTCATGACGTCTCCTTACACTATTGCGCAGACTGTTTGGAGATTGAGATAGTTCTCGATCGCCACCTGGCCACTGTCACGCCCCCCAGCCCGACTGCTTGATGCCGCCGATGGGCAGTGAGGGATCATACATGGCATGGCTATTGATCCAGACCGTTCCAGCCTCAAGGCGGCGCGCGGTGCGCGTCGCGGTGGAAAGGCTTTCGGTCCACAATCCCGCGGCGAGGCCATAGTCGCTGTCATTGGCGGCAGCGATCACCGCGTCGAGCTCATCGAACCGGGTCGCCACCACCACCGGGCCGAAGATTTCCTCGCGCACTACGGACATGTCGGGCGTGACATCGGTCAGCACGGTCGGAACGACAAAGCTGTCATTCGGGCCACAGGTCTCGCCGCCGACCAGCACACTGGCCCCGGCCTTGCGCCCATCATCGATGTAGCTTGCGACCTTGCTCGCATGGTGTTTCGAGACGAGCGGCCCCATTTGCGTTTGCGGATCGAGGCCGTGGCCCAGCTTGATCGCTTCGGCCTGCTTCGCGATCCCTTCAACGACGCGGTCGAACACCGAGGAATGGGCGTAAAGGCGGGAGCCGGCGATACAAACCTGCCCGCCGTTGAAGAAGATCGCATTGGCGGCCCCGGGAATGGCCGCGTCAAGATCAGCATCGTCCATGATGATGACCGGGGACTTGCCGCCAAGCTCCAGCGTGACCCGCTTGAGGTTGCCCTTGGCGGCGTCGAGAATGGCGCGGCCCGTTGCGGTCGAGCCGGTGAAGGCGATCTTATCGACCCCCGAATGCTTGGCCAGTGCCGCGCCAGCTTCGGCTCCGAGCCCCGTCACGAGGTTGACGACACCATCCGGCAGCCCGGCTTCCTGCATAAGCTCGAGCAGACGCACAGCGGTGAGCGAAGTGTCTTCGGCCGGCTTCAGCACGACCGTGCATCCCGCCGCCAGCGCAGGAGCTAGCTTCATCGCGGTCAGCACCAGCGGCGAATTCCACGGCACGATCGCGCCGACCACTCCGACCGGCAAATGCTGGGTGTAGGCAAAGACTTCCTTGCCCTCGGGCTGGTAATTGATCGATGTCGGAATGGTCGCCCCTTCGATCTTTGTGGCGAGCCCTGCGAAATAGCGGAACTGGTTGATCGCTCCGGGGATTTCTGCCCACCGCCCGACATAGAGCGCCTTGCCCTGGTCGAGCGTCTCCAACTCGGCCAGCTCGTCGATATTCTCTTCCAGCTTGTCGGCGATCCGCCACAACAGCTTGCTGCGTTCGAGCGGAAGCATCTTGGGCCACGGCCCGCTTTCGAAGGCTTTTCTGGCTGCCGCTACCGCCGCGTCCACCTCTGCGGCGGAGCCGCGCGCCAACTGGCCGATGCTTTTACCAGTCGCAGGGTCGAAGGTCTCAAAATACTCGCCCGAACTGCTCTCGACCCATTCGCCGCCAATCAGGTGGCGGTGTGTCTTGCGGCCAAGAAAGGCCGCAGCTGCCGCGTTCTGCGGAGTGGAAATGGCGAATTCCGTAAGCATCAACCTACCTTCTCAGCTGCGCGAAACTTCGAGGAATTTCATCTAGTCAAATCAACAAGGGAACTGATGCGGCACGTTCGTCCTGATCGTCCAGTGGATAGCAACGTGGTTCCAGAAGACCGATTGTCAATCGAACGCCTTTCTGGAATCGGCCCGCCACTTCGCTAGAGTCCCAGCGAGCCTGGATTCATCAAGCCCTTCGGATCAAGCTGGCGCTTGAGCAACTGTAACAGCGCGTTCGCGGCCGGATCGAGACTTTCGCGATAGCGATAGGTGCGCCCGATCTGGAAATGCACGGCCTTGTGCTCGAAGAACAGGTCGACCAGCGCGCGCTTCAGTTTTTGCGTCAGCGCCCAGCTTTCGGCGTTGGCTGCAAGCTTCGGCAAACGTTTTAGATGCGAGTCTTCCACTGTGTCGCGGATCAGCGGATTGCTGGCATCGGGCCAGTAGATGCATGGCTCAATGATGACGCCTTGCCCCCCGACATTGGCAACGAGCGTGCCGATATGGATGCCGAGCCGCTCCATCTCGTCACGGTGACGATCGAACAGGGCATTGATCGCATTGTAACAATCCTGCGCCTTGCCGTGCGGCAGCAGTCCATGGATCGGCGCCCAGCGTTCGCCATCGGGGCCGAGCATGGAGTTCAACGGCCCGAACGGATTGGCGCGCACGATTTTCGGGATGGAGTTTTCGACTTCGCGCCCGCCGTGGCGGTGTACAATCGCACGGGCCGCCTCGATATCGGCTTCGGCAGCTGCCGCGATCCGCCCCTCGGCCAGGACGTGCAGCGAGAACCTGGCATCCTTGAGGAAATCGCGACCAGCCGCGACCACTTTTGCGCCTTCCTTGAGCGCTTTCAGCACGCCGCCACCCGATCCGGCCTCTTTCTTCATCATGCCGACCAGCTGCCTGGCATCGCTGCTCAGGCTGTCGCGCTTCATGCGCAGGGCATTGAGGTTAGGGTCGAAACCGAAGCATTCGGTGGCAATATCGCTGCGCTCGATTTCCGATGACGCAGCCAGCCAGCTCGCATGATCGTCGAACACGAAGCTGGCATAGGCGTTGTGCGCCGCTTCCCGCACCAGCCGCAGCGTGACAGTGGCCTTGATGCCGAGCGCCCCTGTGTCGCCGCAGAACAGGCCGGTGAGATCGGGGCCGTAGGGCCGGGAGAATTCGCTGCCCGTCCGCATGACGGTGCCGTCGGCCAGGACCACTTCGAGTGCCACGCAACTGAGCGCGGCGGAGCCGTGGCGGCTCGATCCCCAGAAGATACCATTCTGGCTCATCCCCCCGCCGATGCTGGCCTTCAGACCGGAAAGAGTACCCCACATCGGGGTGCGCAGCCCCATTGGCTGGAGCGCCTCGTACAGCTTGGCCCAGGTACAGCCTGCCTCGACCTTGACCGTCATGTCGGTCTCGTTGATGTCGAGAATCCGGTCCAATGCTGCAAGGTCGAACAGCACGGCGCCGGGCTGTTGCTGGGTGTAGCCACCGGTGTAGCTCATGCCGCCGCCGCGCGGGGCAACAGGGCGGCCCGCTTCGATTGCCACTTTGACTGCGGCGGCGAGCTGCCCGGTGTTGGCAGGACGCACGATGGCGGCAAGATCGGCACCGCGCGAATAGATATCGTGCGCGTAGAAATCGAGCGAGCCAGGGTCGTCCAAAACCTCGGCGCCGGTGTCGCGCAAGGTGGAAATAAGCGACAGTTCGGCAAGTGTTGCCATTGATTAGCCTCCAATTGAGGTTTCCGGCACCGTCAAAGCGATGCGCTGCCACACGCTTTTGAACAGTGATCGGGTAATTTGCCACGCGCGTGTGCCCACCTATCCGGACAACGAACATGGCGGTCGTTCTCAAGGCCCTTGGTCATGCCTATGTTGTTCGACATGCAGCTTATAGAGGCGATATGTGCCGGGCAGCAGTAGCGCGGGCACAATCCCGTAAATCACCGGAATGGCGGCGAGCGCATAATGGATGTTTTCCTCGCCCAGCAGGCGGGTGGACAGGGTGCCTACGGTGGTCGGGCCAAGCAGCAGCCCCGCCATGCTCACCACCATGTAATAGAGCGCGACCATTTGCCCGCGGATCGATGCCGGCGTTATCATCAGCAAGGCTGTGACGCCGACTGCGGATACCATGGCAATGCCAACGGTATTGATCGCCAGCATGGTGTAGGCGAGCGGTGCGCTGGGCATGAAATAGGGCAGTACCCCGCTGGCCAGCATGACGCCGTAGCCAATCATCAGCAGTCGAAACGGCGCGATGCGCAGCCCTTTCTGGCTCCACCGGTCGGACAAATAGCCTGTTCCCATCACTGACAATGGTCCGATCACCAGCATGACAAGCCCGTTGACCAAAGCGTAATACTCCACTTCCCAGCCCCAGATCCGGTTAAAGGTGGAGGGCAGGAAAGCCTGGCTATAGGCGATGATCGTCATCACGCAGACCAGCGCGACGAATCCGCCGAACAGCCGCCCGTTGGCAGCCACATACTGCAGCGCATCGCGCAGGCCGTTGCCGGCCAGCTTGTCAGCCTCAGCTTCGCTCGCGCGGCGCGCCGGTTCACGCAGGAACAGGAAGACAAGCGCCAGGGTAACGCCGGGCAATCCGACAGCGATGAAGGTTGCCTGCCATGGCGCCATTTCACCCAACAGCGGGACTGCAACCGTGTCGTGACGTTTCGCCCACGAGATCACCGCGCTGCCGATCAGCGATGCGAGCCCAGCGCCCAGCGTCAGGGCGGCGGAATAAAAGGCGATCGGCTTGCCCCGCCGGTCAGGCGGAAAGCTGTCGGCGATCATCGAAAAGGCCGCCGGGCTGAGTGTTGCCTCTCCTGCGCCCACCGCCATTCGGGCCAGAAAGAGGTGCCAGAACTTGCTTGCCAGTCCCGATGCCGCAGTCGCCAGCGACCACACCGCGATCCCCGCCGCAACGATCCATGTGCGCCGCTTGCGATCGACCAGCCACCCCAGCGGAAGCCCCATCGTCGCATAGAAAATCGCGAAGGCCCAGCCGATCAGCCAGCCGATCTGCTCGTCGCTCAGCGACAGATCCGCCTTGATCGGCTCGATCAGCAGGCCAAGGATATAGCGATCGACGAAGCTGAAAATATAGGCAATCGTCAGCAGTACGACCATGGCCCACGAACGTGATAGGGAGGGCCATGCGTCGCTGCCGCTAGGCTCGGTACTGGTCATGGTTCAATTACCCCCAATTTCCCCTCGCGCGTGCCCGTAAGAGCCCCTGCTGCGCAGAACTGCGACCAATGTGGGACAAATTCGCAACAGGACGATGCGCAATTTATCCTTCTGAGTCCGCATGATCCATTAGCTCAGTAGCAGTTGTCCGGACAAATTTGGAGCAAAATTAAGGGCCTGCAGACGACGCTGGCCGATCGATGCGATCTGAAGATCGCTACATTTATCGAAACTATTGAAAGCTAAAAATAATAAATTCGACTTTGGTGGTTCGAATGGCACCGTGTGGCCGACTGCACCTTGGTGCGATGGGAGGAAATTATGCGAAAAATGCGGTGGTTGGCCGGTGTTGCAACATTTGCCGTGGCTTTGCCGGTAACTGCTCAGGCGCAGGAAAGCGGTTCCGATGAAGCCGAACAGAGGGCGGCTGGCTCCCCTGTCATTGTCGTCACCGCACGCAAGCGCGAGGAAGACCTGATCGATGTGCCGCTCTCGATCACCGCGCTCGGCAGCGAGGAAATCGCTGAGGCGGGGATCGACAACATCGCCGATGTCGCGTTGCAGACGCCGGGCTTTTCGTTCCGCCAGGGCTTTGGTCGCACTGGCGGCGGCGATGGCGGGGCCAGCGTGCGGCCTGCGATCCGCGGCATGTCGAACATCCTTGGCGCGCCGAATGCGGGCTTCTTCGTCGATGGTATCTTCGTTTCTGGCAATATCACCAGCTACCAGCTGGAAAACCTTGAACGGGTCGAGGTGATCCGCGGCCCGCAGGCGGCGCTCTATGGCCGCCAGACCTTTGCCGGGGCAGTGAACTTCGTCACCCGCAAGCCTGACGACACGCTGCGCGCTGGCGTCAAACTGACGCTTGGCCAGTACGATCATCAGGAGATTTCAGGATATGTCTCCACTCCGCTACAGGAAGGGGTCGCCGCGCTGGAGGTGAACGGGCGCTATTACAGTTTCGGCGGCGACTATCGCAATGCAGACAACGGCAAACGCGATATCAATGACCAGCAAAGCTGGAACGTGGGCGCCAAGTTCCGCCTGACGCCGAGTGACAATTTCGAGGCTATCCTGGGCGTCGCCTATGGTGAAGACCGCGACAAGGGCTATGCCACCTACAAGGTCGGATCGAACAATCTCAACTGCTTCCTGCCGATCACCAATGTCCTGACTCCTGTGTTCGGGATCCCGCGCAGCACGACGCGGTCGCGCGGCTATTTCTGTGGCGAAGTCGAACAGCCCGATACGCTGGCCTACAACAATGACGAGCTCGAGCAGCTCGGCTATCGCGGGTTGACGCGCGATTATTTCCGCAGCGACCTGACGATGAATTACTTCTTCGACAGCGGCTGGCAGCTGACCTCGATCACGGCCTACAACGGATCGGAAAACATCAACGGCTTCGACAATGACCTTGTCGCAAAGACGAACCCCAGCCTGACAATCGGCGGCAGCTCGACGCATGACTTCAGCCAGAATGTGCGCCTGCTTTCGCCACAGGAAGGCCGCCTGCGTGGCTTGGTTGGCGCCTATTACTACCGCCAGCGGGATGGCGAAGGCTTCGATGTCAACACCACATGGACGGTAACCGGCGGCGCGCCCAACCCCGCGTTGGGCGACATCTATCGCTTCGACTCTGACGACGGCGTCAACAACTGGGCCGTCTACGGCATGGTCGAATTCGATCTGACCGACAGGCTGACGATGAGCGCCGAAGCGCGTTATCAGGAAGACAAGATCTTCGCTTCGATCGAAAGCAACGGCAATAGCGCGGCGATCACCCCGGCAACCGGGCAACGTGACGAAACCTACACTGCCTTCCTGCCACGCTTTACCGCTCGGTATGAGCTGACACCCGACTGGAACCTTTATGCCGCCGTGGCCAAGGGCAACAAGCCGGGTGGCTTCAACGATTTGCCGACCAATATCGTCCAGTCATTCCTCGACGATTTCATTGCGGACGGGATCGAGACCTTCGATGAGGAACAGGTCTGGTCTTACGAAGTCGGCACCAAGGGGCTGATCCCCGGTACCAATCTGGCCTTCAACGTGGCGGGCTTCTATCTTGACTGGACCAGCCAGCAGCTGACCCAGTCGCAGCCCTATCAGCAGCTCAATGGCAGCTTCACCACTACTCCGTTCATCGTCAATGCCGGCGCTTCGGAGATCAAGGGGCTGGAAATGGAACTGTTCGGCAGCCTGACTGACTGGTTCGATATCCGCCTCGGCTATTCCTACAACGATGCCACGTTCAAGGATTTCTATGACGAGAATACCGAGGAACTGCTCGACACCGATGGTCGTCCGAGTTTCCTTGATGCGGACTTCACCATCCCCAACCCGGCAGATGTTGACGGTCCGAACGGCCAGGTTGCCGGAAACCGGTTGCCGCAAACCCCTGTTCACCAGCTCAATGCGTCAGGCACCCTGCGCTTCCCGGTGGGCAACAATGTCGAATTGTTCCTGCGCAATGACCTGATGTACGAAAGCAATCGCTATGCGCAGGTCCACAACCTCACGCGCACAGGTGACAGCTATAACTGGAATATCCGCGCCGGTGCCGAATTCGGCGACATCACTGTCACAGCCTTTGTCGACAATGTGCTGGAAGACCAGACGCCGCTGGTGATCACGCGCCTGTTCGACTTCAATCGTACCCTGCTGGTACCGGATCCGGTGCGTACCTTTGCCGGACGTCCGGCGCGCCTGACCTTCTATCGCGACTATATTGTCGGTGCCCCGCGCAAGCGGCAGTTCGGCGTGACTGTAAGCTGGCGTTACTGATCGACGGGAGGCCGGGCCATGCCGCTCGGAAATAGCGCCGACAAATGGGGCGCGCTCAGCAAGTGGTTACACTGGCTGATCGCGCTCCTGATCATCGGCACATCGGTGCTGATCTGGCACGTCAATGACAGCACCTATTGGTTCAAGTCGACCGCGCCGATTTTCCTGGAATATGTCCATTGGCACAAGGCGTTCGGTCTGTTGGCGCTGGTGCTGATCCTGGTGCGGCTGTGGTGGCGACGCCGCAACCCGCCGCCGCAGGTTGCCGAGCTGACCCCGTTCGAGGAGCGCTGGAGCAAACGGGTGCACGCCGCTTTTTATATTCTGATGGTGATTGTGCCGATCAGCGGTTGGGTCAGCTCCAGCTTCTTCGGCAGCCCAACCAAGGTATTCGGCTGGTTCGTGGTCCCGGGCATCGTGCCGGAAAACAAGGACATGGTGCCGTTCGCCTATTGGGCGCATTTCGGCCTGGCCTGGGCGCTGATGCTGTTGGTGGTTGGGCACATCGGCGGTGCGCTCTACCACCACTTCGTGCGCAAGGACCGGGTGCTTACGGCCATGTTGCCTGAGCGCGGCTAGCGATCAAGGAATGCCAGCACCGGGGCCGCAACAATGGCAGGTGCTACGTCGAACAGGCCATAGGCATGATCGGGCAGCTCGATTAGCGCGGCATCGCGGATTGCGCTGGCGGCGGCGCGACTTTCGGCCTGCAAGCCGTCATGCGGGGCAAGCACCAGCACCGGTTTCTCAATACTAGCCAGCGTCGCGGCGAGGCTCGCTTCGAGCGCCGACAGCAGGGCCCATGCACCAAACCGCCCGGCGCGCTGCTTTTCGGCAACCAGCCGGGCAATGTCGTCATTCGACTGGCCATCGGCCCGCGCGCGGAACGAGCCTTGCCACAGCGGCAACAGGTGTGACCCGTCTTCGGCATAGTCTTCGATCGGATCATCGGGATTGCCGATCATCGCGATGAGCTCGTCGCGTCGCTCGGCCGAGAAATAGGGCATGGAAACGAGGACGCACTTCGCCACCTCTTCCCGCCTTGCCGCCATGTCAGCCGCAATCGCGGCGCCGGTATGATAGCCCAGCACATCGAAGCGCTCACCGGCAACCGCCTGTATCGCCTCGGTAATGGCGTCAGCATAACCGGCCAGGTTGGGGCGAACCGAAGGACGGTCCGACTCGCCATATCCGGGCGTGTCGACCGCTATCACCCGACGCTGCCGAGCAAGGTAAGGCATGAACCGCTCGAACATCCGGCCTGACAACGCGGTCTGGTGCAGCAGGACCAGCGTGTTTGCCGTCGCCGAGGCGCCCGACGGATCGGCAATCCGCAGATGGATCTGGCCGAAAGCGCCATCGACATACTGTCGGCGCATCGCCGGATTGGGCGGATCGGGCAGGGCGCGAGCCGGTGTGAAAGTCGCGAATGCGCCAGCCAGGCCAAGGCCAGCGAGCACGCGCCGCCTGCCGATCAATTGTGCCTCTCGGTCAGTTCCACCATATTGCCGTCAGGGTCGAATACCATCAGGAAGCTTGCATCCCACTCGCTGTCGACGCTTTCGATATGCGTCGTCTCCAGCGGTTTGTGGATGCGATAGCCCTCCTGTGCAAGCTTTCCGGAGATCGCGGCAAGCCCGGTGGTCTCGATCATCATGATCGCATCCCCCGGTGTCATGCGCCCGACTTCGGGCAATGGACGCTTTGCGCCATATTGCAGCAACCCGATCATCCCGATGTAGGGGTGCTTGCCTTTCATGATGATCAGCTGACTTGGGTCGCCGGGTTTGACGCCGTCGATCGGCAATCCCTCTCCCGAAACCGTGCCGCCTTTGCCGACATACCAGCGCTCGAACCCGATCGCTTCGTAGAAGGCAACCGAGGCATCGATATCATGCACGACCAGCGTGGCACGCCGCAGCACGGTCCCGTCGCTGGCACCCGGAGTGTTGGCGGAGATCGGGGGAGGGGGGCATTGCGCAGCCCGCAAGGCTCAGCAGCGATGCAACAATGGCCCAGCGCGTCATTCGCTTCCCGCTGGCTCTTTGGCGGCGCGCGCGGCATCGATCGCACGCTTGGCAACGGTCCAGCTCGTGTCGTTGGGTCGATCGTCGTCGACCGGAGGCGGCGCAACATAGGCCGGGTAATTCGTGCGGATTTCGTTCTTCATCTTGTCCGGCATTTCGTCCCAGGTGTTGAGCCTCAGGCCGCCGGTATAGAAAACCAGCACGCCTTCACGCCCGCCCATCTTCATCCACGGCAGCCAGCGCGAAATCCGGCCCCAGGAAATGACATTGTCGACCACATGCGGCGTATCGCCGTCCTTGATATCGGCAAGGGGCGCGGTCCAGGTCAGGAATTCGGCCGCCTGGTACTTGTTGCCGACGTAATCCTGGTAGTCGCCCGCCAGCGGATTGTCATAGAACAGCAGTGCCGCGCCGCCGCCCTGATAGGCATACTCGCCCATGACGATCGGATCGAACTTCGCTGTTG
This sequence comes from Altererythrobacter sp. BO-6, assembly GCF_011047315.1. Classification (NCBI taxonomy): domain Bacteria; kingdom Pseudomonadati; phylum Pseudomonadota; class Alphaproteobacteria; order Sphingomonadales; family Erythrobacteraceae; genus Altererythrobacter; species Altererythrobacter sp. BO-6. The sequence continues at coordinate 1,007,635 of NZ_CP049259.1, read as the reverse complement.
GCTCGCCCTTCTCGTCGCGCGACCAGCTGGGTCTGCGCGAATTCACCGGATCGTTGGCGACATGCAGCACTTCCACCGTTTCACCAGTCCACGGATTGTTCCATTGGCGCAGGATTTCGCCGGTTTCCGGATCGAGGTAGAACATCACCTCGCGGCTGACGGATCGCGAGCCCACACCGCGCACCGGGTCTTCAAAGGCTTCGCATTGCCGCGTGTTCATGGCGATCACGTCGAACAGGTGGCGGTCCTTTTCGCCGCGGATCACCGAATAGACCGTCCCCTCCCAGTAATAGACGGTCGGATCTTCCGTCTCGAGCGAGCAGAACATCTTGGTGCTCATGCGGAATGCGTCATCCGCGTTGTTCGGATCCAGCTCATCGGCAGCGAGGGGGCTGGCGATAAGGGCACCTGCCGCGGCTGCAGTTGCAATAGTGCGGATCATTTCTCGCCCCCTTGCTTGCGGGTTTCCATCAGCTTCTTGAACACTTCCCAGCTGGTTTCGTTGGGACGCTTGTCATCAAGCGGCGGCGGGGCAGCATAGAGCGGATAGCGTTCGCGCAAGGTCGTCCGCAAAGGTTCGGGCAACTCGTCGATCGAGTTCGCACGCCCGCCGACGGTCGCGGTGTAGACGATCCCGTTGCGGTCACCCATTTTCATCCACGGCAGCCAGCGTGACGTGCGTGACCAGCTGATCGAATGATGCGCCACGGTCGGCTTGTCACCGTCGAACAGGTCATCGGCGTAGAAGAACTCGTTGCCCATCTCCATCGCGTGATAGCTGCCGCCGACCCAGTCCTGGTAGTCGCCGCCCAGCGGATTCTTGTAGAACAGCGGGGCATTGCCGGTGCTGATCGCCCGGCCGTTGATGACGAGGTAATCTGTTGTCAGCGGCTTTCCATCGGCGCGGCGGGCGAAAATCGGCGCGCGCATGTTCACCGGATCATTGGCGACATGGATCACTTCCAGTTCCTCGCCGGTCCATGGATTGGTCCAGCTGTCGCGCACTTCGCCGGTTTCGGGGTCGAGATGGATCATGATCTCGCGGCTGACGCTGCGAAACCCCTCGCCTCGCTGTGGATCGCGCACGGTCGCGCATTGGCGGATGTTCATGCCCTGAAGGCCAAACAGCTTGCGATCGCGCTCACCCTCGACGCGGCTGAACATCGAGCCTTGCCACCAATATATCACAGTCTCGCCATCATTGAGCGAACAGATCGCCTTGCGCATGATCTTGAGCGCGTCTTGCGGATCGTCCTGGTCGAGTGGTTCCGCCATCGTCGGCACAGCAAGCAAGCCAGCAGCTAACGGCAGGCACATTGCGACAAATCGGTGTCGAAGCATCCGTTTCCTCTCCTTGTCATGACAAGGGATGCGGACGCGCCGTCATTCGGTCAAATTTATAAAATTCGCCGCTGCATATGCAGCCTTAATGGCTTGCCTCGGCTAGTCGCTCATCAAGCCGCTCCAGGAATATCCGCACGCTGGCAGGCGGGCGCTTGATCGTGGAAGTGATCGCGTTGATGGTCAGCCGCCAGTTGATTTCCGGCGGCGTTACCGAGTGTAGCAGCCCGGCGTCGAGATCGGCCTGCACCATCGGCTTGGGCAGCACCGTCAACAGCTTGCCTCGGTGCAGCATGTCGCGCACCAGCGCCAGGTTGCGGATATCGACCGCGATGCGCGGCGGCGAAAGGCGGGCGCGGGCAAAGGTTCTGCTCCATTCGGGCAAGTTGGCATTGATGTCGCCGATCTGGATCCACGGATGCCGGGTCAGGTCTTCCAGCGAAACATCCAGCTTCTTGGCCAGGGGATGACCGGGGCCGGCGACAGCAACCATGGCGACATCAAGCAGCGGCGTGAAATGGAGCGCCGAGTCGCGCAGGCCATCGACCGATGCCCCCACCAGCACGGCTATCTCGCCATTATGAAGCCGCTCCGCCGCAGCCGGCAGCACCCCGTGCGAAATGTGGATCTCCAGCTGCGGGAATTCCTCCACCATCCGGCTCAGCACGTCGCTGATCACAGTTCCAGTGGCGCTGGGTGACATGCAGATATCGAGCCGACCGATGCGGCCGCTTTCCATCGCGCTGACCTCTTCGCGGGCTTGCTTTATTTCACGCACGACTCGCTGCGCACAGGCCGTCATCAGTTCGCCCGCTTCAGTCAGCGCCACGGGCCTGGTGCCGCGTTCGACCATGGGTACGCCCAGTGCCTCTTCCAGCTGCGAAATCGCGATGCTCAAGGCGGGCTGGGTGATGCCGAGCGCATCGGCGGCGGCAGTGAAAGACCCTTTTTCATGCAATCGCGTCAGATAGGTCAGCTGACGCAGCGTGATTTCCATCTGGGGCATGCACCGATTTAGTAAGGTGAGCTTATAGTTCTGTCAAAAGCATTGATAAGAATTACAATCCTAGCAGCCGCAGCTATGACTGGTCGAGCGCGTGCAGGGCGCATGGAAGCATAGGAGCCTGCACCCTGCATGCGCATCAATGCGATGGGCCAGCCGAACGGCTGGGACCCTCTCGCCGATAAGAGGACGGGCGCCAATGCGGGACCAGCGGCGCGGGACAGGAAACGGGTGCATGCCATGGGTACAGTGACCGAGCTGGACCGGTTCGATGTGCTTTCCGCCCGCGAAGTCGATGATGCGGTGAATTGCCAGTGGCGCATCGCGCGCCGGCCGCAAGGCAACGTTCGGCCCGAGGATTTTTCGTGGCATGTTACGGATGTACCGGAACCTGGGCCCGGCGAAGTCCTCTTGAAGACTCTCTATCTGGGGCTCGCGCCCGTGATGCGCTTCTATATGCAGGGCACCGCCCGGACCGGGGATGACATCCTCCAGCCCGGCGACTTGATCCATGGACGCGGCGTTGCCCAGATCGTGAAGTCGCGCCATCCGCAATGGCGTGAAGGCGAAGTGGTGCAGGGACAAATGGGCTGGCAGACCTGGAAAGTCAGCCGGATGACGCCGCAGGAAAAGTTCTTCCGTATGCCCAACAATGGCCTGCCCGCCGCGCTGGGTGCAGGCGTGTTGGGCATGACCGGCCTTTCCGCGCATGCCGGGCTATTCGCCTGTGGCCAGCCCCGGGCAGGGGACCGGATGGTCCTGTCCGGCGCGGCAGGCGGGGTTGGTTCGATGGTCAGCCAGCTCGCAGCGAATGTGGCCGGTTGTGACGTGGTCGGGCTGGCCGGCGGGCCCGACAAATGCCGTTTCGTCCTGCAGCACGGCTGCTCTGCCGCGATCGACTATAAGGCCGAAGCTGTCGCCGCCCGGCTTGACGAATTGCGACCGGATGGGATCGACCTCTATTTCGACAATGTCGGTGGCGAGATACTTTCCGCCTGCCTCGAACGGCTGCGGATGCATGCGCGGATCGTGCTGTGCGGGTCGATCAGCGAATATACCCGGGACGAGCCATTCGGCCTGGCGAACTATACCCGGCTGCGTGCAACCGACAGCAGCATGCGCGGCTTCTTCGTTTACAACCATCTCGATCGCTGGGAACAGGTGATGGAAGATCTTGCCGGCTGGATCAGGGGCGGCAAGTTGAAGCCTGTTCAGGATATCGCCAACGGGTTTGCCGAGATGCCGCGCGCGCTCGCAAACCTTTATTATGGGCAGAATGTCGGGGTCCAGTGCTGCAGCGTGCGCGGGGAGCCGGGCGAATGGCTGTGACGAATCCCGAATGCGCGCCGGTCCGGTTCCAGCGGGCCAATTTCGTGGTCGCTAACCTTGATCGTGCGTTGTCATTCTATGTCGATGTACTGGGGTTCGAGGTGACCTATCGCCAGGGCCACAATCCCGATAGCTATTCGATCGACTTGTTCGAAATCCCTGCTGGCGCGCAACTGGGTTTCGCAATCCTGTCGCTGCCAGGCCAGCCGCGGGTGATGGCACTCACCGAAATTGCCGGGATCGACCTGCCACCGTCGCAACACCCGCGGCGTGCAGCGCTGGTGCTCGAAGCGGGTGATCCGGATCAGGTCGCAGCGAGCGCGCGCGAGCTTGGGCTGCAAGTCTATCCCGCTGAAGTACTTCATACTCATGACGGGCGCACCGGCCGGGAGATCGGCATTGTCGATTTCGATGACAATCTCGTGCTGGTCTACCGCATTGGGTGAATTCGGTCTGTTTGACAGCGGTCAAGGACTTTATTCGGTAAGGGGCGACACTCGCGATTGACACGAGGTATAGCTTCGGTCAAATTTGTCCGGACAACTTTGAGAGGTAGTGCGATGTCCGCCGATCTTCCCCCGCCCTATACCGCGCTGACGCGCCATCCGATGATGCCGCGCACCACCCATGACGAAGCGGCGCGATTCAATTTTCTGACCCATTTCAATCGTTATCTGTCGGGGCCGATCGGCGCGGGCAACCGGCTCGCTTATGAAAAGCGCGTGCTGCCCGCTTTTCGGGCCGAACACGGGCGCGATCCCGAGCATCGCTATGAGATCCGCGACGCGATGAACAAGGATCCATGGCACCGCACATGGTCCGCGCTCAAGCGCAATTCGATGGAAATGCGCCAGCACAACGGGCGGCAGGTGGTACTGCGCCAGCTCGATGAGCTCGACGCCATGGCCAAGCAGTACAACGAACATTCGGGCATGCTCGAACTCGATCCGGCGGTCGAGCAGCCACATTATCAGACCGCGGTGGACATCCATTGCCAGCCCGGGGGTTATCACAGCGAAGAGCGGCCCGGCGACATCACCGTGGGCGCCAATTACGACGTCGGGCTGTTCGCCACGACCGGCGGTGCGCTGGGCGGGCTCAATGATGGCGGCGGGCAGGCGATTGTCGAATGGATCAAGCAGGAGCGGCCAGACTGGCAGCCGCGCCGCATCCTCGATATCGGCTGCACGGTGGGCCATAACGCGGTGCCGATCGCGCAGGCCTTCCCCGATGCCGAAGTGATCGCGATCGACACAGCGGCGCCCTCGCTGCGCTATGGCGCGGCGCGCGCAGCCGGGCTGGGCGTCAAGAACATCAGGTTCGTCCAGGCATCGGGAGAGGACCTGTCGCGCTGGCCCGATGGCTATTTCGACTGGGTCCAGACCACCATGTTCCTGCACGAGCTTTCTGCGAAAGCCATGCCGCGCATTCTGGCAGAGGCGAACCGCATGCTCGCTCCCGGCGGGCTGATCTTCCATATCGAACAGCCGCAATATTCGGACGAAATGCCGCTGTTCGAACAGTTCATGCGCGACTGGGATGCGTTCAACAATAATGAGCCGTTCTGGTCGGCAATGCATGGGCAGGATCTGAAGCAGGTGATGGCCGATGCCGGCTTCCCGCGTGAAAGCCAGTTTACCGTTGGGGTGCGCGCGGTGGTCGATCCGGAAATATTCCCGCCATCGCCGGACGATGGCGAAGAGGATTATGGGCGCGCGGCGATCTGGAATGCCTATGGCGCCTGGAAACCGGTTGCACAGGCGGAAGCGGCATGAGTGAAGAGCTGGACTGGGTCGCGCTTTCGGGCCGCCGCGCGAAGGGCAAGCGCCCGGAGTATTTCGACGATCCCGCGCTTGACCGGCTCTATTCCACGGTCTTCGCGCTAGCGGCGGAGGTTTCCGCACTGCGCGAGCGGCAGGACACGGTCGAGCGCCTGCTCGATGCCAAGGGCACGATCCGGCGCGAGGATATCGAAAACTACGCGCCCGACCGGCAGGCCGGGGAAGAGCGCGGGCTGGCGACGCGGGCCTACATCGCGCGGATCATGCGCGGCTTCCAGCAGGAGGTCGAAGCGCTGGATGCTGGCGATCCGCCGATCGCGGATATCGTCGAAAAGCTGTCACGCGAATAGTCGAAGTACCTTTTGGGGAGGAACAATGGAATTTCTCGTCGCCAACGAACTCGCCATCCTGCGATGGCTCCACATCCTGTCGATGGTCTATTGGCTGGGCGGCGAATGGGGCGTGTTCCAGACCAGCTATCATGTGACCAATCGCGCGCTCAGCCTGGAAGAGCGCAAGCGGCACATGGAAACCGCCTATCGCATCGACATCCTTGCGCGCACCGGCATCGTCCTGTTGCTGCCGCTGGGCCTGCACATGGGCAAGCTGTTCGGCTTCGTGCCCTGGCTTGAGGGTGCGGGCGTGTGGTGGATGTGGCTGTTCTTCGCGGTGTGGCTGGGGATGACCTGGACCGCCTTCTTCAAGCGCGAAACCGATATCGGGATCAAGGTCACCCGGACCGAGGAACTGCTGCGTTACCCGCTGATCGCGGCGATCTTCATCGCGGCCTTCCTTGCCTTTGGCGGCTCGGGTCCGATCGAGAGCGGTCCCGGCAATTTCTGGTATCCGGCCAAGATGGCGCTCTACGCCTTTGCCCTGTGCATCGGCCTGTTCCTTCGGCTGGTCATGCGGCGCTGGACCGCGCGGTTCCGCATCCTCGCCATGGGGCCCGACGCCGCGCAAGAAGCGGCGCTGGAGCGTGAGATCGGGCAGGCGCGGCTCGCCGCCTATATCTACTGGATCACCATCGCCTCGGTCTGTTTCCTGGGCGCGGTCAAGCCGTTCTGATCGGAGACGCCATGCCAGCCTATATGATCGTGACTGCCGCCATCCACGACCGCGACGCTTTCGTTTCAGGCTATGGCGCCGCCGCGGCCGCGCTGATCCCGCAGTTCGGCGGTCAGTACCTGCTGCGCGGGCCCGGGGCGGAATGCCTGGAGGGCGAGTGGGGCGACGGCGCCTCCATGGTCATTTCGAAATGGCCTGACCGGGATGCGGCCAAAGCCTTCTGGAACAGCCCCGAATACGCCGAAGTCAAAAAGCTGCGCGAAGGGCTGGCCGATGTGCAGGTGCTGCTGATCGACGGGCCGGAGATCGGCTGAACATTACTCGAGGATCTGGTTCATCTCGATCAGGATGCCATCCGGGTCGAAGAAGTTGCAGCCCATCACGCGAATGTCCGGCCCGCCATTGCGGCCAGGGTAAACTTGCAGCCGCGCCTCCGCGGTAAAGGTAACCCCTGGCACTTGCTTGGCAGCTGCACAGCGCCCCTCGACATCATCGGTGTTCATCACGATCACGGTATCGCCCGGGCCCATGCGCTTGGGGTATTCACCGGCAGGAATGGGCGGATCGAGCCATTCCATCAGGCCGATCCAGCCGACCCAGGAATCATTGGCATTGAGCAGCACCAGCCGCGCCTTGGCACCCGGCTCGCCAGCGGGAAGGGCGACCCCGCTGGTTTCGACCACTGTATCGTAATTGACCTGCATGCCCACCACATCGCGGTAGAGCCGCAGCGAATTTTCCATGTCGCGCACGATGATGGTGGTCCGGCGGATGTCGGTCGGAAGCCGCTCTGTGGGCGCGGTGACGCCCGGCGCGGATGGCACGGCTGCAACCGCTTGTGGCCGGTCGCCCGTCACTCCGCCGACGGCGCTGCAACCCGCCAGAAGGCCAATGGCAACAATCGCTCCGATCCGCTTCATTCGCCTTCTCCCACTGCGCCCGAGGCTATCAGCGCCTCGATTTTGCCGGTGTCATAGCCCAAGGATTTGAGCACATCTTGCGCGTCCCGGCCCGGTACCGGCAGGGTTTGAGCCGCACCAGGGCGCTTGCCGTCCATCTCCAGCGGGATTGTCGGCAGCTTCGTCTGCGCGCCGGTGTCGAGCGTGACCGGCTCCATACCCCCGGCATTGAGATGCGGATCGTCGAACAGCTCTTCGGGCTTGCCGATCGGCGCGAAGGGCATGCCGGTCCCGTCGAGCCTTGCGATCACTTCGGCCCGCGTCATCCCGCCGATCAGCTCGCGAATGCGTGGCAGGATGCGGTCGCGCGCCAGCACCCGCTGGTTGTTGGCGCGAATGCTCTCATCGGCCCAAAGATCGTCAAGCTCGAAGATCGCGCAGAATTTCTCCCACAGCGCATCGGTGACCACGCCGATGAACACCGGATCGTCCTGCGTCTCGAACACGTCGTAGATCGCCCAGGCGGAAACGCGCGCGGGCATGGGCGCGGCCGGTTTTCCGGTTACCGCGAACTGCGCCATGTGCTGGCCGACGAGATAGGCGGTGGTCTCGAACAGGCTGGCGACGACCTTTTGCCCGCGCCCGGTGCGGTGGCGTTCCTCCAGCGCGGCAAGCACGCCGATCACGCCGAACATGCCGCCAGTCACGTCGATCACGCTGGCACCGGCGCGCAGCGGCTTGCCCGGCGGCCCGGTCATATAGGCCAGCCCGCCCATCATCTGCGCCACTTCGTCCAGCGCGGTGCGCTGCTCGTAGGGGCCGGGCAGGAAGCCCTTCTCGCTGCAATAGATCAGGCGGGGATTTATTTCGGAGAGTGGCTCGTAACCCAGCCCAAGCCGGTCGAGCGCCCCGGGGCGGAAGTTCTCGACCAGTATGTCGGCCTGCGCGCACAGGTCCCTGGCCACGGCCAGCCCTTCGGCAGACTTGAGATCGAGGCAAATCGATTGCTTGCCGCGATTGTACATCGGGAAATAGCCCGCGCCCGAACCGAGCAGACGCCGGGTCTGGTCGCCCCCGATCGGCTCGACCCGCACCACTTCGGCGCCCAGTCCGGCAAGGATGTGGCCGACGGTCGGCCCCATCACCATGTGGGTGAATTCGACGACCTTGATGCCCTTCAGCGGTGTCGGGGCGCTCATGCCGCAACCCTCTGCCGGTAATCGAGCATCGGCCCGGCATCGGGGGTGAAGCCATAAAGCGGCTCGCCCGGCAGCGCTTCGATCAGGATCTTGCGGACTTCTAGCAGCTTTTCGAGGTCGATCCCGGTCTTGAGGCCCATGGAATTGAGCATCAGTACCAGGTCCTCGGTCACCAGATTGCCCGATGCGCCGGGGGCATAGGGGCATCCGCCCAGGCCGCCCAACGAGGCATCGAAGGTAGTGATCCCTTCCTCAAGCCCGGCCACCACATTGGCAAGGCCCAGCCCGCGCGTGTTGTGCAGGTGCAGCGTGGTGAGCTTGTCCCCCACCGCGCCGCGCACCTTCTTCACCAGGCGGCGCACCTGTGCCGGATCGGCATAGCCGGTGGTGTCGGACAGGCTGAATTCCTGCGCTCCGGCCTCGGCGGCAGCGGCGGCGAGGCGCACGACCTGCTCTTCGCTCACCGCGCCTTCCATGGTGCAGCCGAAGGCGGTGGAAAGCCCGACGGCGAAATGTACGCCGCCGTCCTGTGCGATGCGCGCGGCTTCGGCGATTTCGGCCAGCATTGCCGGATGGTCCTTGCGGACGTTCTTCAGGCTGTGGGTCTCGCTCATCGAAAAGGGGATCGACATGCCGTGGACACCGGCCTCGACCGCGCGTGCCGCGCCCTTCGCATTGGGGACCAGAGCCACGACGTTGAGCCCGGGGATCGTGCGCGCGAAGGCGACCAGCTCCGCCGTGTCCGCCATTTGCGGCAACAGGCTGGGTGGCACGAAACTGCCGACTTCGATTTCGGGCACACCGGCGGCTGCCTCGGCAGCGATCCAGCGCTTCTTGGCTTCGAGCGGCATCACGCGGTCGATCGACTGCAGCCCGTCGCGCGGGCCGACCTCGGATACGAGGATTTCGGTCATCTAAGCCTCCGATGGAACACTGATGCTGCGTGTTTGAAAAAAACGCTCATGGATGATTTCCGTTCATATTCATCGGGATAGAACGATTTCCACGCCCTGAAGTGTCACCTTTGCCCTTTGGCAGGCAGCCCGGTCCCGCGAACGAGCGGGAAGCGTGCCGGAGATGTAATCCTTTCCATGCAGCGATGTGTGCCGCAGGCCGGCCGAGTAGGAAAATCATTCGCGCGCTCCGTTTTTGCCGGACAGATAGATCCATGGGCGCATCGACCGGTCGGCCTTGAGCCAGCGGCCCATGGTGGATTTGATGTTTGCCAGCGTCAGGTCGATCGCGTCGAGCCCGTTGAGCAGCATCTCTTTCGCTTCGCGATCGATCTCGAAGCGCCAGCTGCGCTCGCCCGCGCTCACGGTCTGCGCCGCGAGGTCGATCCGGACCATTTCCCATGGCAATGAGCGGACCACCTCTTCGGGCAATTCGATCGGCAACAGCCCGTTGCGGATGCAATTGCCCTTGAAGATCGGGGCAAAGCTGGGGGCGATGATCGCTTCGATGCCGAATTCGGCCAGCGCCCACACAGCATGCTCGCGGCTTGAACCGCAGCCGAAATTCTTGCCCGCGAGCAGCAACCGCGTGCCGATCGCGTCGCGCTGGTTCAGCACGAAAGCCGGATTGCGCGTGCGCGTGGTCGCATCGGTATAGCGCCACGGGGCGAACAGCCCGTCCGCAAGGCCAGTGCGCCCGGTGCTGCGCATTTCGCGGCTGGGGATGATCGTATCGGTGTCGATATTGTCGCGCAGCAGCGGCACCGCCGGACTGGTGATGGTGGAGACAGGCTTCATGACGCTGCCTCCTCGCGTGCGAACTCGCGCGGATCGGCGATGGCCCCGGCGATGGCACTGGCGGCGACCGTTTCGGGCGAGGCGATATGGGTGCGGATGCCCGGCCCCTGGCGCCCTTCGAAATTGCGATTGGTGCTGGAAATCACGCGCGACCCTTCCGGAAAGCCTTCGCCCCCGGCATAGAAACATAGCGAACATCCGCTCATCCGCCATTCGAAACCGGCGGCTTCGAATATCTTGTCCAGCCCTTCCGCCTCGGCCTGGCGTTTCACCGCCATTGATCCGGGGACGACCAGCGCCTTTCTGATCGACGGCGCAATCTGGCGGCCGCGCAGGATGGCTGCGGCGCGGCGCAGGTCTGAAATGCGGCTGTTGGTGCAGCTGCCGATGAAGGCGGCGTCGATCGGCGTTCCGGCAAGCGCGCTGCCCGCCGCCAGTCCGATATATTCGTGCGCGCGTTCCGGCCCTTGCGGGACGATGCCATCGACCGGGATGGCTTGCTCCGGGCTGGTGCCCCAGCTCACCATCGGGGCGATCGAACCGGCATTGATCGCGATCTCGCGGTCGAACGTGGCTCCCTCGTCAGATGTGAGACTTTGCCAGTAGAGATCGTCGAAATCGTCCGGCGCATAGGGTCGCCCGGCGAGGTATTCGAATGTCTTGGTATCGGGCGCGATGATCCCGGCCATGGCGCTGAACTCGGTCGCCATGTTGCACAGCGTCATGCGCCCTTCCATGTCGAGCGCGCGCACAGCCTCGCCGGCGAATTCGACCACATGGCCCGCACCGCCGCCCGCGCCGTGGGTGGCGATCAGCGTCAGTGCCATGTCCTTGGGCGTAACGCCCTGTGCCAGCTGCCCGTCGAACGTCACCCGCATCGTCTTCGGCTTGGCCAGCCGCAGCGTGCCGGTGGCCATGGCATGTTCGGCCTCGGACGAGCCGATCCCCCAGGCCAGCGCGCCAAAGGCCCCTTGCGTGCAGGTGTGGCTGTCAGGCGCGACCAGTGTCACCCCGGGAAGGACAATCCCTTGCTCGGGGCTGATGACATGGACGATGCCCTGGTTCGGATCGTTGACATCGAACAGGGTGATCCCGGCCGCCCGGCAGGCAGCGCGGGTTTCGGTGATGAAGCCTTCGCCGCCCTGCATCAGTGTCCCGTCTCCGCGGCCCGGCCTGGTGTCGACGATATGGTCCATCACCGCGAAGACGCGCGCGGGATCAAGCACTTCCCGGCCCATTTCCGCCATGCGCTTCAAGGCGGCCGCGCCGGTACGTTCGTGCAGGAACACGCGGTCGATCGCGATCAGCGCGGCGCCTGCCGCCGTGTCGCCGACATGGTGGGCTTGCCAGATCTTGTCGAACAGCGTGTGCGGCATGGCATTGTCTCAGGCGGTGGCCTTCATCTCCTGTTCGACGCTGCGCCAGTCCCGGGTGACGAAACGTTCCTGGATCCGATCGTAAAGATGCGTGGGAACACCGGCCGTCTGACAAGACAACAATATGGAGCGATTATATTCGTCCAGCGGAACTTCTGTGGCCCTATCCTGCATCAAATCGACCTTCGATCAAATCGACGCCTTGCGACAAGTGTGTCGTGCCAGCGGCGTGCGGCGTCCCCTGCGCGGATGCGGGCGCGGGCGCGGCGGTGCAGCGCTTGCGGATCGAGCCGCGCAGGATCGAGCGGGATGGCGTTCGCGGCCCCTGCGGCATACCACGGTGCGAAGAAACATTCGGCGCGCGCCACGGCCCATGCGCGCTGGAGGTAATTGCCGAAGCGATCCGGCGTCATGTCGGGATATAGCCGGTCAGGATCGCCCGCAGGCGCTTCGGGCCAGGCGATGGCGCTTGCCCCCAGTGCCGCGGCAGCCGCTTCCACGGCGCCTTCAATGTCTTCGAAGTCGCTCGATTGTCCGTGCCCGGGTACGTCGATCGCGAGTTCGCCGGGGGCTTGTTCCACCATTTCCCCGGCGGGACTATGCAGCAGCAATGACCCGCCACGGGTTCCTTTCCAGTGGATCAGCCCGCCATCGAGCGCCAGCCAGCCCTCGTCCAAGTCTTCGGCCAGATCGGGGCAGGGGCCATCGCCGCCATGCGCCTGCAAGAAAGCCAGGCTCGTTGCGTGATGGTCCGCCGGTGTGCGCACTTTCTCGGCGCGCCAACCTTGCGGCATCGCGCCCAGCCGGTCGATATGGGCCTGCAACGGATCGCCGTCGAAAGCGCTGATCAGGCAGGGGGGCACTGTGGACTCTGGCGCAGGAATGTCGCGCGGTGCGCGCAGCACCGCGCCATATCCGGCCTGATAGGCGTTGCCCGCGTCGAGCATTTCCGACACCGCCTGCGCCACCCGCGCGATATCGGCATGGGCAACGCTGAGGCGCGCCTCTTCGCGCGTGTCGAACCAGGGGAACACCCAGCTCTGCTCAAGCATGCGGTGCCATAGCCAGGTCAGGTGCTCCCCATAAGCGGACGGATGCCATTCCGGCAGATAGCGCTCGCCGAAGATCCGCATCTCTTCTTCTGTCCAGATCGCATAGCCGCCCACCGCCAGGCAGCTGAAGCGCTGCGGCTGGCGCTTGATCGCGGTGACCAGGATGATCCCGCCCGAATGGAAGCCATAGGCGGCGCAGCGGGCAACACCCAGTGCGTCGAGGAATTCGCACAGGCCATCGGCAAAGTCGGCGATTTCGGGTTTCCCCGGTAATGCGTCAGACTGGCCGAAGCCGGGGGTGTCGGGCGCGATGCAGGTGAAATGCGCACCCCATTGGTGCATCAGTGCCTCATATTCGGCCGAGGAGCGCGGGCTTTGATGCACCATCAACAGCACCGGTCCGCTGCCGCATCGGCGATAGTGTACCTTGCGCGGCGGCGCGCCACTCGCACTGCGAACAGTCAGGACGTGACGGGTGATCATGCGCTTGATTTCCGCTTCGCTCATAACGGCAAAAGTTGTCCGGACAAATTTTGCTCGACAAGCCTCTACGCGGGTTTATTGTCCGATGTCAAAGTGGAATCGAAGAGGAGCATCATGGCTGATCCGATCGGCACGAAGATGGTTGAAGACGGCAAGACGGCGCGCCAGATCTTCGAAGAGGTGATGGCCAATCCCGCACGCAAGAAATTCGGCTTTGGCGAAAAGCTGGCGATCGTGAATGTCGATGTGCAGCAGGCCTATACGCGGCTCGACATGTTCAAGACCGCCTATGAAACCGATCCGCGCCAGATCGAATATATCAATACGATCAGCCGCCTGGCGCGCAAGCGCGGCATGCCGGTGATCTGGAGCCGCGTCGCTTACAAGGCGGATGCGGGCGATGCCGGCGTGTGGGGTACGCGCACCGATACCGAGGATTCGCTGCAGAACATCAAGTATGACAGCGAGCGCCACCAGTTCGACCCCCGCTGCGAGATCGGCGCCGATGACCTGCAGTATACCAAGCGCATGCCCAGCGCCTTTTTCGAAACGCCACTGGCCAGCTATCTCACCTGGCACAAGGTGGATACGGTGGTGGTGGCCGGCGGTTCGACCAGCGGCTGCGTTCGCGCCACGGCGGTCGATGCGCTGAGCCACGGCTATCGCACGATCGTGCCGATCGAGACCTGCGCGGACAAGCACGAAAGCTATCACTTCGCCAACCTGACTGACCTGCAGCTCAAATACGCCGATGTCGAACCGGTGCAGGCGGTGATCGATTGGCTGGAGGCACGCTGAACCATGCAGGAGGGCGCGCCCGATCCGGGGCTTTACGATTACGATCCCTACAGCGACCGCAAGAAGATCGTCTGGCCGGAAGGCAAGACCTGTGCGGTATGGGTCGCGCCCAATCTCGAATATTACGAGATCGACCCCCCGCTCAATCCGCAGCGCAAGCCGTGGGGACGGCCGCATCCCGATGTCGTCGGCTATTCCTATCGCGACCATTCCAACCGCGTAAGCCACTGGCGCATGGCAGATGTAATGGATCGCCACGGCTTTCCGGGCAGCGTCAGCCTGTCAGTGGCATTATGCGACCATCATCCTGAGGTTGTCGCGGATGGCGTCGCGCGCGGATGGGAGTTCTTCAGTCACGGCATCTACAACACGCGCTATTCCTACGGCATGTCCGAAGAGCAGGAGCGGGCAATCATCGAGGACTCGCTCGAGACGGTCGAGAAAGCGACCGGGCAGCGCATTCGCGGCTGGCTGGCCCCGGCGCTGACGCATACGCCGCGTACGCTGGACCTTATCGCCGAATACGGGCTCGATTACACCTGCGACCTCTATCACGATGACCAGGTGCAGCAGGTGAAGACCAAGACCGGAAATCTCGCCTCGATCCCCTACAGCCTTGAGGTCAACGACCATTACGGCTTCAACGTCTACGGCATGGCCGGGCGCGAATATGCCGATAGCCTGATCAAGCAGTTTGAGCGGCTCGCGAGTGAAGGCGACCAATCGGGTACGGTGATGTGCATTCCGCTGCATGCCTATCTGATCGGCCAGCCGCACCGCATCGGCCCGTTCGAGGAAGCGCTGCGCCATATTGCTGCCGATCCGCGTTGCTGGAAAGCCCGCGCGGGAGAGATCATCGACAGCTGGAGGGCGCAGCAATGAGCCTTCCCGACGAATACACGCAGTATCCCCGGCGCGGGGAAGGCTATGACCACGATTTCTACACCTGGTCCAATATCCACACGCGCCCGCCGGTGCGCTGGCCGGGGGACAGATCGGTCGCCGTATTCCTGACCATCAATCTGGAATATTTCCCGATCACGCCCACTGACCAGCCGTTTCGCGCACCGGGCCACATGGTCACGCCCTATCCCGATTATCGCCATTACACAGTGCGCGACTATGGCAACCGGGTGGCCGTGTTCCGCATCCTCGAAGCGCTGGACAAGGCCGGGGTTACGGCCAGCTTTGCGATCAATGCCGCCGTGGCAGAACGCTATGGCGCGCTGATCGACGCGGTAAAGGCGGGCGGGCACGAGATCGTCGCGCATTCCACCGATATGAATGGCACCATCGCGTCTTCGATGAGCGAGGAAGACGAACGCGCGCTGATCGCTGACGCGCAGGCGCGGCTGGAAGCGGCCACTGGCACGAAGGCCAGGGGGTGGCATTCGATCGCACGCTCGCAAAGCTGGCGTACGCTCGACCTGCTGAAAGAGCACGGGCTGACGTGGTGCGCCGATTGGGTCAATGACGAGCTGCCCTATCGCTTTGCCAACGGGATGATCGCCATGCCATCGAGCGTTGACCTGTCGGACCAGCAGATCGTCGCGGTCCAGCAGCATTCGGCCGAGGCCTGGGCGCAAATGATGCGCGATGCCTTTGACTGGCTGGCGGATGAGGCGGCGGCACAGTCCTCCGCTCGTGTCTTGCCCATTCAGCTGACCCCATACATCATGGGGCAACCGTTCCGCATTGCTGCGCTGGAGGATCTCCTTGACGATCTGGCCGGGCGCGAAGAGGCATGGTTCGCTTCCGGTAGCGCGATAGCTTCGGCATGGGAGGAGCAGCAGGCATGAAGGCGCGCAATCCACGCACCGGTGAAGAGGATTATGAATTCGCGGCGAACTCGCGCGAAGAAATTGCCGCCGCCGCAGCCCGCCTGCGCGCGGCGCAACCGGCGTGGGAAGCGCTCGGCCCCGAAGGTCGGGCCGCGGTGTTGCTGCGCTTTGCCGATGCCATCGATGCCGCCGCGCCGCAGATCGCAGCCGCGCTCACTATCGACACCGGGCGCGGGACGGTGTCGTGGATCGAAGTTCAGGGCTGCGCGGCCAATATCCGCCGCTGGGCCGCAAGGGGCCCGCAGTTGTTCGCCGGGCTGGAGCGCGGGCCGAAGCCTTCAGCCACGCCCGGTATCGAAATCGCCATCGATTACAGCGCGTTCCCGCTGTTCGGCGCAATCTGCCCGTGGAACTTCCCGGTAATCCTGAGCCATATCGACGCGGTCCCGGCGCTGATGGCCGGCTGCGCGGCGCTGGTGAAACCTTCCGAAGTCACCCCGCGGTTCGTCGAGCCGATGCGCGCGGTGCTGGCGCAGGTGCCCGAATTGCCGCTGGCCTATGTCATGGGCGGGCCTGAGGTCGGCCAGGCGCTGATCGAGGAAGTCGATTATGTCTGCTTCACCGGCTCGACCTCTACCGGTCGCAAAGTGGCGGAGGCAGCGGCGCGCCAGCTGATCCCGGCCAATCTTGAGCTGGGCGGTAAGGATCCGATGATCGTGCTGGAAAGCGCCGATCCGCACTGGGCGGCGCAGGTGGCGCTGCGCTCCAGCGTGGTCGCGACCGGGCAGGCGTGCCAGTCGATCGAGCGGATCTATGTTGCGCGCGGTATTGCCGAGCCGTTCCTGGCCACACTGGTCGAAGCGGCGCAGGCGGTGCAGGTGACCTGGCCCGATCCCGCGCAGGGCCACCTCGGCCCGTTCATCTTCCCGGCACAGGCGGACAAGGTGCAGGCGCAGATCGACGACGCCGTGGCGAAAGGCGCGCGTGTGTTGACAGGGGGGCAGGTCGAGACGCTCGGCGGCGGCAAATACCTGCGCCCGACCGTGCTCGCCGATGTCACGCGGGATATGGCCGTCATGCGCGAGGAAACTTTCGGCCCGGTGATCCCGGTGACGATTTATGACGATCTCGATGATGCCATCGAACAGGCGAATGATACCGAATACGGCTTGTCCGCAGCGGTACTCGCTGGTTCGCTGGAGGAAGCGGCGAGCATCGCCACCCGGCTCGATGCGGGCGCGATTTCGCTGCAGGACGGGGCGCTTACCAGCATGGTCGGTGACGCCACCAACCAGTCGCGCAAGGGCTCGGGGCTAGGCCCCAGCCGCATGGGCGACAGCGGGATGCTGCGCTTCCTGCGCGAACAGGCGCACATCCGCCAGACGGGCCAGCCACTGCCGCTCGACGCCTATGCCGAACGGAGCGTTGGCTGATGGGCAACCGGGCCGAACTCGCCGCCGTGATGCCCGCCATGCTGCTGCACGAAGGCTGGTGGGACGGCTGGTATCGCCATTTCGAGGCAGACGGGACACCGATTGACGCGCACAGGGTGAAGACCCACTGCGAATTCCCCGATGACGGCCCCTGGCACTATATCCAGCACAATTGGCTCAGCTGGGATGACGGGCGCGAGGCGACCTATGAATTCGGCGGCCGGCTGAAAGGCGAGCGGCTGCTCTGGGCAACCGACCGCTTCAGCGGCTATGGCTGGCAGACCGGCGAGAACACGCTGATGCTGAAGCTTGACCGGCTCGATGTTCCCGGCGCGTACTACATCGAGATGATCAACATCGCGCCCGACGGGCAGAGCCGCGCACGGACCTGGCAATGGTTCAAGGACGGGCGCCCATGGAAGCGCACGCTGTGCGACGAATGGAAGATCGAGCCATGATCGCCTTTGCCATGCCACTGTTGCTTCAGGCGCTGCCCGCGGCAGAGGCACTGCCCCCGCCGCAATCCACCTGCGATGCGCCGGTCTACATGGTCGTCGAAGGGCGCACGCTCGATCGCGCGCGGTTGCTCGCCTATGGCAAGGCGATTGCCGACAGCGAGGTCTACCAGAAGCTCGGCGGCTATTACGTTACCATGCCGCAACCGCTCGAAGTGTTCGAAGGCGACCTGCCGCAGGGGTACGTCAATCTGACCGTGCGCTTCCCCTGTATCGAGAATGCGCGCGCCTTCTGGAACAGCAAGGTCTATCAGGAGCAGATCCTGCCCATTCGCCAGAACCCGAGCGCGGGTGACTATACGGTTAGCATTTATGCCGAGGCGCCGCTGCGCGAGGATATGGTAGGGCGGGTTGGCGACGCCCGCTTCATCGCCGATTTCGCCGATCACGGCGTTCCCCAGGTGGAACGGCCAGTGGTCGGCCCGGCAGCACAAGGAGAGCAACCATGACGGTCGAACTCAAGCATCCGATGAAGGCGCAATCGACGCCCGACGAAGTAGCGCGCGGGCGCTTTGTTTCGGGCATGCGCAGCCTGATCCTCAACGACCTCGCGGCGGATATGAAGTCCGCCTATGAGCGCCGCGCCGCCCCGGCCTTTCGCAAGGAGCATGGGCGCGATCCGGAGTCCAGCCGCGAGGCGCATCAGGCGCTGCGCGGCGACCCTGCGTTCAACATCTATTCGGCGATGCGGGTGCAGGCGCAGAAGATGGTGTGGGCGAGCGTGGCCGACAGCGTCGAGCGCGAGGCGGAGCGGCTTGCCGCAGAAGCGGCAAAGGTCGCCGATGCGCCGGGCGGGCTGGAGCTCGATCCCGCGCTCGACGTGCCGCGCAACGTCCATGCGATCGACGTGCACCTGATGCCGGGCAGCTACACCCGCGGGGCGGACAGCCTTGAAGCGGGTGCCGTCTATGACCGCGGGCTTGCGGTGTTCTCGATGGGGCTGATGGGCGCCAATCTCGACGACATCGGCCTCTCGATGAGCCAGTATATCCGGCAGCGCTTTCCCGATTTCGCGCCGCAGCGGATTCTCGACCTCGGGTGCACGATTGGCCACAATACCTTGCCGTGGAAGCAGGCTTACCCCGCCGCAGAGGTGATCGCGATCGATGCTGCACCGGGGCCGCTGGCTTATGGTTCAGCGCGGGCGAAGATGCAGGGGCAGGAAGTACAATTCCGCCAGATGTGTGCCGACGATCTCGCCTTCGAAGATGGCAGCTTCGATGTCGTATGGTCCAGCATGTTCCTGCACGAATTGTCGAAGAAGCAGCGCGCGAAGGTGTTCGAGGAAGCATTTCGCGTGCTGAAGCCCGGCGGCTTGATGCTGCATATGGAACTGCCGCCCAACGAACAGATGGGCGCGTTCGACGGCTTCTATCTCGACTGGGACAGCTACTACAACAACGAGCCGTACTACAAAGGCTATCGCGATGAAGTGCCGCGCGAGCTGTGCGCCCGCGCGGGGTTCGGTGAGGCCGACTATTTCGATTTCGTGGTTCCTTCGATCGGGATTTATGGCGAAGCGGCGGTGGCCGATGCCGCGCATGGCGACCGCGCCGAAGCAGTGGGCCAGCAGACCACCGGGCGGCTTGCTGAAGGGGTCATGTGGTACGGTTTCGGAGCGTTCAAGCGATGAGCGAGGAAGCACCCCTCAGGCCCGAGGACGCGCCGCCCAGCCTCTATGACGACCAGGGCAATCCGCGCTTTTTCAGCGATCCGGGGATGGACCGCTTCGTGGCAGTGGTGATGAACCTGGCCCAGGAAGTGTGGGTGCAGGAAGAACGGCTGCTGGCGCTCGAAGAAGCGAAAAGCGGTTCACACGTGGACCGTGAGGCGAAAGTGAAGGAATTCATCGACCGGGTGTTCGCCCCGATCAGGGAGGCATAAGGCGATGAAAGCGTGGGAAATCGGGCCGAGAGGTGGAATCGAAAGCTTGCGCCAGTCCGAGCGGGCTGATCCGGTTGCGGGGCGGGGCGAGCTGCTGGTGCGCGTGACTGCAGCCGGGCTCAACTACCGCGATCTGATGGTGCTGCGCGGGCAATACGGCAGCGACCTGCCCGAAGCGCGCATCCCGCTGTCCGACGGAGTCGGCGTGGTCGAGGCCTTGGACGAGGGCGTGACCGGCCTTGCGCCGGGTGACCGGGTGATTGCGCCGCATTTCCTGGCCTGGCTTGAGGATGAGGCTTACGGGTTCCACATATTCGGAGCCGACATGGGTGTCACCGCCGATGGCTGGCTTGCGGAAAAGCTGGTGCTGCCAGCCAGTGCTACGATCAAGCTGCCCGATGCGGTGTCTGACCAGACTGCTGCGACGCTGGCTGTGGTGGGCGGCACGGTGTGGCATGCGATGGTCGCCTTCGGCGGGGCTGGTCCGGGCAGGCTGGTGCTGGCGCAGGGCACCGGCGGCGTTTCGATCTTCGCACTGCAGCTGGCAAAGGCGCTGGGGGCGCAGTTCGCCATCACCTCCTCCAGCGATGACAAGCTTGATAAAGCCCGCGCGATGGGCGCGGACTACGCGATCAACTATCGCGACCGGCCCGATTGGGCGGCGGCGCTGCTGGAAGCGACCGGCGGGCGCGGTGCGGACGTGGTGGTCGATACGTTGGGCTTCCCGGCACTGGGGGAAACAGTGCGCGCGACGGGCGTAAGCGGGCGGATCGGCACGCTGGGCGCGCTGTCAGGCAGTCCGCAGGATAGCGCCAGCGCGAGCCAGGGCGAGATCATCGGCAAGAACATCACGATCAAGGGGATCGCCAGCGGCAGCAAGGCCATGCTGGCCAAAGCGATTGATGTGATTGCGCGAAACGGCATCGAGATGCAGGTCGATCGCGAGTTCGGCTTTGCCGATGCGCCCGCCGCCTATCGCCACTTGGACAGCGGGGCGCATATGGGCAAGGTGCTGGTGCGGGTGGCGGATTAGGCCAGACTAACGCTCCAGCTCGACCAGTTCGTAGCGGTTCATCATATAGCCGTCGATCGAGCCGTAGACGAGCACGCTGTCATCGTCGGCGGTGACCCACATGTCGAAATCGGGATGCCGCGTCCCGCCCATGCCTTCGTCGCTGTCATCGACATAGCGGTAATGGCGGCAGCGGAAGGTTCCCGCCTCGACCGTCTTCTCCTCTTCGCCGACATATTCCATCACCATCTCGACTTCGGCGATCTGCGGCGGGGTGGCGCCGCGGTGATCGGGCGAGGGCAGGAAAAAGCGCAGCTTGCGGCGGTGCGGCCCCTGGCTGACATCCATCAGCCGCGTCGTGAAGCCGTCGCCGACCACCGGATGCGTGCCGAATGCATCGAAGGTTCCCGCCTCGCGGCTTTCCGAATTGCGTCCAATCGACGGCCCAAAGCTTTCGCAGGTGATTTCGCCCGCTGCCTGGTCATAACGCATCCAGCCCGAGCCAAGAAATTCGTCGCCCAGCGTCAGCTGCACCAGCAGGTTGTGCGGTTTCCGATCGGGCCCGATGTGGCAGACGATATCGCGCAGCACGGTGGGGTCCGGCTCCTCGATCTCGCACCGCGCACGCATGATGACCGAGCCATCGCCGTGGTGCGTGAAGGTAAACCATTCGCGCCCGCGTTCCTGCCCTTCCATGCCGGGCTTCATCGAACTGTAGCGGATCTTTCCCGAAACGGTGCGGTGCTGCATCAGATCACTCCCGATTTATCGAGCCGCGCGATCACTTCTTCTTGCGCGCGGCGGAAATAGTCGCGGTCGGGGATGGCGGGCTTGCCGCCCTGCATCATCCCGTCAGGCCCGCGGAAAGGTTCGGCCGCGGCGGCATAGGCCTCGGCAAACAGCGCCGGGCGCTGGCGCGCCAGGTAATTGGTCATGGCCGGAGTGCGGCGCCCCTCGCGCAAGGCTCCAAGGTCGATCGGCGCAAAGGCGGTGAACGTTTCGCCATCGCCCGATTGCGCGATGACCCGGCCCTTCCAGTCGACCACCTGGCTGTTGCCCTCGGCGCTTGAGAGCGGCATCGCCGTGCCTGAGATACCCGCGGTGTTGGCCGAAACAACATAGGCGAGGTTCTCGAAGGCGCGGGCCTGCTTCGCGACATCCTTGTTGGTGGCGAGCGGCGAGCCGATCTCGCTCGAGGAATGGCAGAACACTTCGGCCCCGCGCAGCGCAGGCGCGCGGGCGATCTCCGGATAGAGGATTTCCTCGCTGGCGATGCAGGCAAGATTGCCGATTTCGGTCCGCGCGACCGGGAACACGCCCTCCAGCCCGTATTTGTCGAGATAGGCCTCCCACACGTCGTGCGGGCTGGGCGCGAACATTGACAGCAGCCGGCGATAGCGCAGCACCACTTCGCCATTGGGCGCGACGACGAAGCTGGTCTGGAAATAGAAATCGGGAAAGGCTTCGTCGGTCTCATAGGCATTGCCAGCCAGGAACATCCCCAACCGCTCTGCCACTGCGCCCAGCGCCTCGTATTCGGCGCCGCCAGCAGCCCAGCCGACCCGCGCGGCAAAGTCGGGAATGGAAATGCGCCCCGGATAGGATGTGAAGAGATATTCGGGCAGCACCACCAGCTTCACCGGCTTGCCCGAATATTGCGCCACGAAGATCGCGCTGGTGCGGATCTGGCCTTCGATCGCGGCGATATGTTCGAGCATCGCGGCGCGCGCAGCGGCGGCATCGGGCAGCGCTTCGAGCGAGCGCGCAGTCAGCTGCATCGCCATTGCGGTGTAGGTTTTTGCGTCGGTCACGTTCTCTCCTTCGGTTGCCGACAGCGGCACATGCGCGGCGATGGCGGAGCAAATTCCGGCGGCGATGGCGCGCCTGCGGTCAAGCTCCAGCGCCATCTATAGCCCGAGCGAACCCGGATTCATCAGTCCGTTCGGATCGACCTGCCGCTTGAGCGCTTCGAGCATGGCCCAGGCAGCCGGATCGTGGCTTTGCTTGAGTGGATAGGCGCGCGCAATCTGCAAATGGATCGCGCCGAGTTCGCGGAAGATCGCGATCACCTGCTCGCGCAGTTCCATCACCAGCGCATTCGCTTCGGGGTTGTCGGGCGCGGACGAAAGCTTGGCCATGTGGTCGGGCTCGATCGCTTGATTGTGCAGCGGATTGTGCTCGCCCGGCCAGAAGAACACCGGTTCGATCAGGCAGCTGGTGCGCCCGGTCGCGGCAATCAGCGCGCCGGTTTCGACCTGCAGCCGCGCCATCGCTTCGGCATTGTCAGTCCACAGCGCCTGCAACCGCTCCCACGCCTCGACCAGCTTGGAATGCGGCAGGAAGCCATGCACCGGCACCCAGCGCTCGCCATCGGGGCCGAGCATCGAATTGGGCGGCGGGAAGGGATTGGCGCGCAGGATCTTGGGGATCGAATTTTCGACCACCTCGCCGCCATGCTCGCGCACGATCGCTTCGATCGCCCGCATATCGGCATCAACCGCGCCCTGGTGCCGCCCTTCGGCGATGCAATGCAGGCTGAAGGGCACATCGTCGAGGAACGAGCGGCCCGCCAGCGCAACCTTGGCGCCTTCCTTAAGCGCCTTGAACATGCCGCCCGACTTTGCCTGTGCCTTCATCATGTTGCCCAGCTGCTTGGCGTCCTTCAGCAGCGTGTCACGCTTCATCCGCTGGCTTTGCAGGAAGGGATCGAAGGCGAAGCTTTCAGCGGCGAGTTCGGCCCGCGCGATTTCGCTCATCGCGCCGAGCAGCGCATCATGGTTGGCGAAGCTGAACGAGCCATAGGCGAATGCGGTCGCTTCAAGAACCAGCTTCAGCGTTACCCGCGCCTTGACGCCGAAGGCGCCGCAGTCGGCGGCGAACAGCCCGGTGAGGTCTGGGCCGAAGGGGCGGAAGAAATCCGATCCCGTGGAGACGATCGTGCCATCGGCCAGCACCACATCGAAGCTGATCGCGCTGTCGACCGCGCTGCCGTTGCGTGCGCCCCAGAACAGACCGTTCTGGCTCATCCCGCCGCCAATCGCGGCTCGTATGCCGGACAGCGTGCCCCAGGCGAGAGCACGCAGCCCGCGCGGCTTGAGCGTGCGATAGAGCTTGTCCCAGCTGCAACCCGCCTCGACCGTGACAGTCATGTCGCTCTCGTTGATGTCGAGGATTTCGTCGAGCGCAGCGGTGTCTACCAGCAGGAACGGTCCGCCATCGTAAAGATAGCCGCCGGTGTAGCTCATCCCGCCGCCGCGCGGCACCACCGCAACCCCGGCCTTGGTCGCGGCACCGACACCCGCGGCCAGTTCTTCCACGCTCGCCGGGCGGAACACTGCGAGCGGGGCATTGCCGCGCGACAAGACGTCATGGCTGTAAAGCGACAGAGTGTCCGGATCGGTCAGCAGCGATTTCGCCGCAACCTTGGCGGCGATCGGGGCGAGCGGGTTTTCTGCAGCAAGCGTGGCCATCAGGCAGGCTCCATCCGGGCGAGAGCGGGATCGGCTTCAGCTTCGGGAAACTGAGTGGGATATCGCCCTAGAAAAAGCAGCAAGGCGCCGCCTGCGATGAACATGCCGATGGAAACCATCAGCATCGGATCATAGCTGCTGGTGCGGTCGAACACCTGCGCGTAGATGACCGGCGAAGCGGCGGAGAACAGCCCGAACGGCATATAAAGCATGCCATAGATCTTGCCGTAATTGGCCATGCCGAAATAGCGCCCCGTCAGGTATGCGATGAGGTCGCTTTCCGCCCCGGCGGCGAAGCCGAGCAGGAACCCGGCCATTGCGGCAAGCGGGAAAGTGATGCTGTCGCCCAGCAGCAGCCAGGCCGATATGGCCGGCAGGCACAGCAGCGGGAAGGCGACGAAGCCCTGCCAGAAACGGTCGAGCAGGGCACCGGTGATCAGTCGTCCTGCGAAAATGCCGAGGCCCAGGATACCCATTACGGTGGCGGCAGTCTGCGCCTCCACGCCGCGCAGGCGCAGCATGGTGGGCATGTTGATGAAGGCGCCGCCGAATGCCGCCGCGATCAGTCCGATCGACAGCCAGATCAACCAGAAGCGATAATCCTTCAGTGCGGTGGCAAGCGTTACACCGGTCAGTCTGCCGCTGGCGCTCTCGATCGCCTTCGGACGCTCGTCCGGGCGGGGCTCGCGAAACAGGAAGAAAGCGATGACGAGCGCAACCGCAGGAAACAGCGCCACTGCCGCAAACATCGCCCGCCAGCCCTGCGTCTGGATCACCCAGACCGCGAATTTCGGGATAATGATCGCGGCAAGGCTGGTCCCCATCAGCAGGATGCCCAGCGCCAGCCCGCGATGCTTGAAGAACCACAGATTGATCGCGCGGCTCCACGTTACCGGCGTCGATCCGATCCCGACCAGGCCGAGCGCCACCCAGAAGCCATAGTAGATGTAGAGCGTGGACGGCTCGTTCGCGGTCGGCGTCAGCGAGATCGCCGCGAAAGCGAGACCAAAGGCAAACAGCGACCAAAGCGCGACCGGGCGCACGCCGAACCTGTCGGCCATCCAGCCGAAAACGGGCGCCAGGACGCTCGCGATCACCCCGAACAGGGTGATCGGCAGAAGCACTTGGGTTTGGCTCCAGCCGAACTCCGCCTGGAGCGGTTCGGCGGTAAAGCCGATGACGTTATAGGGGATCGGCGACGCGCCGCACATGACGCCGAGCACGCCTGCAAGCAGGACGGTCCAGCCCTTCGAGAACTCGCCGCGGTCACTTGCGGCTGGCTGGGCTGTGTCTGCGGTCACTCGGCATCTCCTCGTTCGGCGGTGCCCCGCCATATCACATTGGGCAGCAATGCGTCGTCCCATGCCGCGGGCCATTGCCGCGCCGCACGCACGATAACTAACTGTTTGTCGGGCATGACATAGACCCGCTGCCCGCCGTGGCCGTGGAATATCACCACTTGCGGCGCGGCGAAGCCTTCGCTCTGCCATGGCACCAGCGGCACGCCGGGCGGGCGCTCGCCGCCAATCGTATGATTGCCGACCCACACCTGGTAGCCATAGCCGGGATAGCCGGGGGAGGGCTGGAGCATCTCCTCAAGCCAGGCTTCGGGCACGATTTGCTTGCCCTGATAGCGCCCACCGCTGACGAAAAGCTCGCCGATCCGCAGCCAGTCGACCGGCCGCGAGAGGATGCAGCAGCTGGTCAGCACCAGCCCGCCTTCACGGTCGAGCGGCATCGCTGCATCTCTCAGCCCGAGCGGCTTCCACAGCCATTCGGACAGCAGGCTTTCGTAGTCACGCCGGGTCGCGCGCTCGAGCGCAAGCCCGATCAGCTGGTTGACCTGGTTGTTGTAGTCGAATTTCTGGCCCGGTTCGCCGACCGGCTTCAGTGACAGCAGCAGGCGGGTGAAGTCGCTGCCCAGCGAATGCCGCACGATCGGGTTCTCGGGGCTGACCTTGTAACCGAAACCGGCATCGCCCTGCTCGAGACCTGATGACATCCACAGCATCTGGCGCAGCGTGATCTGGCCGCGCGGTTCGCCTTTCCATTCGGTGATGTAGCGTTCCAGCGGATCGTCGACCGAGCGGATGTGTCTTTTATCAATCGCAATCCCGACGAGCATCGCCAGCACTGTCTTGCTCATGCTTTGCGGGTTGAAGCGCGTGTCGCGTCCCGAACCCTGCCAATAGCGTTCGAACACCAGCTGGCCGTTCCGGGCCACAAGCAAGGCGGTGGAGTTCTGATCTTCGGCCCAGCTGGCAGCGGCTTCGAGCGCGGTCGGCGCGATACCGGAATCTGCGACCGGGGTTGTGGCCGCGGGGGTTTCCGCGCCCTTCACTTGCGCCACCGGATCGTACCAGTCGGTGGGGATGGTCAGCGGCTCGTATCCGCCCGCCAGCATACTCTGCCAGCGCCGATCGAAGCCGGGATCCTCCTGCGCCAAAAGCGGCGCAGCGACCAGTGCAGCGATGGTTGCAGCAAGCAGCTTACGGCGCACTGTAGAACTCCGTCAGATTGCCATCCGGATCGCGCACGGCGATGATGTCGACTTTGCCGAGCCCGCCGATCGGCACCTGGTCGTGCTGGTAGGCCGGAGTGACGCCCTGCGCCGCCAGGAAGCCGTAATAGCCGCCCAGATCGCGCACTGGGTAGCGCACCGATATGATGCCGAGATTGGGCGGAGAAGCACTGGCTGACAGATCGCGCCCTTCGAAGCCTTCGAACGCCATCAGTTCCATCCGCCCGGTTTCGCCCGGCAGGTCTGGCTGTACCACTGCCGCCCGGCGCACCAGCGTGGTGGCGAGATTGGCAGGGACGGAGAAATTGTTCGAACGCGGTTCGGGATCGGTGAAAGGCGCATCGAACAGCACCTTGAGGCCCAGCCGGTCGCGATACCAGGCCAGGCTGGCGGGCTGGTCCTGCACCATGCGCATGGTGTTGAACGCCTGGCTCAGCCGTCCGACCGGGAAACCGGTGAAGGGCGGGGCCTTGCGCTGGTAGAGCGCGTAGTTCACGCCGTGCGGGCCGCGCACCACCACATTGACGAGATCGGATCCGCCGAAGCTGAAGGCGTAGGGTTCACTTTCCGCCCACCATCCGCGCGCGATGGCGGCATCGAATAGCGCCTGGGTATCCTCGCTGCGCAGCATGATCGAGAAGATTCCGCCAGTGTCCCACGGGCGCGCGGCCAAGCGGATCGGGCGCTGGCGTTCCGCGCCGTCGAATTTGACGAAGCGGATGCAGCCGGTGTCGGCCGCCGGCGCGCAGATCTTGCGGAAGGTGGCGGTGATTGTGTCCGGGAGTCGCCAGTAATCGAGTTCGGCCCGGGCAAGGTCGCCTTCGGCAACTATGCGCCAGCCGCCATCTGCCACCAGCCATGATGAACTGGCGTCAAGGTCGGTCACACTGACAACAGCTTCGGTCCAGGGCTGCACCCCAAATGCAGCCGCATCGGGCTGCTGGGCCAGCGTAGGCGCCGCCGCGGCTAGGGAGAGAAGTATCGCCGCGGCGGCAGTTCGCATCAGAAGTCGTACTTGGCCCGCAGCATCCAGGTGCGCGGCGCATTGAGGTAGCTGTAAT
Source organism: Altererythrobacter sp. BO-6 (assembly GCF_011047315.1). NCBI lineage: Bacteria > Pseudomonadati > Pseudomonadota > Alphaproteobacteria > Sphingomonadales > Erythrobacteraceae > Altererythrobacter > Altererythrobacter sp. BO-6. The sequence goes on along the minus strand of NZ_CP049259.1, from coordinate 979,878 downwards.
TGGCCAGTGCGGATTCCACCGCCTCCTCTCCGAAGCAGTTCTTGCACTCGGCCACCAGCGACCAGCCATTGACATGGCTCAGCGTCAGCGAGGCGTTGACGATCCAGCGCGCCGGACTGAACGATCCGCTGGCCGGATCGATACGGTTGCCGATCCCCTGGATGTTGGCCGGATAGACGATGTTCGTGACAGGGCCGGTGACGTCGCCGTCATACAGCGTCACCTGGCTGGTGCCGACTTCGCTGTCGCTGCGCCAGTTGGCGTTGATTGCGGGAATGAGCGAGAAATCGCCCATTTCGGCTTCGTAGCTGCCACCCAGTGCGATCGTCCAGTCGGGCGTACGCACCGGCTCTGCGATCGAACCGTCGGGCGTCACGATGCCGGTGCCGCAATTGGGCGCGGTGTCGAACCGGCGCGGATCGGTGGCGCCGGTCGGCCCGCCAGGAATGCGGCCCGCGGCCAGTTCCGCAAGGCAGGCTGCCTGCTGTGCGGCAACCGACTGCACCCCGAACAAGTCGCGCGCCGGAGCATTGCGATCGATGATGTACTTGTCATCCTGGTAGCCAAGCGAGGCGAACAGGTTGAGCCCGTCAACCGGCGCGGTCTGGAATTCCACTTCCACGCCCTTGTTGCGATAGTCGGCGAAGTTGCGGGTGATGAAGGCCAGCGATCCGTCGGGGTTAGTGAAAGCGGACGGGGTCTGGAGATCCTGCACGTCGAGCCAGAACCCTGTGACATTGAGCCGCACGAGGTTGTCGAACAGCGTGGTCTTGGCGCCGACTTCGTAACTCCAGGCGATTTCGGGATCGAACGGCAGCAATTGTCGTCCCGCTGTGCCGCGTGCGTTCCAGCCGCCTGACTTGAACCCGCGGGTGGCTGAGGCGAACAGCAGGATGTCGTCCGCCGCTTCGTAGTTTATCGCAAAACGCGGGGTCCACAGGCCCACGCTTTGCTTGCGCGGGAATGTTCACCCGCTGCGGAACCAGCGGCACGTCGACGAAAAGGTTGCTGTTGTCGAGGCAGCCGGCTTCAATCGTGCCGTCATTGCACGAAGCGCGGTTGTCGCGGATGTTGAAGGTCTTTTCCTCATCCGTGTAGCGGATGCCCGCGGTGACGGTGAGCCGTTCGGTGACGTTCAGGTCACCCTGGAGATATCCTGCCCAGGCTTTGGCTTCGTTCTTCAGCGTGCGGTCTGCCAGCACGAAGGGGAAGCCGTTCGGCGGCGGGGCGAAGGGCAAGGTGAAGATATCGCCGAAGTCGGTCGTGTTCCATTCCTGGAAATAATAGACGCCGCCGACCAGGTCGATCAGGCCATCGCCGAGCGAGGCGTTGAACTTCACTTCCTGCGTGAACTGGTCATGCTGGCCTTCGTTGGCGATGGTAAATGCGCCGAAGGTGTAACGTGAAGGCACCGGCGGCGTGCCAGGCAGGAACAGCGCCGGCACGGGTGCGGTGATGCCGGGCAGGCCGCGGCCGTCGGCAAAGTCCAGCGCAAAATCCTGCCGGATCGAAACGAAGCCGGTGATCACGTTGATAGACACATCCGGCGACACTTCGAATTCGAAGTTGGAGCTGACGAAATCCATCGTCGCTTCGTTGCCCAGTCCGAAATCATTCTTCTTGCCGGTCAGCAAGCCATTGAACGAGCCGTTCTTGCTCAGGCCGGTGGAAACGAAGCGGCCACTGCAATTCGATGGATCGAGCGGGTCGCAATCGAAATTGAGAATGTTCGATGAATCCGCGAACGTGTGGATGTAGGAACCGGTCCAGCGGGCGGTGTCGGACAGTTTGCCGCGCAGGCCAAGGCGCAGGCCCCAGCCGTCATTCTCGTTGACGCGTTCGCCGGTGAACGTGTTCTTCGCGTAGCCATCGTCATTCTGCCAATAGCCCGAAACCTTGATCGCGAAGCTGTCCGCCAGCGGCAGGTCGACCGAAGCGCGCGCCATCATCCGCTCGTAGCTGCCATAGCCGACTTCGGCATAGCCCGACACTTCGTCGCCCGGTTCCGACAGGAACACATTGACCGCACCGCCGGTGGTGTTGCGGCCGAACAGCGTGCCTTGCGGGCCGCGCAGCACCTCAACCCGTTCGACATCGAAGAATGACAGGTTGTTGGCGTTCTGGCGGGAGATGTAGATGTCATCGACATAGGTGCCGATCGGCGGATCGAAGGTCGCGATCGATTCGGTGTTGCCGATGCCGCGCAGGTAATAGGAATTGGCGGTGCCGAGGCCGGTGTTGTTGAGGCCGACGAGGTTGGGCACGAACTGCGCCACTTCCAGCGCGCTGGTGACGCCGCGCGTCTCAAGCTCGGCCTGATTGAAGGCGCTGATGGCGATTGGCACATCCTGCACGCTTTCCTCGCGGCGCTGCGCAGTCACGATGATATTGTTGATGCCGCGCTGTTCCTCTTCAGCGGCGGCTTCATCCTGTGCCGATGCGGTGGTTGGGATGGCGGCAATAGCAATTGCAGAAGTCACGCCGGCCAGTGCCAGCTTGGTCGTTTTACGCAGCGTCATAGGTCGCTTTCCTTCCCTGGAGTGAGGTGCCGCCGGCTGCCCGCCGATCTGTTGGCCCGTCCTGCGATGCAAATTTGTCCGGACAACCTCTTGCTTGTCAAGCGCAGAAATGCAAATTGTCCGGACAATTTGTAGTGATCGGTCGCGCGGCGTGCCGTTCGCGCAACAGTTTTGCTTGAAGGGGGCTCAAATGGCGCTTGCGGATTTCGCTTACCCGACGCTGGTTTACGTGCATCTTTTGCTGTTCGTGCTGTGGCTGGGGGCTGACGTCGGGGTGTTTGTGCTCGGCCAGCATTTTCGCCGCCGCGAAACCTATACGCTCGACCAGCGGATCGCCTTGCTCAAGCTGCTGGTGATCATCGATCTCACCCCGCGCACCGCCTGGGCGTTGATGGTGCCGATATCGCTGACGGTGTCCTACATGGGGGGCTGGTGGGATTTGCCGCTGGCGATTGTCCTGTTCGGCTGGGCCATTGCCGCCGTTTGGCTGTGGCTGGTGTTCGACGCCCACAACCATGACATGACCCCGCGTGCGGCGCGCGACCGCAAGATCGAAGGGTGGATCCGCTACCTTCTTTGTGCCGGCTATCTGTTCCTGGGCGCGGAATCGCTGCTGACCAACCATCCGATCGAGCCTGACTGGCTGGCGTGGAAGGCCTTGCTGTTCGGGTTGATTTTCGCCGCTGCGATCATGATCGATGTCGCCTTCAAGCCGGTCGGCGCGCAATTGGGGCGCCTGCTGACTGAAGGGTCGAGCGACGAGACCGAGATCCCGCTGCGCCGGACGATGGACCGCACCCGCATATGGGTCTGGGCGGTCTATTTATTGCTGCTGGTCACGGCCTTCCTGGGCAATGTGAAGCCAATCTATTGAGCGAGGCTCCAGTCGGTTGCCCGACTGGAGCCCTGCCGGCATACTTAGTGTCCGGTCTTGGGCGCATCACCCGAAGCGGCGCGCTGTGCATCGACCTTCTTCTTGAAGACGGTCCAAGTGGTTTCGTTGGGACGTGCGTCATCAACCGGCGGCGCGGTGGTGTAATCCGGATAGTTCAGCGCGATCTCGTCTTTCAGCACGGCAGGCAGTTCGTCGAAGCTTTTCAGCTTGTTGCCCATCGCGTTGAACACCATCTGTCCCTGGCGGCCGCGCATCTTCATCCATGGCATCCAGTCCGAAATCCGCACCCACGACACGATCGGATAAGCCATCGGATGCTTTCTGGGGTTGAGCATTTCGTCGGCATCATAAGCGAAATCGAAGATTTCCATCGCGTGGTACTTGCCGCCCACATAGTCCTGGTAATCGCCGCCCAGGACGTTGTGATAGAACAGCGGGATTTCGAACGGGGAGAAGATCCAGCGCCCCTCGCGCCGCCCGGCAAACTTATAGGGCGTGCCATCCGCAGCATAGGGGAACTGCGCGCGTTGGTTGACCGGATCGTTGGCGATATGCATCACCTCCACCGTTTCGCCGGTCCAGGGATTGTCCCACTGGCGCAGGACCTCACCGGTCTTGGGGTCGAGGTAGAGCATGATTTCGCGGCTGACCATGCGCCAGCCCTTGCCGCGTTTGGGATCGGTCACCGAAACGCAGGTGCGGATGTTCATGCCTTCGCCCTTGAACAGCAGGCGATCGGGTTCACCCATGACGCGCGAATAGACATTGCCCGCCCAGTGATAGACTGCAGGCTTGCCGTCGGCCTCGCCGCACTGGATGCGCTTGGCGATTTCCAGCGCATCTTCAGGCTTGGCTGGGTCAAGCGTCTGGGCCAGCACGGGCTGGCCGGCAAGCGCGGCTCCCGTCAGCAGGGCGGCTGCAACCAAACGCGCTTTCAAAGATTTCATCGATACTCTCCCTTTCGGTGACGGCATAAATTGTCCGGACAACTCCGCATTTCGCTTGACATTAGATTTGTCCGGACAAATTGTGAAGCGACAATTTCCCCGCTTTTGCGGGCCTCAATCGGGACTCGATCTATTCGCATGTTTGCAGCTTCCAGCCTCTTGTTCGTGCCGGGTTCGCGGCCAGATCGCTTTGCGAAAGCGGCTGCTGCCGGTGCCGGGCTGGTGGTAATCGACCTTGAGGATGCGGTCGGCCCGGCCGACAAGGAAAGCGCGCGCGCCGCTGCGTTGCAGCAGGTGGCCGAGGCGGGTGAAGGCTTTGCCATCCGCATCAATGCCGTGACAACCGCCGCCGGGATTCGCGACCTTGCCGCTTTGACCGAAGCCGACGTGCTGCCCGCGATCCTGATGGTACCGATGGTCGAAACCGCGACTGAGCTGGATATCGTCGCGAGCGCGCTTGGCGATCGCTGCCCGCAGCTGATCCCGCTGATCGAAACGCCGCGAGGGTTGCGCAGCGCGCTGGCAATCGTCAGCCACCCGCAGGTCTGCGCGCTGATGTTCGGTGGGGCGGACTTCTCTGGCGAGTTGCGCGTGGCCGTATCGTGGGAACCGCTGCTCGCCGCGCGCCAGCAGCTGGTGCTGGCCTGTGCCGAGGCGCGCAAACCACTGATCGACGTGCCCTTCATCCACCTCGACGATGACGCAGGGCTCGAGCGCGAATGCGAGGCTGCGCGGGCGATCGGGATCTCCGCCAAGGCCGCGATCCATCCGCGCCAGGTCCCTGCGATCGAAGCCGCCTTTTCGCCCACCGAAGCGGAGATCGCCGAAGCAGAAGAGGCATTGCGTGTTTACGAGGAAACCGGCGGCAAGGCGGTGCGGCACAAGGGCCGCATGCTCGAAGCCCCGATGATCAAGACTTATCGCGCGGTGATCGCGCGCAGCAAAGGACAAGCAAATGCGTGACGGTGTTATCGAAGTTGCCCCCGGTCGCTTCCGCGAGGTGCAGGGCCGCTATTTCGAGGATTTCGTGGAAGGCCATGTCTATGAACATCGGCCCGGACGGACCATCACCGATGCCGACAATGTGTGGTTCACGCTGCTGACGATGAACACCCACCCGGCGCATTTCGACTATGAGCTGTCGAAAGATACCGAATTCGGCAAACCGCTGGTGGTCAGCCCGTTCACCATCGCGCTGATGACGGGCATGAGCGTGTCCGACACCAGCGGCAAGGCGATCGCCAATCTCGGCTGGGACGAAGTGCGGATGACCAAGCCGCTGTTCGTTGGCGACACGCTTTATTGCGAAAGCGAAGTGCTGGAAAAGCGCGAAAGCAAGAGCCGCCCCGAACAGGGCATCGTGACCTTCAAGACCATCGCCAAGAACCAGCACGGCGATGTGGTCGCGCATTACAAGCGCACCGTACTCGTATGGAAGCGCGGCTTCGGCAATCTCGACGACTGAGGATTTTCCCATGGCTACCGCCCCCAAGTTTGACGACCAGATCCGCACGATCGACCCGGATGAGGAACGCGCCTTCATGGACGCGATCGACCGCTGGCTGGAGCGTGAAGTGATCCCGGTGATCCAGCATCATGACCACAACGACATCTGGCCGGAAAAGCTGGTCGAGCAGATGTCGGAAATGGGCCTGTTCGGTGCCACTATCGGCCAGGAATATGGCGGGCTGGGCCTGCCGGCGACGACCTATGCCAAGATCGTGATGCGCATTTCCAGCTACTGGATGGCGATCACCGGCATTTTCAATTCGCACCTGATCATGGCGGCGGCGGTCGAACGCTTCGGCACGCCCGAGCAAAAGGCCAAGTGGCTGCCCAAATTCGCCAGCGGAGAGATTCGCGGCGGGCTGGCGCTGACCGAGCCCAATGCCGGCACCGACCTGCAGGCGATCCGCACCACCGCAGTGCGCGACGGCGATCATTACGTGATCAACGGCACCAAGACGTGGATTTCGAATGCGCTCAACGGATCCTGCTTCGCATTGCTGGTCAAGACCGATCCGGCGGCTGAACCGCGCTACAAGGGGATGAGCCTGTTCATCGCCGACAAGCGTGACGGATTCACCACCGGCAAGAAATTCGACAAGCTGGGTTACAAGTCGATCGACAGCGCCGAGCTGATTTTCGACAATTACCGCATTCCGGCCGACCAGCTGATCGGCGGGGTCGAAGGGCAGGGCTTCTTCCAGGCGACAGGCGGGCTGGAACTGGGCCGCATCAACGTGGCCGCGCGCGGCGTGGGGCTGGCCGAAGGCTCGCTGCGGCTGGCGACCGAATACGCGCAGCAGCGCGAAACCATGGGCAAGCCGATCGCGCAGCACCAGGCGATCCAGCTGAAGCTCGGCGAGATGGTGACGCGCGCCCGCGCCGCACGGCTGCTGACGCTTGATGCCTCGGAAGCCTATGATCGCGGCGAACGCTGCGACAAGGAAGCGGGTATTGCGAAGTATTTCGCTTCGGAAGCAGCGGTCGAAAACAGCCAGGAGGCGATGCGCATTTACGGTGGCTATTCCTATTCCAAGGAATACGACATCGAACGCTATTACCGCGACAGCATGCTGATGTGCATCGGCGAGGGGACCAACGAGATGCAGCGGATCATTATCGCCCGCCAGCATATCAAGGAGAACCCGATCTAG